>NZ_JBVFUV010000004.1:0-139067 GCF_055693925.1 Paracoccus sp. BR5-17
ATGTTGATGTAGTAGGACCCGACGAACCCGTAATCGGCGTACCATTTCTCGATGATGGGCAACATCGCATCGTAGATGCCGGGCTCTCGGATCTGGACGTCCTCGACCTCTTGCGACTGGTCCATGTCGTTGCGCGAATAGAACAGCGACGTGTTGCGCGTCATCAGCAGGGACACGTCCGGCGCATTGTCCTGCAGCACCCAGTCGATCGCCTCGCCCAGGATGTTGTTGTTGCCCATGATCGCGTCGGTGGCGAAATGGACGTTGCGCCCCGTGGTCTGGGTGGCGATGACGGCATCGCGAGTGCCGCCCGTGACGACCTGTTGGAACAGGACCTGCCCCCGGCCGGTCACGTCCATGAAGTCGAGGTAGGAGATGTTGCCGTACTGGCCGACGACCTGATTGGCGGCGTAACCGTCCAGCATGGGATTGGCGGCGCCCGTCGCTTCCAGCGTGATCCCGCTGGTCGCGCCGAAGCCTTCCAGCGTGACGCCCAGCAGCGATTTCATGCGGGCATAGGAATCGCCGGCGATCGCAGCTCCGGTTTCGTCATTGGTCAGGAAGTTGCCCGCGGCGATCAGGCCGACGCCGTAGTTCTGCACGGCCGTCGCCAGGGACGACGCGATGGCCGAGACCTGGGATCCCTTGACGTGCGAGAGGCCGGGAAAGACGATCGCATCGTATCCGGCCAGGGCCGCAGGATCCAGAAGGTCGGATTCGTTCAGCAGATCGAAGGGAACGCCCGCCTGCATGGCCTGGTTCTGGGCCGCCATGAACAGCTGGCCATAGGCCGTCTTGTCATAGAAGTTGGCGGCCGTGGTTTCCGAATAGACGATGGCGATGCGCGATTGGGGCGCGTCCACGGGGGCCGGTGGCGGCGGTGCACCGACGACAAGGTTCGCGCTGGCATAGTCTCCGGGCAGGAAGACCGTGTCGTTGACATCGGCCAGCACCCGCAGCTGGGCCGGGCTTCCCGCCAGAAGGCTTTTGGGCACGGCGATCTCGAAGCCCGTGCCGTCGGCGCTGCGGCCGAAGGCCAGGTCGGCCACGAAGGTGCCCCCGGCCGCCCCGGAATACAGCTTCGCCTGACCGTCGGCGGTGATGTTTATGTTGTATTCCGCCCCGCCGGCCCAGCCCCAGATCAAGTAGCCCGTCGCGGCGTTCAGGTCGGTGTCCAGCCAGATGGTGGTGTTGGCGCCGATCGCCGCGCCGTCCGAGGCCACGGCCAGGATGTAGCTGTCGCCGGCGGCATCCTGGACAAGCTGGCCCCGCAATTCATGGCCCGCCTGCGTCGCCAGCACGGTGCCGGCCACCCATTCGGCAAGCGAGCCGTCCAGCGTGACGCCTCCCACGACGGCGGGGGGCCGAGAGCCCACGACGAAATTGGCCGTGGCATAGCTGTTTGGAAGGAAGGCCGTGTCATTGACGTCGGCAAAGACCCGGGTCGAGGCCGAGCCCCCCAGAAGCGCCTGATCGACCGCGAATTCCATCGTCGTGCCGTCGGCGCTGCGGGCATAGGCGAGATCCGCGACCAAGGTCTGTCCCGCCGCGCCCGAATACAGCCGCGCCACGCCGTCGGCGCCGATGTTGATGTTGTATTCGGCCCCGACGGCCCATCCCCAGACCTGGTATCCGGTCGCTCCGTTGCGGTCGGTGTCCAGCCAGATCGTCGTGTTCGCGCCCACCTGAACGGCGTCGCTGTCGATCGCGAAGGTATAGGTGCCGCCCTGCAGGTCGCCGTAAAGGGCATAGCCGGCCGCGCCAGTCGCCGCGGTGTCAAGACGGGTGGACGCCGCCCAGTCGGTCAGGCTGCCGTCAAGGGTCTTGCCCCCGGCCTGCACCACCGGCTGGCTGCCGACGATGAAGTTCGCCGTCGCGTAGGAGTTCGGCAAGAAGGCCGCGTCGTTGACATCGGCATAGACCCGCACGGCGGCAGGAGCCCCGGCCAGCAGGCCGCGATCGATGCGGAACTCGAGGATGCGCCCGTCGGTGCTGCGGGCTTCCTCCAGTTCAGCCACCAGCGTCTGTTCGGGGCCGCCCGAATAAAGCCGCGCCGAGCCGTCGGCCGCAAGTTCGACATGGTATTCCGCCCCGCCGGCCCATCCCCAGATCTGATAGCCGGTGGCGCGGTCAAGATCGGTGTCCAGCCACAGGGTGGTGTTGTCGCCGATCGGCACGCTGTCGGCCGACATCGCGAAATACAGGGAGTTGGCCTCGGCCATGCCCCAGAGGCCGTAGCCGGCCGTTCCGGTCGCCGCCGTGTCCAGCCGCGTATTGGATGACCATTCGCTGATGGAACCATCGATCGTCGGCATCTGTGCTTCCCCTTCTGTTTGCGCGCGCGCGGCACCCGTTCGGCACGAAGATCCTTGACCCTGATTATCTTGCGCCGAGGCGACTTCGGGCAACCGACACGGCGGCCAATGGCCATCGGATTAGGATTGGCCGACCCGCTAACACCAAAGAGGAGCGTGCCTCTCCGAACGGTTACCGCGCGGCAGACGGCTGCGGCGGTCTTCCGGCACTTCTTCATCTGCTGGATCGGACACGCCCGGCTGTCCGCACAAGCCCTGATCGGGCAGAAGCCGGGTCAGACCATTGGTCCGGGTCGGGACGCCGCCCCGCTTCCGCCGGCGCGAGCCTGCAGGCCGTTATCGAACAGGCCATGTCCCTTGTGGGGCCCCGGTGGCGAAAGTTTACGAGGCGCTGTACTCCTGTACTGGGCCTGCGGGTCCGGGTGCGGCCGAAAAGCCCAGATCCTGCGAGAGCAGCGCAGCGGCATGGCGCACCATCCCGCTCAGCCTCTCCATGTTGGCGCGGCTTCGCTCGATGGGAATGCCCAGCATCATCGCCCCCGCGATTGCCCCCTCGCGGTCCAGAACCGGCGCGGCCACCCCCGCGACCTCGGCCAGGAAGTCGCCCTGCGTGGCGGAAAGGCCCTCGCGCCGCACCTTCGCCACGGCGGCGCGCACCGCTTCCGCCCTGAGGGGCGGGACAAGCGGTTCGGGCGAAGCGGCCATGCGCAGCAGATAATCCTCGAGCCATTCGTCGCCTTGCCAGGCCAGAAGCACCCGCCCGCCGGCCGTGCAATACAGCGGCCGGCTGGTGCCGACGGGAACGACGTAGCGCACCACCCGGTCGCTTTCGCAGATCTCGACATAGACCATCCGGTCGGTCGCTGGGTCCAGCAACCCCAGAAGCGCCGTCTCGCCGCTGCTTTCCGCCAGCGAGCGCAACACCGGGCGCGCCAGGCGCGTCAACGAGAAGCCCGGCAGGATCGACACCGCCAGCCGGTGCGCCGCCGGTCCCAACGCGTAGCGCCCCCTTCCTGGACAAGATACCGATTCTGGGTCAGCGCCCGCAGCAGCCCCAGCAGGCTGCTCTTGGGCAGTTCCAGCGCCTCGCTGAGGCGGGCAAGGGGCATCGCTTCCTCTTGGGCGGCCACATGTTCAAGGATTTTCAGCGTGCGCAGCAGCGACAGGGGACCGTCGCGGCTGCGATCGGCTGCCGGCTCGCTTTCCGAGGATGTCGCCATCGCTTTTCCCAAACCCGTATGACCGCCGCAAAGGCACATGCCACGGCGCCCGCGTCAAGCCGTGTCGCTGTCGCGGCCGGCCGGGGCGGCAGGGCCGCTTCCGATCACGCCCGCCGCCTTCAGCGCCGCAACCTCGCCGTCGGCCAAGCCGAAGCGGCGCAGAACCTCGGCGCCGTGTTCCCCCAGGGTCGGGGCGGCGCGCCGTGGCGAACGGTCGCAGCCCTGCACCAGGATCGGGATGGCCATCGCCGGCACCTTGCCAACGGTGCTGTGAGGGATCGAAGCCACCATCCCGCGTTCGGCGACGTGCGGCTGGGCCAGGCTCTGGCCCAGCGAATTGATCGGCGAATGTGGAACCCCCGCCGCGCGCAGGATCCCGCACCACTCGGCCACCCCGCGCGTGGCCAGGGCCGCAGCGACGGCGGCCACCGTCTCGTCGAACCGGGCGACGCGAGCCTGGTTCGTGGCGAAGCGGGGATCGTCGCGCATCGCCTCAAGCCCCACCGCCGGGGCAAAGGCGCGCCAGACCTTGTCGCTGCCCACGGCGATCAGGATCCATCCGTCCGAGGCGGCAAAGGCCTGATACGGACAGAGCGACTCGTGGCCCGAGCCGAAGGGCTGGGGGCCTTGCCGGTGGCCCAGTACGACTGGGCGATATAGCCCAGGAAGGCCAGCGCGGTTTCATAGAGCGAGGTTTCGATCGCCGCGCCTTCGCCGGTCAGGTCGCGCCGGCGCAAGGCAGCGACAATCGCCAGCGCCGTGTGGACGGCGGTGGTCTGATCCAGCGGCGAGATCGGGATGCGGACCGGTGCGCCGCCCTTTTCGCCCGTCAGGCTCATGATCCCGCTGAAGGCCTGCACCATCATGTCGTAGCCCGGCAAGTCGGCCAGCGGACCGCTGCGCCCAAAGCCCGAGATCGAAGCATGCACCAGACCCGGCCGAAGCCGCGACAGCGACGCATGGTCGATCCCCAGCCGGGGTGCCACGCCGGTGCGGTAGCTCTCGATCACCACGTCGCTCTGCGCCACCATGCGGTGCAGGACGGCCAGCCCCTCGGGCCGCTTGAGATCAAGCGCAATGCTGCGCTTGTTCTTGTTGGTGCTGAGAAAGATCGCGCTCTCCTCGCCCAGGAAGGGCGGCCAGGATCGGGTATCGTCGCCCGTGCCCAGAGGCTCGATCTTGATGACATCGGCCCCCATGTCGCCCAGATACTGCGCGCAGATCGGCCCCGCCAGCACCTTCGAGAGGTCGAGAACGGTGATGCCGGCCAGCGCGTCGAAGCGGGCGGGGCCGCCTGCCGCCACTGTCGCCGGCGCCGTTGCCTGCCCTTCGCTGTCGTTGTCCATCGCTTCCTCACAGTCCGCGCGCTGCGGCACGGATTTCCTCGACCACCTCGGGGTTGACCAGGGACGACAGGTCGCCCGCAGGTTCGCCCAGACACGCCGCGCGCACCACGCGGCGCATGATCTTCATGTTGCGGGTCTTGGGCAGATCCGACACCGGCAGGATGAAGCGCGGCCGGAACGGCGCCCCGAGGCCCGCCACAACCGCGCTCTCCAGTTCTTGCGCGAGGGCTGGCCCCCATTGCTGACCACGGATCAGCGTCACCAGACACCCTACCGCCTGCCCCTTGACCGGGTCGGGCAGGCCGATGGCGGCAGCCTCGGCGACCTTGCCGGTGCCGGTCAGCAGGCCTTCGATCTCGGACGGGCCGGTGCGTTTGCCGGCGATCTTCAGCGTGTCGTCGGATCGGCCGATGATGAACCAGGCGCCGTCGGCGTCGATGCGGGCGCGGTCGCCCTGGTGCCAGACCCCGGGGATCGCCGTCCAGTAGGATTGCAGGTAACGGTCATCGTCCTGCCAGAGGCTGCGGGTCAGCCCGATCGAGGGCCGGCGCAGCACCAGTTCGCCGGTTTCGCCGGCGGGCACAGGGCGCCCTTCAAGATCCACGACCGCCGCGCCCATGCCTGGGATCGGGCCGCTGAAGGCGCAGGGCTTCATCGGCGCAAGCACGTTGCCCGACAGGATCCCGCCGCCGATCTCGGTGCCGCCCGAATAGTTGATGATCGGCACCCGCCTGCGGCAGACCTTGTCGAAGGTCCAGTTCCAGGCCTCGGGCGTCCAGGGCTCTCCGGTCGAGGCGACGATGCGCAGCGACGCCAGGCTGTAGTCTTCGATCCCGCCGCCGCCGCTGCGGATGAAGCTGCGCGCCATGGTCGGCGCCATGCCCAGGAAGCTGATGGCGTGGCTGTCCACCAGGCGCCACATGCGCCCGGCATCGGGATAGTCGGGCCCACCCTCGGCGATCAGCATGGCGGCACCGTGCAGCGTCGTGCCCACCGCCAGAAGCGGCCCCACCAGCCAACCCATGTCGCTGAGCCAGAGGATGCGGTCGGCGGGCTTCACGTCCATCATCAGGCCCATGTCCAGCGCCATCTTGGCCACGAAGCCGCAATGGCTGTGGACCGTGCCCTTGGGCTTGCCGGTGGTGCCCGATGTGTACATCAGCATCAGCGGCGCCTCGGCGTCCATCCGGGCCGTGGGAACAGGGGCGTCGGGCGGTGCGGCGATCTCGTCCAGCCACAGGTCGCGGGGGGCCTGCATCGCCACCGCGCAGCCGGCATGGCGCACCACGATGACGCGGCGCAGGTCGGGGGCTGCCTCGTCAAGCGTCGCCTTGAGCGGCACCAGCGCGCCGCGCCGCCAGGTTCCGTCCGCGGTGATGACGAAGCGCGCCCCGGCATCGGCCAGCCGGCTGGCCAGTGCCGCCGCCCCGAAGCCCGAGAACATCGGCAGGGCCACCGCGCCGATCTTGGCCACCGCAAAGAAGGCGATGATCGCCTCGGGGATGTTGGGCAGGAACAGGCCCACCACCTCGCCCCGGGCGCAGCCCTCGCGCAGCAGCGCCGCGGCCAGGGCGTCAGTCCGTTCGGAAAGCGCCCCATAGGTCAGCCGCCGCACCTCGCCGTCCTCGCCTTCCCAGACCAGCGCCTCGCGGCCCCAGGTGGGGGTGTCGCGGTGCCGTTCGATGCAGCTTGCGACGGCGTTGGTGGTGCCGCCCACGCACCAGCGTGCAAAGGGTGCGCCGCGCGACAGGTCCAGCACCTGCCGATAGGGGCTGAAGAAGTGCAGCCGGCTGGCGATGGCGTTCCAGAACCAGTCCGGTTCGGCCTCGGCGCGGGCCAGCAGGCCCGCATAGTCCTGGATGCCGTGTTCGTCCATGAAGGCGCGCAGGTTGCTGGCCCGGGCCAGTTCCGCGGGCGGATCCCAGACAAATCCGCCGGTGCCGCCCTGTCCGGTGTCGCTCATCCTGCCTGTCCTTTGCTGTCTGTGGCGGTCTGGGGCAGGTGCAGCACCCCCGATCGCATCAGGGCGCCGATCTCCGCCTCGGAAAGCCCGGCCTCGCGCAGCACCTCGGCGCCGTGTTCGCCCAGCCGGGGGGCTTCGCAGGGCGCGGACTGGGGCGCCTCGTCACGCCGCACCGCGCCCTTCGGCCGCAGAAGCGTGCCTTCGGACGGATGGGCGACTTCGCTGGCAAAGCCGGTGGCGCGAAGCTGCGGATCGTCAAGAAGCCCGTCCAGCCGGTTGGTGCGCATGGCGGGGATGTCTGCGGCCTCGAAGATCTCCAGCCATTCGGCGGTGGTTCGGCCCGCGAGGTGGCGGCCGAGGATCCGGTAGAGTTCGGCAATGTTGCGGGTGCGGGCATGAAGTCGGGCAAAACGCGGATCCTCGGCCAGTTGCGGCTGGCCGATGGCCACGAACAGCGCCTGCCACTGGCGGTCGGTATAGGGGATCACGCCGATCAGCCCGTCCGCGGTGCGGAACGGACGGCGGTGGGGGTTGAGATGGCGGACGTAGCCTATCGGGCCCTCGGGCGGAACGAAGGCCGCGCCATAGAGATGATCCCCCAGCACGAAGCCGGCCAAGGCCTCGAACATCGGCACGACGACGCTCTGGGCCTCGCCGCTGCGCCGTTGCGCAAGCAGGCCGGCCAGCACAGCCTGCGCCGCGAAAAGCCCGGCGATCCGGTCGGCCAAAGCCAGCGGCACATAGGCGGGGGCCCGCCGGCGCGCTCCAGCAGGTCGGGCAGTGCCACCAGACCCTGGATCAGGTCGTCATAGGCGGGCCGGTCCGAATAGGGGCCGCCCCGGTCGAAGCCCAGGATCGAGCAGAAGACGATGCCGGGATTGATCGCCCGCAGATCCGCAAAGGTCAGGCCCAGCCGTTGCGCCGCCGGGTCGCGCATGTTGTGGATGACCACGTCGCTTCGCGCCACCAGCCGCTGCAGCACCGGACGCGCCGCCGCCTGCCGCAGGTCCAAGGCAATACTGCGCTTGCCGCGCCCCAGCGCCAGGAACACCGCACCCATGTGCGGGTGGCGGGCGGGGCCGACATTGCGGATCGGATCGCCCTCGGGGCTTTCCAGCTTGATGACTGCGGCGCCCATCTCGGCCAGCATCTGCGTGGCATAGGGGCCGGTGCCCATGATGGTCAGATCGAGGATCCGCATCCCGTCAAGAAGCCCGGTCATCTCGATGCTCCTCTGGCAAGGCGGGGGCGGCAACCGCGCCGCCGGCAACCAGCGCCTCGACCTCGGCTGCGGAAAAACCCAGGCTGGCCAGAACCTCGCGGCTGTCTGCACCCGCCTGCGGCGCGGGCCCGCCTATGGCCGGCGCACGTCCGTCAGCCATCGCCGGAAAGACCGAGACCGCACGGCCGCCGACAGTCCGGACGAAGCCGCGGGCGCGGACATGGGGTGTCTGCACGGCCTCGGCCGGGAACAGGCACTGGCTGGCGGGCACGTCTGCGGCTTCGAAGCGGGCCATCCACTCAGCCGCAGGACGCCGCGCAATGGCCCGCGTCAGGGCGGCGAACAGGTCGTCGCCATGCGCGCGCCGCCCGGCGTCGGTGTCGAAGCGCGCTTCGAGGATCATCGGCAGGTCGGGCGCCATCGCCGCGCGGAAATTGTCCCACAAGCGTTCTTCCGACCCGACGCCCAAGGCGATCTCGCGGCCGTCGGCTGCAACGAACAGATCGTTCGTCGGGTAGGGCGAATCCGGCACCACGCGGTCGCGGTCAAGCCCGTGGCGCATCGAGACGCCGAACAGCACGGCCTCCATCAGCGATACGTCCAGCGCCATGCCCCTGCCTCGCCGCTCGCGTTCGTGAAGGGCGGCCAGGATGGCAATCACCGCGTTGCCCATGCCCAGCAGATCGGCCACCGGCAGGCCAGAGCGTCGCGGACGCCCGGTCCAGTGGCCGGAAAAGGCGAAGGCCCCCCTGCCGCCAGGAAGTTCAGGTCGTGACCGGGCAGATCCCGCCAGGGCCCGGCCTGGCCATAGCCGGATACCGAACAGGTGATGATGGCCTGGTTCGCCTTGGACAGGGCGGCATGGTCGATGCCCAGCCGGGCGGCGACCCCCGGGCGAAAGCTTTCCAGGGCGATGTCGGCCCATCGGGCAAGTGCGGCCACCACGCGGGCGGCGTCCGGGTGCTTGAGATCCAGCGCAAGGCCTGACTTGCCGCGGTTGGCCGCGTGCAAGATCGGCGCCAGCACCGGACGATGGCGCACGCCTTCGCCCGATTTCGGCTCGATCTTGACGACCTCGGCGCCCAAATCCGCCAGGATCGCACCCGCCGCAGGACCCGGCAGCAGCGCCGAGAAATCGGCCACCCGCAGCCCGGCAAGCGGCTGCCAGGATTCGGCGCTGCCGGGGCGCGACGGGGTCGAAACGGGATCGGGCATCGGTCTTGTCCTTCCTCCCTCGCCCTCAATTGGCCATCCGGCCGGGCAGCCAAAGCACAATTTCGGGCAGCAGTCCCAGAACCACCACCAGCGCCAGCATGACGAAGAAGAAGGGCATGATCCCGGCGAAGATCTCGTGGACCGGGTGGCGGGTATAGCGTGCCACCACGAACACGTTGATGCCCATCGGCGGGGTGATCATCCCGATCTCGGCCGCCATCACCACCAGCACCCCGAACCAGATCGGATCGAAGCCCAGGCCGGTGACGATCGGCAGCATGACCGGCACTGTCAGGATCAGGATCGCCACCTGATCCAGGAAGCAGCCCAGGATCAGGTAGATCACAAGGATCACCAGCATCACCAGATAGGGGTGAACGTCCAGTCCGCCCACCCAGCCCACCACGGAACTGGTGGCCTGCGTCAGCGTGAAGAAGTAACCGAAGATATGCGCCCCCAGGATGATGAAGGCGATCATGCAACTGACGCGCGCCGCGTTGACCAGGGCCAGCCCGACCCCGCGCAGCGTCAGCCGCCCCTGGACCGCGGCCAGGATCATGGCCACCAGCGCACCGACGGCGGCGGCCTCGGTCGGGGTGGCGATGCCGGCGTAAAGCACTCCGGTCACGGCTGCGAACAGGATCAGCATCGGCAGCGTGACCCGCAGCACGGCGATCTTCTCGGCCCAGCTGCGCGGTCGGCCCGGCGGCACCTTGTCGGGCCGGCGGATCGACATGCCGACCACCAGCACGCACAGGGCCGCCGTCGCCAGTAGGCCGGGGATGACCCCGGCTATCAGCAGCTTGCCGATGCTGACATCGGCGACGATGCCATAGATGACCAGCGCGATCGACGGCGGGATCAGGATCGCCAGCGTTCCGGTGATCGACACCAGCGCCCCGGCGGTGCGCAGTGAATAACCTTGCCGCATCATCGCCGGCAGCGAGGTCGAGGACAGCGTCGCCGCCGATGCCGTGGACGATCCCGAGATCGCGCCGAACATCGCCCCCGCCAGCACAGTGGCCACGCCCAGGCCCCCGGGCACCCGCCCGACCCAGACCGCGGTGGCGTCGAACAACTCGTCAGCGATGTGCGAGACGATGATGAATTCGGCCATCAGGATGAACATCGGGATGGTGATGAGTTCATAGGAACTGACCGAGGAGAGGGTCGAGGACTTGACCATGCCCATCACCAGATCCAGGCCGCCCACCGCGAAAAGTCCTGCCGCCCCGGACACGGCCATGGCGAAGGCCACCGGCATCCCGGCCCCAAGCAGCAGCACCAGCAGCAGGCTTCCCCCGACCGCGATCACGGCCTTTCCCCTGCCCGAAGGCCGGCCGGCCGTGGTGGGTCCAGATGCGCCGTCGTCTCGGGCACATGGCCCGGCCCGCCGGCGGCAAGGTCCATGAAATGCGCCAGGACCCGCAGCAGCAGCAGGCCGATCCCCAGCGGGACGAAGACATAGCTTGCCCACATCGGCCAGGATACCACGCCCGGGATCACCTCGCCCCGCACGAAGGCGCGTTCGGTCGCGCTCCAGCCCGTGACGATCATCGCCAGCAGGACCGGGATCGCCAGCAGCGCGCAGACGGCGTCAAGCCGCCGCCGCCAGCCCGGACGCAGCATGTTGCGGAACAGGTCGACCGCCACATGCCCGCCGTGGCAGAAGGTCTCGGACACCGCCAGAAAGAAGGCGCCGACCATCAGATAGTTCGAAACGAAGTCGTAGACCCAGCCCAGCGGGTGGCGAAAGAAATAGCGCATCACCACGTCGACCGACACCACCAGCATCGTCGCCAGGACGCAAAGCGCGGCGCCGGCAATCGCGATCCTCTCGATCCCGTCGAGGCCCCGGGTCAGGGTCCGCAGCCATGCCATCGCGGGGGCCTTTCCTATGCCGCCCCGGCGGCTGCGGCGTCCTGCGCAGGTCCGACCTCGGGGGGCGCTTCATCATCAGCCCCACGCGGGCGACCTTGACGACCATCTCGCCCCGCTGGTTGAAGCCGCGGGTCTCGAAATGGACGATCCCGGCGTTGGGGTTCTTCTTCGATTCCCG
Organism: Paracoccus sp. BR5-17; assembly: GCF_055693925.1. Lineage (NCBI taxonomy): Bacteria > Pseudomonadati > Pseudomonadota > Alphaproteobacteria > Rhodobacterales > Paracoccaceae > Paracoccus > Paracoccus sp. BR5-17. The sequence goes on from NZ_JBVFUV010000004.1 coordinate 11,341, forward strand.
GCGCCCGGTGATCTCGGTTTCAGAGCGCAGCGTGTCGCCGATGAACACCGGCTTGGGAAAGGTGATCTCTCCGAAGCCCAGATTGCCCAGCGTCGTCCCAAGCGTCAGGTCGCCGACGCCGACGCCCACAACCAGGCCCAGGGTGAAGATGCTGTTGACCAGCCGCCTGCCATAGGGCGTGGTCTTGCAGAACTCGTCATCCAGATGCAGCGGCTGCGCGTTGTAGGTCAGCGCCGAGAACAGCAGGTTGTCGGTTTCGGTCACGGTGCGGGTGATGGCGTGGCGGTAAACCTGCCCCGGCTCAAGTTCCTCGTAGTATTTCCCTGATACTGTTGCAGTCATCGCGCGTCCTCCGTGCTGGCAATGGTGGCGGCCTCGGCCAGGGCGACGGCCTGGCGCGCGGTCTGGACATGGGCAAGGTCGATGTGATCGCCCTCGTAGATCACCGCGCCGATGCCGCGGGCGGTGGCTTCGTCATAGGCGGCGATCATGCCGCGGAAATAGCGCAGTTCGGCCTCGGTCGGGGTATAGGCGCGGTTGACCACCGCGACGTTCGAGGGGTGGAGGATCATCTCGCCCGTGAAGCCGTGGGCGCGGTTGCGCCGGGCATAGGCCGCCAACCCCTCCAGATCGTGGACATCCTGCCACAGCCCGCCGATCGGCAGCTTGCCGGCGGCCCGCGCCGCCATCACCGTGCGCTGCCACATGTACACTGTTTCGGTTCCCTCGGGGCTCCAGTCGATGCCCAGGGCCCGGGCGGAATCGCCGTTCTTGGCGCTGGCGCCGCAGATCAGGTTGACGCGCGGGTGCTGGGCGATCTGCCAGCAGAGTTGCATCGAGCGCGCGGTTTCCAGCGTCGGCGCCAAGGCAATCGACCCCAGGGGCAGGCCGTTGCGCAATTCGGCCTCGCCGGCCAGGGCTGCGGCGACATCCATATCCTCGGGACCGACGGGCTTGGACAGCACGAGGCCCTCAAGCCCCGCGCGGGCGACCGCCATGACGTCCTCGAAGTCGTACATGGCGGGTGAGCGGTTGATGCGGACATAGACACGCTGGCCGCTGGCCGACAGGTCCTTGATCCGGCTTGCCACCAGGTCCCGGGCCGCCGACTTGTGTTCGGCCGGCACGCTGTCCTCGAGGTCGAGGATCACCGCATCCGCCCCGTGCGACGCGGCGCGCGCAACCCAGGCTTCGCGGTGGCCCGGCACAAACAGGAACGAGCGGATCGGGCGCGTCGCGGCGGCGGGAAGTGCGGTCATGTCGGACCTCCGGGATCAAGGGCGGACAGCGCGGCGGCCTTGCACGCGCCAAGGCGGTCGGCCGCGCTGCTGGTCATTTCGCCAGACGGGCAAGGGCTTCGGTATAGGCATCCAGCGCCTCTTGCGCGGGCTTGCCCTGGCCGCCTATCGTCGCGACCCATTCCGAGGCAACGGCCGAAGTGCGCTCGGTCCAGCGCGCCACCTCTTCGGGCGAAAGCGTGGTCACCACCAGGCCGCTCTCGGCCACCATCTTGTCGCGCACCGTCAGTTCGTTGTCGGCCATCCAGCGGCAGTTCGCCTCGGCCGCAGCGGCCCCGTGGCGGAGGAAGGCCTCCTGGATCTCGGGGGGCAGGGCGTCGTACCGTTCGGCATTCATCAGCAGCACAAGATGGGTGGATCCCATGCTGACGCCTTCGGTGCTGTGCTTGAAGACCGTCTGCAGGTCATAGGGCGGCATCCCGTTATAGAGATAGAGCGCCCCGTCGATGGTGCCGCGCTGCGCGGCCTGGAACACCTCGGCCGACGGCATCCGCACCGCCGCCGCGCCCAGAGCCCGTGCCGTCATGTCCATCGCGGCGCCCGTGGTCCGCAACTTCAGACCGGCAACATCCTCCAGCGTCTCGACCTTCTTGGTGCCGGTCACGAGGTTGTAGATGGGCAGGCTGACGTTATAGATCGCGCGCACCCCGTTGGGGGAAAAGTCCACCGTTTCGAAAAGCCCCCCTGGCGCGGAAAGCTCCATCGAGGCACGGCTGGCCGCGCAGATGTCGGTGAAGAGGCCCGGCAGTTCGGCCACTCCCGACACGGTAAGCTGCGCAGGGTGATACGAGGTCGCCGTCAGCACCAGATCCGCAACCCCGTTCGAGGCGATGTCCAGCAATTCCGCGGACTTGCCCAACTGCTGGGCGGGATAGAGCGTGAAGTCGATGCGGTCGCCGAACTCCTCCTCCAGATCGGCCGTCCACAGGTCAAGCCCGTGCTCGACCAGGTAATGCGTCTCGGGAAAGGGGTGGGCGATCTTGAGTTCGATCCTGTCCTGCGCCCCGGCGGGGGCAGCGGCCAGTCCGGCGAACAGGGTAATGGCGGCTTGTTTCAGGGGGAAGTTCATCGGGTCTCTCCTCTCCGGCGGGATTGCCGCCCGCAGGTCATCGGGGCGTTCCTTCCGTGGTCATCGAGGCCGGGCGGCGTGGGCCTCGACGTCAGTAGGACTTGGGCAGACCGAGTTGCTTCTCAGCGATGTTGCTCAGGATGAGTTCGGTCGAGATCGGGGCGATGCGCAGGATCATCACCTCGCGCAGCAGCCGCTCGACATCGAATTCCTTGGCGTAGCCGAAGCCGCCATGGGTCAGGACCGCCCGTTCGCACGCAAAGAAGGCGGCCTCTGACGCCAGCAGCTTGGCCGAATTGGCCTCGATCCCGCAGGGCTCGTTGCGGTCATACTGGGTTGCCGCCTGGAACATCATCAGGTTAGCGGCCTCGAGCTGGATCCAGGCGCGGGCCAGCGGATGCTGGATGCCCTGGTTCTGGCCGATGGGACGATCGAAGACGACACGCTCAGTGGCGTATTTCGCCGCGCGCTGCAGCGCATAGCGGCCGATCCCGACGCATTCCGCCGACACCAGCACGCGTTCGGCGTTCATCCCGAACAGGATCTGCCGGAATCCCTTGCCCTCCTCGCCGATCAGGTCTGCGGCCGGAACCGGCAGGTTCTCGATGAAGATCTCGTTGGAGTCGACGGCCTTGCGCCCCATCTTGTCGATCTCGCGGATCTGCATGTAGTCGCGGTCGAGTCCGGTGTAGAACAGGCTCAGCCCGTCGGTCGGACTGCGGCACTCCTCGGCCGGGGTGGTGCGGGCGATGATGAGCATGTGGTCGGCGACCTGGGCCGTCGAGATCCAGACCTTCTGGCCGCTGATGTAATAGGTGTCGCCCTTGCGCACCGCGCGGGTCTTCAGCTTGGTGGTGTTGAGCCCTGTCGTCGGTTCCGTAACCGCAAAGCAGGCCTTGGTCTCACCGCGGATCAGCGGGGTCAGCATCCGCCGCTTCTGCTCGTCGGTGCCGAAGGCCACCACCGGCGACAGGCCGAAGATGTTCATGTGGATGGCCGAACAGGCGCTCAGACCGCCGCCGCATTCGCCGATCGCCTGCATCATCACGGCAGCTTCCGTAATGCCCAGCCCCGCGCCGCCGTAGTCCTGCGGCATGGCGATGCCCAGCCAGCCGCTGTCGGCAAATGCGCGATAGAAGTCCTCGGGGAACCCGCCCTTGGTGTCCCTTTCGCGCCAGTAGGTCGGCGGAAACCTGCGGCAGAGATCCATCACCGACGCGCGGATCGCGTTCTGGTCGTCTGTCATGCGGTAGTCCATCGGTTCCTCCCTCCTCCACGGCTGAAGAGCCGGTGGTGGCGCCCGAAGTTCGTCATGATGAACATAATTCACATATGCGCACATGAGGTCATCTTTCGGGGGGCCTGTCAAGCGTCATGGCCATCAAGGGCCGCCCCGTGACGACGGTCTTGCGGCGCGAACCGCGCCAGGATGACGTGCTCAGGGTGATGCAAACCGGCGCGGCACGGGCCAGGCAGCCGCTCAGGGCCGGTCGGTTCAGGCGGTGGCGCGGCGGCGGACGGGCGCTGCGACCGAGGCGCGCTGGATCATCTGGCAGTCGAACTTGAGCCGCGTCGGCCGCGAGGGCGGCTTCTGCTGGGTGATCATCGTCACCAGTTCCTCGACGGCATGGCGGGCCATGTCGGCGTGCGGCAGTTCCATCGTCGTCAAGGGCGGCAGCATGTCAGCGGTGTAGGCCTCGTTGTCGAAGCCGATCACCGAGATGTCGCGGCCGACGACAAGCCCTGCTTCGGCCGCGGCATTGTAGATCCCGACGGCGTTGCGGTCGCAGAAGCAGAAGACGGCCCTGGGCGGATCGGGAAAGGCAAGAAGCCGCTTCAGCGCCGTCTAGCCGTCCGAGATCGTCAAGCCGCCCTTGACCACAAGCGCCGGGTCGCAGGGCATGTCGCGCGTGGCCAGCGCCCGCCGGTAGCCCTTGAGCCGTTCGCGGGAGGCTTCGATGCTGTCCTCGCCGCCGATGAAGGCGATGCGGCGGTGGCCGGCATCGAGAAGGGACAGGACCGCGGTCAGCCCCGCCGCCTGGTCCCCCGGAACGACCGAGGGAACCAGGTCGCGGTCCACGTAGCAGTTCAGAAGCATGCACGGCCAGTCCGTCAGGCGGGGCGGCAGCACCACCTCTTGCGTGACGAGCCGGGCGTAGATTACCCCGGCCACAGGCACCGATGACAGAAAGGTGATGGCGGACCGTTCGGCTTCGTCCCCGCTGGTGGGCAGGACATTGACCAGAAACCCGGCTTCGTTGGCGGCATCGGCAACGCCGTGAATCAGGCCCGCGACATGGGGCGAACTGATGACGTCATTGATCAGCATGGCGATCATCGGCCGCCGGCCGGGGGCCCTATGCGGCACCTTATAACCAAGTTCCATCGCCATTTTCAGCACCTTGTCGCGGGTGCGGGGCGAAATGGGCGTGCCCGGCGCGTTGTTCAGGACAAGCGAGACCGTGGCCTGCGAAACCCCGCAGGCGATAGCAATTTCGGTCATCGTGGGCTTGTGCGGCAAGTCCGGTTCTTCCTTGGGGCTACGGGAGGACGGCGTGCATGGGCCGTGTCACCTTGGGCGACGTGAAGAAGAACTACGGGGCGGTGGACGTGACCCACGGCGTCTCAAGGATATTCCCGAGGGCGAGTTCGTCGTCTTCGTCGGCCCCTCGGGATGCGGTGGGACGGGCTGCTGGCCCTGGCGGCAGCCGAGTGAAGGCGCCCACCCGGCGCCTGGGCTGCCCTGGCAAGGCGCGCCGCCCGCCGACAAGCGCCTGTTCCGTGCGTCAGGCGGCGTGTCCGCTGTCCCGGGCGGGGGCGGACGCCTGGGACTGGTCCAGAAGCCCGCGTATCTCGGCTTCGTCGAGGGTTTCCTTCTCCAGCAGCCGGCGCGCCGTGCGTTCCAGCAGATCCCGGCGTTGTGTCAGCAGATCGACGGTCCGGGCGAAAGCCGCATCGACGATCCGGCGCACTTCCTCGTCGATCGCCGCGGCCGTCTCGTCGGAATAGCTGCGATCCTGGGGGGCGTAGGAGGCCTGTTCGGAGCCCAGGAAAGACCGCGGGCTCTTTTCCAGCGCGACATGCCCCAGCTTTCCCGACATGCCGTAGCGCGTGACCATCGCGCGGGCGATGTCGGTGACCCTGGCCAGATCGTCCGCTGCTCCGGTGGACAGGTGGCCGAACACGATCCGTTCCGCGGCGCGCCCGCCAAGAAGCACCGCCATCTTGTTCTCCAGTTCCTCGAGGGTCATCAGGAAGCGGTCCTCGGTCGGCCGCTGGATCGTGTAGCCCAGCGCGCCGATGCCGCGCGGGATGATCGAGACCTTGTGGACCGGATCGACGCCCGGCAGCGCCATCGCCACCAGCGCGTGCCCCATCTCGTGATAGGCGACGATCTCGCGCTCGCGCGGGTTCAGCAGGCGGTTGCGTTTTTCGAGGCCGGCCACGATGCGTTCGACGGCGTTGTTGAAATCCTCCATCATCACCGCCGCCGCCCCGCGGCGGGTGGCAAGCAGGGCCGCCTCGTTGACCAGGTTGGCAAGGTCCGCCCCCGTGAAGCCGGGGGTCAGGGCCGCGATCTTCTCGGGGCTGGCCTCGGGGGCGACCCTGGCCTTCTTCAGGTGGACGTTCAGGATCTGCACCCGGCCCTGCCTGTCGGGACGGTCCACCAGCACCTGACGGTCGAAGCGCCCCGCCCGCAGCAGGGCCGGGTCGAGGATCTCGGGGCGGTTGGTCGCGGCCAGCAGCACCAGGCCCGTCGAGGAATCGAAGCCGTCAAGTTCGACGAGAAGTTGGTTGAGCGTCTGCTCCTTCTCGTCGTGGCCGCCCATCGGCCCGATGCCGCGGGCGCGGCCCACCGCGTCAAGTTCGTCGATGAAGATGATGGCCGGCGCCTTGGCGCGCGCCTGCTCGAAGAGGTCGCGCACCCGCGCGGCCCCCACGCCCACGAACATCTCCACGAAGTCCGAGCCCGAGATCGAGAAGAACGGCACCGCCGCCTCACCGGCCACCGCCCTGGCAAGCAGGGTCTTGCCGGTCCCCGGGGGGCCCACCAGCAGGATGCCCTTGGGCATCCGCCCGCCCAGGCGCCCGTAGCCCTGGGGGTCCCTGAGGAAATCGACGATCTCCTTCAGTTCGTCCTTGGCCTCGTCCACGCCGGCGACATCCGCGAAGGTGACCCCGGTATCCGCCTGGACATAGACCTTGGCCCTGGACCGGCCGATCTGCATCAGCCCGCCGCCAAGACCCGCCCCCATCCGCCTGAGCGCGAACATCCAGATGCCGACGAATAGAAGGACGGGCACGATCCACGACAGCAGGTCGCGCAGGAAGGTGCTCTCGATCTGGCCGGTAACGGTCACCCCGTGTTCCTGAAGCTCGCGCGCCAGGTCGGGTTCGACCCGCGTCGTCACGAACATCTGCCGCCCGTCGACCGGTTCGGTGAAGCTTCCCTGGATGAAGCGGTCCGAGACCGCCACCTGCGCGATCCGGCCCTGTTCGAGATAGGTCGTGAACTGGCTGTAGGGGATCTGCGCCACCTGAGTGGCGGCGGTATAAAGATACTGGAACCCCGCCAGCGCGAAGAAGGCGGCGACCCAGTATCCGATGTTGAACTGCGTTTTCCTGTCCATGTCACGGCCGCGTGCTGCTGGTTCCAGGCCAAGGCCCGGCGGCATCGGGAACGGCGGCCACGACGGACCCGGACAGGGGGATGACGTCGAAAGCGGTTCTCATAGCCACATCCTCCTCCGAGCAACATGGATACAAGTTCTTCTGCCGACGGACGCCGCGGCATCCGGCCTGCGGCACCCGGCACAAGCTGATCTAGGACCGGCGGTCAGCCGTTCAAGAGGTCATCCGACCCGGACGGCTGCGCCCGCCGCCCGCGCCCCGGACGCCAGGAAGTAATCCTCGCAGGCCGCGCGGACCCGTTCGACCGAGGCATCGTCGACATCCAGATGCGTCACCCACCGCAGGCTGCCATAGCGGCCGCCGACGACGATGCCGCGGTCGGCCAGAAACCGCCTGAAGGCCTCGACGTCGGCGGAAACCGGGGTCATGAACACCATGTTCGTCTGCGCCGCGCCCGCCCCCAGTTCGGGAAAGGCGGCCAGGACATCGGCCAGACGCGCCGCACGGGCATGATCCTCGGCCAGACGCGCGACGTTGTGTTCAAGCGCGTGGATGCCGGCGGCGGCCAGGATGCCCGTCTGCCGCATCCCGCCGCCCAGCATCTTGCGCAGCCGGCGCGCGGCGCCGATCAGATCCCGCGGCCCGGCCAGGACCGAGCCCACGGGCGCGCCCAGCCCCTTGGACAGGCACAGCGACACCGTGTCGAAGCCCCGCGCCAGCGCATCGGCGCCCAGGCCGGTGGCGACGGCGGCGTTCATCAGCCGGGCGCCGTCCAGATGGGTGCCCAGCCCGTGCCGCCGGGCCAGCGCTGTCGCGGCCTCAAGGTAGGCGGGATCCAGCACAAGCCCGCCGAAGGTGTTCTCCAGCGTCAGAAGCCTGGTGCGGGCGTGGTGGAAATCGTCGGGCTTGATCGCCGCCTCGATCGCGGGCAGGGCGATGGTGCCGTCCGCTTCGTTGGGCAGCGGTTGCGGCTGGATCGAGCCCAGCACCGCCGCGCCACCCCCTTCATAAAGGAAGGTATGGGCCATGTGCCCGACCAGGTATTCGTCGCCCCTGCCGCAATGGGCCATCAGCGCCGCCAGGTTCGACTGCGTCCCGGTCGGGAAGAACAGCGCGGCTTCCTTGCCAAGGCGCTCGGCCGCCATGTCCTCGAGCCGTTTGGTGGTCGGGCAGTCCTCGTAGACCGCGTCCCCGACCTCGGCCGAGGCCATCGCGGCCCGCATCGCAGCATCCGGCCGCGTCACCGTGTCCGAGCGGAAATCGTCCCTGGCTGTCATGTCGCCGTCCCCCTGCCGGGCCGATGATGGCCCGGCGGCAGGTAAGCCCGACCCCGGCCGAAGATCAAGCCGCCCTCTGCGGCCTTCTGCCGCCTCTCAGCGCTTGCGCCCCAGCAGCTTGCGGGTGGCGCTTCCCATCAGCAGCATGGCCAGGAACAGATCCGTCCGGGGCGAGGCGCCGCCGCCCCTGGCGACCCGCTCACGCTGGCCCTGCCGGGCGCGGCCCGGTTCGGACCGGCCCGACTGGCCGGGCGGCGGGGTGTCGGCCTTCACCGCCTCGCGCCGGCCCATCGGCAGGGGCGCGCCGCTGGTGGTGTCCCGGGCGGTCTGCTGCTCGGTCTCGGCGTTCAGTTCGGCCCCGGCCAGGATCACATAGGCCGACAGCCACATCCAGGTCAGCAGCACGATCACGCCTCCCAGGGCGCCGTAGGTTTCGGTATAGCTGCCGAAGTTGCGAACATAGATCGAGAAGCCCACCGTGCCGGCGATCCACAGCGTCGTCGCCACCACGGCGCCGATGCTGATCCAGCGCCACTTGGGCTCGGCGCGGGACGGCGCGAAGCGATAGATCGCGGCCAGCCCCAGCATCGCCAGCGCCGCCATCAGGGGCCAGCGCAGGATGGTGATGGCGCTTTCAAGCGCCGAGGGCAACTGCGCGAAAGCCACCAGCGAGGGCAGAAGGACCACCATCCCCAGGCTTATGGCGGTGCCCAGAACGGCGCAGAAGGTGATGACCAGGGCGGTCAGGTAAAGCCGGACGATGCCGCGCTTTTCCTCCTCGTCATAGGCGATGTTCAGCCCCTCGATCAGCGTCAGGACCCCCTTCATCGCGCCGTAAAGGGCGACGGCCACGCCGAACACGGCCACCAGGCCCGTGCCGGTCTGGCTGCCGCTTGTCACCTTCAGGACCTGGTCGCGCAGGATGCCGGCGGCTTCCTCGGGCAGCATCCCGACGATGGTTTCAAGCTGGCTGGCGATGTCGGCGGGATCCAGGAACAGCCCGGCCACCGACACCAGGGCGGCGATGGCCGGAAAGATCGAGACCAGCGCATAGAAGGCGATGCCCGCCGCCACGACCGAGATGTGGTCGCGCGAAATCTCGTCCTTCACCCGCCACAGGATCTGCTTCCACCCCGCGGCCGGGATGCTGGTGGGCGTTTCGGCGCTTGTGCCCAGGTCGGTGCGCGAAACGCTGCGGTCACGTCGTGACATGGCCTGTCCTCTTGCTGACGGTGCGGTTCTGCCGGGGGCGGGTGTCCCGGCTTTCCGGCAAGGTCCCTTGCCTTGCCGGGGGGAACGCGCGCACCGCCGCCCCCGGTTCCCCGCCCGTCCGGCCGAAAGCACTGTGGGAACAATCGGGAAAGTGCGTCGTTGTGCCCCCACGACAAGGTTCGGGCCGTATCATCGGCAACGACATTTCTAGATCGGGAGGCTTCCCATGAATTCAGACCAACACCAGGCTTCGGCAGGACACGACAAGTCCACGCTGGACACCGTCAAAGAGCAGGCAGGCCAGAAGGTCAGCCAGGCCGCGGACACGCTGAAGCACGAGGCCGCGCGTCGCGAGGAAGGCGTGCGCGGCAGCCTTTCGCAGCAGGCGGACCAACTGGCTTCGGCACTGCGCTCGGCCAAGTCCGAGATCGACCCCCAGTCCAGCATCGGCAGGGTGTTCGACTACGCCGCCGACAGCGTCGGCAACCTGGCCGAGAACCTCAGGACGACCGACACGCGGGACATGATGCAGGGCATCCGCAGCTTCGCCCGCCAACGTCCGGGCGCGTTTCTGGGCATCTGCGCCCTGAGCGGCTTCGCGGCGGCGCGCTTCCTGCTGGCCAGCGCGCCCGACAGCCGGGGGCAGGGCATGGCCGGCCGCAGCGGCCAGGGCTACGGCCAGGGTTCCTCGGGCATGGGCCAGACCGGCTACGGCCGGTCGGATAACATGACGGGCGGTTCTGGACAGGCCGGCACGATGTCGGGCGGCATGTCCGGTGGCAGCGGCATGGGCACCGGGGGCAGCGGATCTGGAACCTCGGGCACCGGCATGGCCGGCAGGGGAACCTCCGGGACCGGCGGCAGCGGCGGCAGCGGATCGGGGACTGGCTCCACGGGCAGCGGCATGGGCGGCACCTCGCCTGCCTCGGGAACCTCCGGCGGCAGCTATGGCAGCACCTCGGGCACCTCGGGCAGCGGCCTCGGCAGCAGTGGCGCGGGCAGCGAGGCTGGCGGTGATCTTACGGACCAGTCCACAAGCCGCGGCGGCGCCGCCGGCACCACGCCGGGCCAGACCTCTCGCACTTCGCCCGCTTCGGGCGGGACCGGAGGACAGCATGGCTGATTACTCGACCGATACCGGGCGCATGGACGATCCCGCCCGGCCGCACAGCCCGGCATCGCTGGCCTCCGAGGCGATCCGCCTGTCGAGCGATCTTGTCCGCAAGGAGATCGCCCTGGCCAGGGCCGAGGTCAGCCAGAACATCCACCGGGCCGGCGTGGCGATAGGCTTCATCGTCGCCGCGGCGGTCATCGCCATCGTCACCATCAACGTGCTGGTGGCGGCCCTGGTCGCTGCGCTTGCCGAAACCGAGCTTGGCCCGATCTGGAGCGCGGTCATCGTCGGCGTCGTGCTGGCGGTGCTGGCCTATATCCTGCTGCGCAAGGGCATGAACGACCTGAAGCCGGAAGCGCTGATGCCCACGCGCACGGTCCAGAATGTTCAGCGCGACGCGCAGGCAATCAAGGGGCATACAATGACAAATGAGTCCGACAATCCCGAACGCCTCGAACGCGAGATCGAACAGGACCGGGACGCCCTCCGGCGCACGCTGAACGACCTTCAGGAAGAACTGTCGCTGGACGCCTTTACCCGCCGCCTGACCGACAAGTTCCGCGAGAACGGCTCGGACTGGGCCAACGCGGCCAGCGAGGCGGCGCGGTCCAACCCCGTCGCGCTTGCGCTGACGGGCGTCGGGCTGGCCTGGCTGATCTTCGGGCGCGGCTACGATCCCGTACACAGCGCGATGGAGCACCGTTCCGACCGCCGCAGCAGCGACTGGGACCGCCCATCCAAACCCTATACCGTCAGCACCTCGAGGAGCGACATGTCAAAATCCGGCAGCAGCAGCATGGGCGGTTCGCCGTCAAACGTCACGGGACAAGGTGGCTGGGACAGCAGCCAGACCGGCAGCCAGTACCGTTCGGGCCTTTCGTCCGGCACCGGTTCGGGCACCAGTTCGGGCGGGGGATCCTACAGCGGTTCGGGCACCCATTCGGGTGGCGGGTCCTACAGCGGTTCGGGCTACGGCTCGGGCGGCAGTTATGGCGGCGGGTCCCGGCAGGGCGGGATGTCCGAGACGCTGCGCCAGAAGGCGCAGAGCTGGAGGGACCGCGTCGGCAGCAGCACCAGCAGCCTTCACGACCGGCTGAGCGAGGGCACCGAAGGCTTCAGCGAGGAAGCCCGCCGCCGCGTCCATGACGCCCGGCGCCGCGCGCTCGAAGCGCGGGAAACCGCCTCGCGCCGCCTGCGCGAACGCAGCCGCGTGGTGTCGAAGGGCTATGACAGCGAACCGCTGTTCTTCGGCGTCGCAGCCGCCGCCATCGGCGCCGGCCTGGCCTGCCTGCTGCCGCGGACACGGCAAGAGGACGAACTGCTGGGCAGCTACAGCGACCAGTTGTTCCACGAAGCCGAGAGCATCTACGAGGAAGAGAAGGCCAAGGTGCAAAGGGCCGTGGCCGCCGGTCTGGACGAGGCCAAGTCGGCCGCCGGGCAGGTGACTGCCGCCGCGCAGAAGGAACTGCGCGACGATCACGGTCAGGGCCGCGACGGCGAAAGCGGCCAGGGTTCAGGCTCGGGTTCGGGCATGGGTTCTGGCTCCGGCTCCACCTCTGGCTCTGCCGGCCAGTCGTCGGGTCGCCCGGGTTCGGCGTCCTGACCTGAGGCCGCAGCTGGCGGCCTCTCTAACATGCGACTGCGCTGCGAGAGGATTCCCTCTCGCAGCGCAAGCCGTTTTTCCGGTCATGATGAATGGGCTTTGTCCTGCACGGCCAAGGGCGCGCGGGCGTTGGCCCGCCGCCCAGGACATTCGCATCAACGGGCTCTGCCTGACCCGGCCGGGCGCGGCCTAGCGCTGATCCCCCGCATCGGGATGAAGCGGCGACACGATCGCCTCCTCGGCCTCGTCAAGACCACCGGCGGTTCCGCCCTCGCCCGCCTCGATGATGCGGCCGTCGGCATCGCTGGTGTCGTCGGGCACGCTGTCGGCCGGCAGGTCCGACAGGCTGTCGTCGCCCAGGATGCCTTCCCGGCGAAGTTCCTCCTGCGCCTGCGCCCAATGTTCGGCGTCGCGCCCCTCGGGGCGGCCTTCGGCCTCCCAGATCTGATGCGCGCGGTGGCTGATCCGGTCGTCGTCCATCGTCTTGTCCTCCAGCGGTGTTTCCCCGGGAACGCCCCGGCCCGGCGAATGTTCCTGGCCCGCCCCGGCGGCCCCGCCGCCAAGGCTGGCCTGATGGGTCCGGTCAGGCGGGCGTGGCGACCGGGTCGCCGCCAGGGCGGGACAGGACCTGCATCGGCAGGCCGTAGATCCGTTCCAGCGCCTGGGGCTGCATCAGGTCGGCGGGGCCGCCCTGAAGGATCAGCCGCCCCTCTCTCAGCGCGACGACGTGGCTGCAGAAGCGCGCGGCCATGTTGACGTCGTGCAGGACGATGACCGCGCTGCGGCCGGTTTCCTGGCACATCCGGCGGATCAGGGCCAGGACCTCGACCTGGTGGGCGATGTCCAGCGCGCTGATCGGCTCGTCCAGCAGCAGGGCGGCGGCTTCCTGCGCCACCATCATCCCCAGCCAGGCCCGTTGGCGTTCGCCCCCCGACAGGCTGTCCACAAGCCGGTCGGCAAGGGCCGAGACGCCGCATTCGGTCATCGCCCGGGCGACGGCCGCATGATCCCGGGCCCCGAAGCGGCCCAGCGCGCCGTGCCAGGGGATCGGCCCAGTGCCACCAGTTCGCGCACGGTCATTCCCTCGGCGGCGGGGGTGCTGTGGCAGGAAGGCCAGCCGGCGGGCATAGTCGCGGGCGCGCCAGTCGGGCAGGTCGCGACCCTCGAAGGCGACCCTGCCGCCGCTGGGCGCGATCTGCCGGGCCAGGACCCGCAGCAGCGTGGACTTGCCCGATCCGTTATGGCCGATCAGCGCGATCGTCCGCCCCGCGGGAAGATCCAGCGTCAGCCCGTGCAAGAGACGGCGCCCCGGCACATCCACGCTCAGATCCCGGATCGAGAACAGGCTCATCGCGGCGACCTCGTCATCAGCCAGACCAGCCAGGGCGCGCCGATCAGCGAGGCGAACAGCCCAAGCGGCAACTCATAGGGAAACCCTGCCATCCGCGCGCCGAAGTCCGCGGCCAGCATCAGCCCGGCGCCGGTCAGCGCCGCCCCGGACAGGTGATCGCCCGGACGCGCAAGACCCAGGCTGCGGGCAAGATGCGGGGCCATCAGGCCCACGAAGGACAAGGGACCCACCAGAACCGTCGCCGCGCCGGTGGCCAGCCCCGCCAGCGCGATCAGGATCATGCGCGCCCGGCGCAGGGGCAGCCCCAGCCCACTCGCAACCCCGCCGCCCAGCGGCAGCACCGCCAGCCAGCGACAGACCACCAACGCGCCGGTCCAGGTCAGGGCGGCAAGGCCCGCAAGCGCCAGTGCGCCCGTCATGGTCACGGTCGAGGACGAGCCCGACAGCCAGGCAAGGATCTGGAAGGACCGCACGTCGCCCACCGCCATCGCCGCCGACAGCAGGGCCGAGGCCAGGGCCGAGACCGCGATCCCCGCCAGCAGCACCCGTTCGGCCGGCATGTCGCGGCGGCTGACGAAGCCCGCGACCGCGGCAAGGGCCGCGCCGCCCCCTGCCACGGCGCCCGCGGCAAGGGCTGCGGCCGTCGGCGCCGCGACCAGATAGACGACCCCCGCATAGCCCAGGGCCGCGCCGCCCGAGACGCCCAGCACCTCCGGCGAGGCAAGCGGGTTGGCGGTCAGCCGCTGCAGGATCGCGCCCGCGATGGCCAGGGCCGCACCGGCCGAGGCCGCGGCGATCAGCCGGGGCAGGCGCGTGGGCAGGAAGGCCGCCAGGCTGTCGGCATCCAGCACCGTCCAGCCGCCCGGCACGCGGCCGATCCAGGCCAGAAGAACGGCCGCCATCACCACGGCCAGGGCCATCCCCGCCAGCAGCGGGCCGGGACGGGCGCGGCGGCGCGCGGGTCCCTCGGCGCGCTCGCGGCCCGGCGGCGTCGATCCGCGCAGCCTCGGCAAGAGCCAGATCAGCAGCGGGCCGCCGACAAGGCCGGTCAGCGCTCCGGTCGGGAACGTCTCGCCCAGCCGGCCTGCCACCAGCAGCACCGCGCCGTCGCACAGCGACAGGATCACCGCCCCGACGACAGGGGACAGCGCCAGCAGGCGGGGGATCGACACGGCCCCCAGGCTTCGGGCCAGGGCCGGGGCGGCCAGGCCCACGAAGGCGATCAGCCCCAGTTCGGCGGACACGGCGGCGGCCAGCAGCACCGCAAGGCCGACGGCCAGCAGCCGGACCAGCATCACGTTCAGGCCCAGGCCTGCCGCGCCATCGGCCCCCAGCGACAGCACGCGCAGGGGACGCGCCAGCAAGGCCGCGGCAGCGGCGCCGGCCGCCAGCACCCCGGACAGCACGCGCACCCCGGACCAGTCCTGCTGCACCAGCGAGCCGCCGTTCCAGATCACCAGCGACAGCAGGTATTGCCCCTGGGCCAGCGTCATCGCGGTGGCGATCGCGCTTGCAGTCATGCCGACCAGCATCCCGGTGATCACCATGCTGACGGGCGCGAAACCCCGGGCCGCGCCGATGGCCAGCACAAGCCCGGCAGCCGTCCCCGCGCCCGCCAGCGCCACCGGCCAGCGGCCCGATTCGAGCAGGCCGGGGGCCAGCATGGTCGCCATGACCAGGGCAAGCTGGGCGCCGGCCGAGATCCCCAGCGTGGTCGGATCGGCCACGGGGTTGCGCAGCACCACCTGCAGGATCGCCCCCGACAGGCCCAGGACAGCCCCCGCCAGCAGCGCCACGACGCCGCGCGGCATCAGGCCGAAGGCCAGAAGGATCTGGGGTATGTCCATCCCCGCCGGATCCAGCGGCCATGCCGGCCAGCGGGCGAACGGCAGCAGGCCCAGCGCCGACCAAAGCCACAGCAGCGCCGCCAGCAGCGCGAAGGGCAGCAGCCGTACGGTCATGCGACGGGTCCGGGACCGGCTTCCAGGGCCTGAACCAGCAGCCGGGCAAAGCGCAGCGCGGCCGGAACGGCGCCGAAGGCGTTGGTGTCGGCCAGCCGATAGGTCCGTCCCTGGGCCACGGCGGGAAGGACCTTCCACAGGATGCTGCGCGACAAGGCCCGCGCCGCAGAGGCGGGCAGGCCGCCCACGACCACCAGCCGGGCCTCGGGCATCAGGGCCAGCCGCTCGATCGGCACGGGGGCCAGGAAGCTGAAGGCGGTGCGGTCCGTCCAGGCGTTCCGCAGTCCCAGGCGGTCCAGCGTGCTGCCGAACAGGCTGTCGAACCCGAACGCGCGCAGATGGCGCGCGTCGCCGATGTCGACCAGCGCCACCGGCCGGTCGCGGAAGGGCTTCAGCCGCAGCGCCAGCCTGTCCAGTTCGGCCTCGGCCCCGGCCAGGGCGCGGGCACCGGCCGCGGGGTCGCCGACCGCGTCCGCAAGGGCCGTCAGCGCCGCCAGCGCCTTGGGCAGCGGCGCTTCGCCCGGCACGAAGAAGGGCAGCGACAGGACCGGTGCGATCCGGCGCAACCGATCCTCGTGATGGGCATAGTAGGGCGAGGACAGGATCAGGTCCGGCCGCACCAGTTGCAGCAACTCGAAGTTGGGCGCACCGCGCAGGCCCAGGTCGATGACGGCATCGGGAACCGCCGGTTCGGCCACGTCGGCGCGAAAGCGCACCAGTTCGGCCGCGGCGACGGGCATGTGGCCGATGGCGATGGCCGTCTCCAGCATCGCCCAGTCGATCGCGGCAAGGCGCGGCGCAGGCCCGGTTGCCGCCGCGGGCGCCCGGGCCGCCAGCATGGCCGCGGCCCCGACCGCGGCAAGCACCGCCCGGCGCGACGGCCCGCCGCCCCGGACGTTCACCACGTATAGGCCAGCTTCGCCGCGATGGTCCGCCCCTCGCCATACGAGCAATAGGAGAAGCCGCAGGCACCGACATAGACCTCGTCGGTCAGGTTGGCGATGTTCAGCGACATCTCGACCTTGCCGCGGGTGTATCCGGCGCCCAGATCGACCAGCGTCACGCTGTCCAGTTCGGCGCTGTTGGCGGCGTCGATGAAGCGTTCGCCGATGTAGCGGATGCCGCCGCCCACACGCAGGCCGTTGCCGAAGTCGCGATCCAGCCACAGGCTTGCCAGGTGGTTGGGCGCGTCGAGCAGTTCGTTGCCGTCTACGTCAGGCACAAGCGGCGCCGTTTGCTCGGTTTCGTTGTAGGCATAGGCTCCGCGCAGCCTCCAGACATCGGCAATTTCGGCGGTCGCTTCGATTTCCAGACCGCGGGACTTGACTTCCGGGATCTGGCGAACCCCGAAAACCCCTCCCTCCACTACGCTCCGGCTGACATTTTCCTGCCGCAGGTCGTAAACCGCAACGGATATAAGTCCCTCGAATGCTTGCGGCTGGTACTTGACGCCGACCTCCCATTGCTCGCCCTTGATCGGCCTCAGGACATTGCCCTCGATGTCCACGCTCGCCTGGGGGTCGAAGCCGGTCGAGTAACCGATGTAAGGCATGACACCGTTGGCCATCACGTAGGACAACCCGGCGCGGCCGGTGACCTCGTTTTCCTTGTATTCGGAAGGTGAGCCATAACGCTCTCCAGTCTGCTCGATCCAGTCATAGCGCAGGCCCAGCGAGCCGCGCCAGTTCAGGTATTCGACCTCGTCCTGGGCATAGATCCCGACCTGGCGCAGGGTGGTGTCCCCGGCATTGGGTTCGCCGAAGAAGACGCGTCCGCCGGCATCGTAGTCGGGATCCCGCAGGTCCAGATCGCTTGCGGTCCCGAACAGGCTGCTTTCGAAGGCATCGTATTTGCGCAGATCCGCGCCGAACAGCAGCTTGTGGACGGCTTGCCCGGTCGTCGCCTCGCCCGACAGGCGGGTGTCGAGGCTGATCGTGTCGCTCTCTTCGCTCTGGTCGCTGGAGCCGCGGCTGATCCGGTCGGGCCCGATCACCGCATTCGCATAGGTGCCGCGATAGTCCCAGTCGAGGCTCTCATAGCGGAAGCCCTGGCTCAGCGTCCAGCCGTTGTCCAGCCTGTGGCTGACCTCGGCGCCGATGCTGTACATCCTGCGGTCGCTGTCGTCCCAGTCCTTCTGCCCCGTGTAGAGGTCGCGCAGATCGTCGCCGTCGCCGATCCGGGTCAGCGCGAAGGGCACGCCGGTCGGCGACAGCGGCGAATCCCTGGTGTAGTTCGCCAGGAAATCGATGGACGTCGCCTCGCCGGGGGTCCAGCGGAACGCCCCGGCCAGATAGCCGCCCTTGTTCGTCAGGTCCTCGATCTGGGTGCTTTCGTCCCGGCCGATTCCGGTGATGCGGAACGACAGGTCGTCGGACGGGGCGCGGTTCACGTCGAAGAACAGGCTGGCGCTGCCGTTGCTGTCATAGCCGATGCCCGCCTCGCCGAAATCGAAGGACCGCGCGCGCTTCTGGACCATGTTGATGACCCCCAGGGGCGAGCCCGCGCCATAGAGCGACGATGACGGGCCGCGCAGCACCTCGATCTGCTGGAGGCCGTAGATTTCCTGCCCCACCGCGCCGAAATAGCGCCCCTGGCGCAGGCCGTTCACGTATTGGGCGTTCTCGGCCTTGAAGCCGCGGATATAGGGCGTGTCGAGAGCGCGGGTCGATGCCGAAGGGTTCGGCCAGGACGCCGGCGGTGTAGGCAAGGGCCTGGCCCAGGTTCTGCGCGCCCTGGTCCTCGATCTGGTCCTGGGTCACGACCGACACGGACTGCTGCGATTCCGCGATCGGCGTGGCGGATTTCGTCGTCTGCGCGCCGCCGGCCACATAGCCTGCCACGTCATCGGCCGTCAGGGTGATGTCGCCCAGAACGAAGGCCGCGTCACCGGACCCCGCCGTGCCGGTGGCGGTTTCGGCGTCCTGCGCCAGGACGGGCGCGGTCAGGGCAAGCGCGCTGACGCCGGCAAGAAGAACGAAGCGAGGCAGAGGGTGCATGAGAAACCTACTGAACTTGTCGGAATACCGAACCCCCTTTACCCGCCCCTGCGGGGCCGTCAACCATTTCCGACAGATTCAGTCTGTTTTTTGCTTGGCCGTCGGCCCTGGCGCGCCAAGCCCTGCCGCGCCCGCGGTCAGGCGCCGCAGAGATCGCAGGATGGTCACCACCGGCGCGAAGCCTGCCGACGACCGGTGATAGGTCACGCCCGTCGGGATGGACCAGCAGAAGCCCGCCAGATCCACCTGCCGCAGGCGCAGCCCCGGAAAGACCGAGGCGAGCGGGACGGGCATGCAGGCGATGAAGCGGTGTTCGGCGATCATTTGCAGGGCGATCTGCATCGAATGGGATTCCAGGGCGACCAGGGGCGCCGCCAGTCCATGCCCGGCGAAGAACTGTTCAATGCGGGTATTGGCCTGCAACCCGCTGAACAGGCTCAGCCAGGGATAGGCCAGAGTGTCCAGGGGCGTGATCTCTCCCTGGTCGAACAGCGGGTGATCGGCCGCGGCAAACAGCGCGTTCGCCTGGTCATACAGGATCTCGGTGACGAATTGCGGTCCCATTTCGGCGTGATCCTCGGGGACGCCGCCGGCATAGGCGCGGATGTCGCCCACCTTCAGCGCCGGCAGCAGTTCCGAGCCCACCCCGGTCGAGACCGCGACGCGCAGATTGGGAAAGTTGCGCCGCAGGTCGGCCAGCACCCTGGGAAAATAGGCCGCAGAATAGACCGGCCCGCCGCCGATGCGCATGACGCCGCCCAGGCCGGACGCCTGCGCGCCGATCTCGACCACGGCGGCGTTCCAGGACGCCTCGATCTCGCGCGCGCGCAGGTGCAGGTTCTCGCCGGCCTCGGTCAGGCGGATGCCGCGCGGAAGCCGCATGAACAGTTCGGTGCCGAAGGCGTCCTCGAGCTGGCGGATCGACTTCGTCAGCGCCGGCTGGCTGGTGTTCAGGTGGCGCGCCGCGGCGTGGAAGCTGCCGGCCTCGGCCACGGCCAGAAAGTGACGCAGGCGCCAGATGTCGTGCATGATCGTCCCCACCCCGCCACCGATATACGCGGGTTATCGAAGCGATCCAAGGCGGTATTGGGCAAGGGCCGGCCCGGGTGATAGCCGGGATGGCACCAGGGGGACACCATGCGCGCCGTCTTTGTGCTTTTCGATTCTCTCAACCGTCGCGATCTGGGCTGCTATGGCGGCCAGGTGCCGACCCCGAACTTCGACCGTTTCGCGGCCCGGGCGCTGACCTTCGACAATCACTTCGTCGGATCGCTGCCCTGCATGCCGGCGCGGCGCGACCTGCATACCGGCCGGCTGAACTTCATGCACCGGTCCTGGGGGCCGCTGGAACCCTTCGACAACGCGATGCCGGCGCTGCTGGCGCAGGCCGGCATCCACACCCACCTGCTCAGCGACCATTTCCACTACCTCGAGGACGGCGGCGCGACCTACCACAACCGCTATTCCACCTGGGACATCGTCCGGGGCCAGGAATACGACTGCTGGGCGGCCTTGGCCGACCCCCCGCTGGCCGAGTTCCGCCGAAGGTATTCCGACAAGCATTACAACGATCCCGCGCACCGGAACCGCCTGCAGCACCAGGTCAACCGGCACTTCATCCGCGAAGAGGCCGATTTTCCGGGCCCGCAATGCTTTTCCCGCGCCTTCGCCTTCCTGGACAACAACCGGTCGGCGGACGACTGGCTGCTGCATCTGGAATGCTTCGACCCGCACGAACCCTTCGTGGCCCCGCAGCGGTTCCACGACCGCTTCCCCACGGACTACACGGGGCCCATCCTCGACTGGCCGCATTACGGCCGCACCGACGACACCCCCCAGGAGATCGCCCAGATCCGCGCCAACTATGCCGCGCTGCTGGCCATGTGCGACGAATACTTCGGGCGGCTGCTCGACTATTTCGACGACCACGATCTTTGGCGCGACACCGCCCTGATCCTGTCCACCGACCACGGCTTCCTGCTGTCCGAACACGACCTGTGGGGCAAGAACGTGACGCCCTGGTACGACGAACTGGCGCGGATTCCGCTGATCATGCACCTGCCCGGCGTGACGCGGCCGGGGACGCGCAGTGCGCTTGTGACGCAGACGCCGGATCTGATGCCCACGCTTCTGGAGCTTTTCGGCCAGCCGGTCCCGCCCGAGGTCCGCGCCCCCTCGATCCTGCCGCGCCTCGACACCCCCGACGACCGCACCGTGATCTTCGGCATGTTCGGGGGGCCCATCGGGGTGGCGGACGCAAGCCACCGGCTGATCCTGTATCCCCCCGATCTGGACGACGAAAGCCTGCGCGAATACACGCTGATGCCCACGCATCTCCACAGCCTGTTCACCCCCGAGGAACTGCGCGACGCGACCCTGCGCGGGCCGCTGGACTTCACCAAGGGCGTGCCGTTGCTGAGCATCCCGGCCCGGGTCGGGGCCAGGCGCCCGCCCGGACCGGACCGAAAGGTGTTCCGCAGCTTCGCGACCATGCTGTTCGACATCCGGGCCGATCCGGCCCAGGCCGCGCCGATCCGGGACGCCGCCGTGCAGGGCAGGCTGACCGCGGCGGTCCTGGCCGAACTGCGGCGCCACGACGCGACCCCGGAATTCTACCGCTGGATGGGGCTGGACGGCGGGGCGGGGGCAACGGCATGAAGTTCGTCTTTGTCCTGTTCGATTCCCTGAACCGGCACGGCATCGGCCCCTATGCCGCCGGGGTGGAGACGCCGAACTTCGACCGCTTCGCCGCCCGCGCCGCGACGTTCGAGCGCCATTACGCCGGCAGCCTGCCCTGCATGCCCGCCCGCCGCGACATGATGACCGGCCGGCCCGGCTTCATGCACCGGTCCTGGGGCCCGCTCGAGCCCTTCGATACCGCCCTGCCTGCCGAACTGCGCCGCGCGGGCATCCACGCGCATCTTGTCACCGACCACTTCCACTATTTCGAGGAAGGCGGGGCGGGCTATCACACCAAGTTCAGCACCTGGGAATTCATGCGCGGGCAGGAGCATGACCAGTGGAAGGCCCAGCTGCGGCCCGACTTCGACCGCTTCGCCCGGATCTTCGCGCCCCGGCACTATGATCCGGCGACCAATCCCGGCCATGTCCAGCACATGATCAACATGGACTCGATGACCCAGGAGGCGCTGCTGCCCGGTCCCTCCTGCTTCCGGGCCGCCCTGGAGTTCCTGGACCGGAACGGCGAGGAGGACGACTGGTATCTGCAACTGGAACTGTTCGACCCGCACGAGCCCTTCACCGTCCCCTACCGCTTTCGCCGGCCGGGCGACAGCGACTGGACGGGCGGCGTCCTCGACTGGCCGGCCTATGCCCGCGTGCAGGAGACCCCCGAGGAAATCGCCGAGATCCGCGCCAATTACGCCGCCCTGGTGCGGATGTGCGACGAATACTTCGGCAGGCTGCTGGATCACTTCGACGCCCATGACCTGTGGCGGGACACGGCGCTGATGGTCTCGACCGACCACGGCTTCCTGCTGACAGAACACGAATGGTGGGGCAAGTGCCGGATGCCCTCCTACGAGGAAGTGTCGCACATCCCGCTGATGATCTGGCATCCCGCCCATCCCGGGACGGCCGGAACCCGGCGGCGGGCCCTGACCTGGACGCCGGACCTGATGCCGACGGTGCTGGATGCCTTCGGGCTGCCCGTCCCGGCGGATGTGCGCGGACGTTCGGTGCTGCCGCTGCTGGATCAGGACCGGCCCGATGATGAACGCGTGGTGGCCTTCGCGATCTTCGGGGGGCCGCTCTCCGTCACCGACGGGCGCCACGTCATGACCCACTGCCCGCCGGATTTCGCCGCGCCGGGGCTGCACGAATACACCCTGGCCCCGGCGCATATGCGGGGCTGCTTCACCGCGAAGGAACTGGCGACGGCGACGCTTCATCCGGGCTTCGGCTTCACCGGGGGCGTGCCCGTCCTGAAGATCGAGGCGCAACCCGACGCCATGCGCGTGCCCCAGCATGATGGCCACGGCTTCGCGGATGCCGGCTTCGCGCTCTATGACCTGGCGGCCGATCCGCAGCAGAAGAACCCCATCCGCGATCCCGCCGTCGAGGCGCGCCTCTACCGGCAGCTTGCCGCCTTGCTGGCCGATCTGGAAGCGCCCCCCGACGCCTTGCGGTGGTACGGGCTCGACCACCTGGCCCCTGCATGAGCGCGCTGTTCCTGCCCGACGACGATCTGGTGCCGGACCCGTTGCGGCTGGTCGGCATCCGGCATTTCCGCCTTGATGACGGGCCTGCCAGCGGTCAGCGCCTGATCCGCGTGGAAACCGCGGCGGGGCTTGACGTCGAATTGTGGCCGGATCGCGGGCTGGATCTGGGCCAGGTGCGGCATTGCGGCGTTCCCTTCGGCTGGACGGGCCCCATCGGCATGGCCGATCCGGCGCGGCTGCGGACCAACCAGCCGCTGTCGGGGCTGCTGTCCACCTGCGGCATCGACCACATCCGCCAGCCCGAAACCGACGGGGGCCGCGCCTATCCCCTGCACGGCGCGATGATGCACCAGCCTGCGACCCTGCTGATGGCCGCCCCCGTGGTCGAGAACGGCGAGACGATCTGCCGGATCGAGGCCGAGGTCACGCAGTATTCGCTGGACCAGGGCGGGATCCGGCTGCGGCGGCGCATCGACCTGCCCCTGACGCGCGCCGAGATCCGCCTGACCGACGAGGTTCGCGTGCTGGCCGGCCAGATCGCGGTGATGGCGATGTATCACGTCAATCTGGGCTATCCGCTGTCGGCGCCCGGCATGCGGCTGGAGCTGAACGGCGAGGATGTGGGCCAGCCCTGCCTGCAGGACGGGATCCGCACCCGTCCTTCGGGGGCCGACGCGCAGGCACGGGCAGTGCTGACCTCGTCCTGGGGCCGCTTCACCCTGGACTACGACGCAGGCGCGCTGCCGGTCTTTCAGACCCTGCGCGACAGCAGGCCGGGCGTGAACCTGCTGTGCCTCGAGCCCGCGACCCATGACCGCCTGCCCCGGGCCGCGCTTCGCGAGGCCGGGGCGCTGCGGCCGACGCCGCGCGGCGGCACCCACCGGTTTTCGCTGGCGATGGCCTTCGACGCGGGACCGCGGGCATGAGCTGCTGTGCCAGGCGCGTGAACGTCCCCGCGCAACCCGGCGCCTGCCCGCCGCCGGCGCGGATGGCGCGGATCGCGGATGCCCGCGCGCCCGCGCGGATCCGCTTTGCCCCGGCCCGCAGCCATACGGGGACGCTCCGGCCGGTGATCGCCGAGGACGGCGAGGGCATTCTCCGCAAGCACGACCTGCGCGGCTTCGAGATCGAGGCAGAGACGGTCACGAACGCGCGCTTCGCGGCCTTCGTCGCCGCCACCGGCTATGTCACCGAAGCCGAAACCATCGGCTGGTCGCCGGTCTTCTGGGGCCTGCTGCCGCCCGCCCTGGCCGCCCGGCCCGCGGCTTCGGGCAGCCTGTCCTGGTGGGTGCCGGTCGAGGGCGCCTGCTGGTTCGCGCCCGAGGGGCAGGGCTCGGACCTTCTGGGGCGCGAGGATCATCCCGTGGTCCAGGTCTCGTGGAAGGACGCCAACGCCTTCGCCCGCTGGGCCAAGGGGCGGCTGCCGTCGGAGGCCGAATGGGAACATGCCGCGCGCGGCGGCCTGGACGATCCCCGCTTCCCCTGGGGCGACGACGAGCCCGACGACAGGCGGATTTTCTGCAACATCTGGCAGGGCCGCTTTCCCGATGAAAACACCTTGGCCGACGGCTTCGGGGGCACCGCGCCTGCCCGATCTTTCGCGCCGAACGGGGCGGGCCTCTACAACATGGCGGGCAATGTCTGGGAATGGACCCGCGACCCCTGGCGCTTCCATTCCCAGGGCCGGCTGGCGCGCCAGCGCAACCGCCTGGCCGTGCAAGAGCAGCACAAGGTGCTGAAGGGCGGCTCGTTCCTGTGCCACATCAGTTACTGCTACCGCTACCGGATCGCCGCGCGGTCGGCGCTGCCGCCCGACAGCTGCGCCAGCAACTGCGGGTTCCGCATCGCCTATGACGCCGGGCCGTCCGCCGCGGGCACTTGATAACCGGCGGTTATCGGACAAATCGCCCTCGCGATTTTTCCTGAAGCCGCCGGATTGGTAAGCATTCTGTGGGAGCATCCCCTGCAGGGATGAGGAGAGAACACCAAGGGGCAAGGGAGGATACGAATGCTGGGCTTCAATCATGGGACAGGACGGTGGCGCCGCCGTCTGCTGGGCGGCGCCGCGGCACTGGTCATGGCATCACCCGCATCCGCCGAGGAGATCCGGATGATCATCAGCCAGTCGCCCTGGCTGAACGCCTTCATCGAGATGGTCGAGCAATACGAGGACCAGAGCGACAACACCATCACGCTGGACGTCACCCCCTTCAACGGCATGATCGAGAAGTCCCGCAACTCGCTGCGCGCGGCCGAGGGGTCCTATGACCTGCTGGCGCTGAATTCCTCGGCCTTGGCCGAGTTCTATGCGGGCGGCTTCCTCAGGCCCCTGGACGAGATCCAAGCGGGCCTGACGGTCCCGGACAACGTCCTGACCTTCGGCAACAGCACGCACTGGAACGCCGAGACGAAATCCTTCGACCCGTCGGGCAGGCTGCTGGGCCTGCCGATCAACGGAAACGTGCAGGTGCTGTACTATCGCAAGGATCTGTACGAGGAAAAAGGCCTTGAGGTTCCCGAGACCTGGGACGAGCTGGAGGCCAACACCAAGGCGCTGAAGGATGACGAGACCTATGGTTTCGTGACCCGGGGCGCCAAGGATTCGATCCTCTACAACTTCACGCCCTATCTGTTCAGCCACGGCGGCGCCTTCTTCAAGGATCCCGCGAACGGCGACTATTCCGTGGTGCTGAACAGCCCGGAAGCCCTGGAGGCCCTGGAAACCTATATCCGCATCGCCCGCGAGATCCGGCATCGAGAACCCGGGCGCCATCGCCCAGGCGGAACTGATCCAACTTCTGGCGACGGGCCGGGCGGCGCAGGCCATCGCGGTGATCGCCGCCAATGCCTCGCTGAACGACCCCTCCAGCTCCATCGTGGCCGGGCAGATCGGCACCGCGCTGATCCCGGCCAAGCCCGGGCATCCCCACAGCTCCGCCGCCGGGCACTGGATGGCCAGCATCCCCACCAACGTGCCCGCCGAAAAGCAGGCGGCGGCCCTGGACTTCCTGACCTGGTTCCTCACGCGCGAGGCGCAGATCGAATACGTGGCCGCAGGCGGCGTGCCGGTCCGCGGCGATCTGGCCGAAGAGTTCCAGGGCGACCCGGCCTTCGACTTCCTGCAGGCCTTCTCGGCCAATGCCGAGGTCTCGCAGATGAACATGCCGCTGGTGGAAGGCGTTGAGCTTAGCAACGTCATCTCGCTGGAACTGAACCGGGCGCTGATCGGCGAAATCAGCGCCAGGGAGGCGTTGAACGCGGCCGCGGCGCAGGCCCACGACATCCTTGCCGGGGCCGGCTACACGCTGACCCCGCCGGGCTCGCTCTGACGGTGCGGCGGCTGGCCTTGCGCCGGCCGCCGCACGTCTCCACGGTGCAGGAACCCAAGATGCGAACCACCACCAAAGGCCAACGCAACGCGGTCTGGCGCATCGGCTCGCTGGTGCCGGCGGCGCTTGTCCTGCTGGTGCTGTCGGTCTATCCGGTCTTCAACCTCATCGGCCTCAGCCTGTCCGAGGTCCACTGGGCGGACGGCCAGTCCACCAGCCGGTTCGTCGGACTGGAGAATTACCGCGCGGTGTTCCTGGACCAGCCGGTCTATTGGGCCGGGGTTCGCAACACCATCGTCTTCGCGCTGCTGGCGGTGGCCTGCCAGATGATCCTGGGCTTCTGCATGGCCCTGTCGGTGCAGAACCTCAGGGGCGTGCCGCGGTCGATCCTGACGGCGATCTTCCTGCTGCCGATCGTCATTCCCCCCATCGTCATCGGGGCCATGTGGCGCCTGCTGCTGGGGCGCGACTTCGGCATGGTCAACGCCATCCTTGAGGCGGTGGGCCTGCCGGCGGTCGATTTCCTGGGCGACGCCGGCATCGCGCTGTTCTCGGTCATCGCGGTGGATGTCTGGCACTGGACGCCGTTCGTCTTCCTGCTGCTGCTGACCGGGCTGGAAAGCCTGGATCAGGAGGTGTTCGACGCCGCCCGGTTCGACGTGACCTCGGGATGGCAGCGGCTGCGCCACGTCACCCTGCCGCTGATGCTGCCCACGATCGTCATCACGCTGGGGCTGCGGCTGATCCTGTCCTTCAAGGTCTTCGACGAAATCTATCTGCTGACCGGCGGCGGGCCCGGCACCGCGACCGAGGTCATCAACTTCTCGATCTACCGGACCTTCTTCGCCCAGGACGACACCGGCCTTGGCGCGGCGATGTCGGTCCTGACGCTGGCTGCGGTCGCGGTCCTGATCGTCGTCGTCAACGGGCTGATCCGCCTGCGCCGCAGCCGCGAGGCCCGGCCATGAGGCGGGCCGTGACGAAACGCTTCCACCCCGGAAACATGCTGGCCTGGGGCTATGCCCTGCTGATCCTGGGGCCGATGATCTGGATCCTGACCAATTCCTTCAAGCGCCAGATCGACATCCTGATGGGCACGCCGCTGGCGCCCGTGACGCTGGTGAACTACCGCCAGCTTCTGTTTTCGCGCCAGTCGGACTTTCTGGCGAACCTGGCCAACAGCGCCATCGTCGCGGTGATCTCGACGGTGATCGTGCTGGCCATCGCCACCCTGGCGGCCTTCACCATCGTGCGGCTGCAGCCGCCGAAATGGGCGACCTGGCTGCTGATGGGCTGGGCCCTGGTGTTCCACATGCTGCCCACGCTGACCTTCGTGGGGTCGTGGCACGTGATGTATTCCAACGCCGGGCTGCACGGCACCTATGCGGCGCTGATCCTGACCCAGGTGGTCCACAACCTTCCCACCACCCTGTTCCTGATGGCCGGCTTCATCCTGGCCATCCCGAACGAGCTGGTTCAGGCGGCCCGGCTGGACGGATGCAGCTACGGGCAGGTCTTCGCGCGCATCGTCCTGCCGCTGTCGCTGGGGGGCATGGCGGCTGCCGGCGCCCTGGCCTTCATCAGCGCCTGGAGCGACTTTGCCATCGCGCTGAACCTGTCGGACCGCGACACCATGACCGCGCCGGTCGCGATCGCCACCTTCGCGCAGGAACACGAGGTGCGCTACGGCGAGATGGCCGCGGCCTCGGTCGTGTCGATGATCCCGGCGCTCGTGCTCATCCTGTTCGGTCAACGCTATGTCATCCGCGGCCTGATGGCCGGCGCGGTGAAGTGAGGCTTCATGTCCTATCTGGAACTCAGGAACGTCTCCAAAAGGTATGGCGCCGCGGTGGTGGTTCCCGGCGTGGACCTGGCCATCGAAGCGGGCGAGTTCGTCTGCCTGGTCGGTCCCTCGGGCAGCGGCAAGTCCACCCTGCTGCGGATGATCGCCGGGCTTGAGCCGATCTCGGGCGGCAGCATCCGCGTGGCGGGCGAGGACATCTCCGGGGCCGACCCCTCGGACCGCGATATGGCGATGGTGTTCCAGAGCTATGCTCTCTATCCGCACATGTCGGTGGCCGACAACATCACCTTCGCGCTGCGGATGCGCGGCATCGACCGGGCCACCATCGACGCGCGTCTGGCGCAGGCCCTGACGATGCTGAAGCTCGAGGGGCTGGAGAACCGCAAGCCGCGCGATCTGTCCGGCGGCCAGCGGCAGCGCGTGGCGATGGGGCGCTGCATCGTGCGCCAGCCGAAGCTGTTCCTGTTCGACGAGCCGCTGTCCAACCTGGACGCCAAGCTGCGCAGCCAGACGCGCCACCAGATCCGGCACCTGCACGACCAGTTGCAGGCGACCTCGATCTTCGTCACCCATGACCAGGTCGAGGCGATGACCATGGCCGACCGCATCGCCCTGCTGAACTTCGGCGAGATCCAGCAGATCGGCAGTCCCCAGGAACTGTATCTGCGGCCGCGCAACCGCTTTACGGCGGGGTTCCTGGGTTCGCCCGAGATGAACTTTCTCAGCGGCACGCTGTCGTTCGAGGAGGGCTGCGCCTCGAAGGGCCGGCCAGCCTGGCGCTGCCCGCCAGCGATGCGCGCCGCGCCCTGGTGGGTTCGCGCTGCCAAGCGGGGCAGGCCGTCGAACTGGGCGTGCGCCCCGAACATCTGCGGCTGTCCGACGCCCTGCCGGGGACGCTTCCGCTGGCGGTACAGACTGTCGAATGGCTGGGCGCCGAGGCCTATGCCTTCGGCACCGTCCAGGGGCACGAGATCGGCCTGCGCCTGCCCGCCGAACGCGCGCAGTCCGGCGCGCTTCCCCAGCAGGGCGATGTCCTGCATCTTGGGATGCAGCCCGACAGCTGGCACCTTTTCGATCCGCAAAGCGGCCTGAACCTGTCCCTGCCCGAACAGGCCTGACCACGCCGGGGCGGCGCCTGCCGCAGCCGCAGGCAGCACCGCCCGCCGCCGGTCAGTCGGCGCGGTCCCCGTCGGCCGGGGTCCTGCTTGCGAAATAGGCCGCAAGCGCCCGGATCTGCGGGTCGGACAGCGACTGGGCGGCCATGTGCATCAGCACCGCCCGTTCGCCGCCCCCGCGCCGGCCGTCGCGCCACAGCATCAACTGCTGTTCCAGATAGGCCTGCCCCTGCCCGTCCAGGGGCGGGATCAGCGGATTGCGGTTGCGGGGCCCGTGGCAGGACAGGCAGGCGGGCACGCCCGGCGCCCCGGTCCGGGCGATCGCCTCGGCCTCGGCGGCAGCACCCGCGCCGTTGCCGACGCGGCGCGCAGGCTCCACGGCCGCGTCCAAGTCGGCCAGGGCGGCGGCAAGGCGGGCATCCGCCGCCGGGTCCACCTGGCTGATGGCGTGGGACATGATGCCGCTGGGCCGGGCACCGGTGCGATAGGCCTGGAGGGCGGTGGCGATGTATTGGGGCGACAGGATGTCCAGCCGGGGCGCGCGCGCGGTGCCCTGGCTGCCGTGACAGCCGGCGCAATAGCCTTCCGGCGCGGCAGCGGTCAGGGCGGCATAGTCCTGGGGGCCAAGCCCGCGCTTGACCGCCGTCAGGAAGGCCACGACGGCCCAGACCTCGTCGCCGCGGGCTTCGGCGGGCCAGGCGGGCATGCCCGACATCTTGACACCCTGCTCGACGATCCAGTGCATCTCGGCCGGCTGCCAGTCCGCCACCGCCTCCTCGATCCGGGGCGGAAGCGGCTCCATCGCCCGGATGGTGGCGTCGGCCAGCTGTCCGGGGCTGGCGTGGCACATGCGGCAGGCGCTGTCGAAATGCCGCGCGCCCAGTTCGATCAGCGCCGGATCCTCCAGATCCCCGGGCACGGCCTCGGCAGAGGGGGCGCGCAACTCGACCGCGTTCTGGAAGGTGGTGTGCAGCACCCAGGCGGAGACGGGCCAGTGCCCGGCCTTGGCCGAGGTGTTGTAAAGGCCCAGGAACACCACCGCGGCCCCGGCCAGGGCGGCAAGCCCCGCCACCGCGGCCAGGGTAATCGCGACGATGCGCAGACGGCTCATGACGCCACCTCGCGCAGCGACAGCGCCCGCGCCGCCAGCGCGACGCCCCCCGCCAGATAGACCGGCGTGCCGATGGCCAGCATCAGCATCCCGCCGACCGCCTGCGCGCCCAGGGCGGGGGGCGTCCCGCAGAAGGCGGCATAGAGATCGCGCGGCGCCAGCGTCAGCAGCGCGCCCAGCAGCGTCATGTGCATCGAGGTCAGCAGCAGCCCGCCTGCCCCGGCCAGCGCCAGCCCCGGATCGCCCAGGGCGACACCGCGCAGGCAACTGCCCCAGACCGCCAGCCCGGCCAGCAGGAAGCTGGCCTGCTCGACCGCGAAGCCGGCCGGCAGCCGGTAGGCCAGCCCGTGGGCGGCAGGCAGGTGCCAGGCCCAGACAAGCCCGAATTCCAGGGCGGCCGCCACCAGCGGCGGCAGCGAAAGCCAGCCGCCAATCGCCGGAAAGCCCAGGACCAGCAGCGGCGCGGCCAAGGCCACCAGCACCATGTGGCGGACCATGTGCAGCGGAAAGCGCGGCGCCTCGTGCAGGGGCAGCAGCCAGATGGCGGCCAGAAGCAGCAGGCCCCCCAGGGCGAAAGGCCAGCGGACGCTCATCGGCAGCTTCCGATGAACAGGGCCGGCAGCGCCACGTAGACGACCCCGACGAACGAGATGATCGACAGCAGAAGCGCGGCGTGTCCCAGGAAGCGATAGGGCCCCTCGACGTGGTCGTCGTGGTCGTGGGGCGACCATTGCCGGTAGGAATGCCAGCCCTGCCAGGCGATCGCCAGCAGCGCCAGCACCGTCAGGACCGCGATCGACTGGCGCAGGAAGGTCACGCCGCCGGGCGTGGCGTGCTTGGCGCACCAGACGGCGGCGCCGGCGTAGCAGAACAGGAAGTGGAACGCCCAGACCGTCGGCGCCAGCGCGATGCGGAACAGGCTGCCGGTAGCGCCGCGGAACTCGTCCTGGTCCTGGCGGTGGCTGATCCCCGTCACCCGATCCTCCCTCATAGCAGCCTCGGCGCCAGGCCGATGACGGCGGCGGTCACAAGCACCGTCAGCACATGGAAGTGCCAGAACAGCGAGACGTTCCACAGATCCGCGTCGTGATCGGCGTCGATCTTGCCGAAGACGAGGCCGGCGAGGCAGTAGCCCTGCATCAGCACCCCGGTCAGGACATGCGCCCCGGTCCAGATGACCAGGGCGCAGATCACCGCGGGATAGACGTGGCTGGCCGGAGACAGATCCAGCACCGACAGGACCAGAAGCCCGCCGCCGATCAGCGCAAGAAGCGGCGCCAGCACCAGCGCGCCCACCGCCCGCCGGCGATCACTCCCGCGGTTGAGCCGCCGCGCCGCCATCGTCATCACCCAGGACAGCACCAGGGCCAGCGTCGCCAGCAGCACCAGCACCGCGTCGGCATGGTCGGCCTGCGCCGGCGGGAAGTCCGGGCGGGCCGTCCAGTAGAAGAAAAAGCCGAACACGATGGACGCGAAGGCCGTCGCGTCCCCCAGCATGGTGATCCACATGGCCCACCACCCCACCGACTGCGGCCCGGCGGCATAGGTGGGCAGGCGCAACTGCAGCCCTGCGTCCTTCATCTCCTCCTCGGGGATGCGCGCGGTCGATGTCCACAGCCAGTAGACGATGCAGGCCACGCCCAGCAGGCCGGAAACCACCGCCGGCGCAAAGAGGTGGAAGGTCGGCAGAATGAAGCAGCCGCCGATGAAGACGGCAGCGGCCAGCGTGATCCAGGCATCGCCGGTGACGCGCTGGATCTGGACGGGCCGGGCGTCGATGACGCTGGTCACCAGCGTCTCGCGCAGTCCTTCGGGGGCGTCAGGCAGGTAGAAGCGCCCTTCCGCCATGCGGTCGACCAGCTTGGGCTGATCCCACAGCGGATAGCGCGAGGTGATGAAGGGGATGGACCGCACGCCCCAGTCCTCGTCCGACAGGGTCGCGCTCCATTCCAGGGTGCCGGCCTTCCAGGGGTTCGGCTCGCGCAGCCGCGGCTTGCCCGGGCGCAGCAGATCCCAGGCGAAGATCAGGAAGCCCGCGGCGATGATGAAGGCCCCGACTGTCGAGATCAGGTTCAGCGTGTTCCAGCCCAGATCCGCGGGATAGGTAAAGACCCGGCGCGGCATTCCCAGCAGCCCCGTCAGGTGCATCGGCAGGAAGGTCAGGTTGAACCCCCCGAAGATCAGCCAGAAGGCCCATTTGCCCAGCCGGACCGAAAGCAGGCGCTTGGTGAAGAACGGATAGAAGTAATAGACCCCCGCCATCACCGGCAGGACCATCCCCCCGAACAGGGTATAGTGCAGGTGCGCCACGATGAAATAAGTGTCGTGCACCTGCCAGTCGAAGGGCGCGACGGCCAGCATCACGCCGGTCAGCCCGCCCGCGGTGAAGATCGCCAGCCCTCCGGCGATCCACAGCAGCGGCAGGCTTTTCTGCACGCGCCCCACCATCAGCGTGACCAGGAACACGAACAGCTGGATGCCGGTAGGGATCACCACCGCCTCGGAGGCGGCGGAAAAGAAGGCCAGCGAGATCATCGGCAGCCCGGTGGTGAACATGTGATGCACCCACAGGCCGAACGACAGGAACCCCGTTCCCACCGCCGACAGCACGATCCAGGAATACCCCACGATCGGGCGCTGCGCCATCGTCGGCACGATCATCGCCGCGATCGCGACCGAGGGCAGGAAGACGATATAGACCTCCGGGTGGCCGAAGATCCAGAACAGGTGCTGCCAGAAGATCGGGTCGCCGCCGCGCGACGGGTCGAAGAACGGCCAGTCCAGGGCGCGTTCCAGTTCGAACAGCAGATCGCCCGCGATCAGCGGCGGGAAGGCGAACAGGATCATCCCGCCCACCACCAGCACATACCAGGCGTAAAGCGGCATCATGTTGATCCGCATCCCCGGCGGCCGGCATTTCAGCACCCCCACGATCAGCTCGACCGCCGCCGCGATCGAGGCGATCTCGATGAACGACAGGCCCAGCAGCCAGATGTCCGACCCCACCCCCGGAGCCTCGGTCGCCAGGGGCGGATACATGAACCAGCCCGAGGTGGGCGCGGCGTCGAACAGCACCGAGCCCAGGACGAACACCCCGCCGATCAGGAAGGACCAGTAGCCGAAGGCCGACAGGCGCGGAAAGGGCATGTCGCGCGCAGCCAGGAAGGCCGGCAGGATCAGGATCGCCATGGCCTCGAACAGCGGCACGGCGAACAGGAACATCATCGCCGAGCCGTGCATGGTGAAGAACTGGTTGAACCGGTCCGGATCCAGAAACTGCAGTCCCGGGAAGGCCAGCTGCACGCGCATCAGCAGCGCCAGCAGCCCTGCCGACAGCATGAAGGCGAAGCAGGTCAGCGAATACCACTTGCCGACCTCGGAATTGTTGACCGTTGTCAGGTAGCCAAGGCCGGTCCTGGTCTTCCAGATCCGCCGCAGCCGGTCCTCCTGGCCCTGCCTGACGTCCTGCGGGACCGGTTCGGCCAGCATCGCCTCGGTCGGGGGATAGATGCCCTGGGGCGTCCGGTCGATCATTCCAGGCTCTCCAGATAGGCCGCCAGGTCGGCAAGCTGCTGCGGCGCCAGCCAGTCATAGGATGGCATGGCGGCTTCGGGCTTGATCTCGCGCGCATGGGCGATCCAGCGCGTCAGATCGTCCCGGTCCATCTCCATGATGCCCGCGGCCAGCGAGGCGCGCGAGGCCAGATGGGTCAGATCCGGCCCCAGGCTGCCGGCGAACTCGGTGCCGCGGATGCTGTGGCAGGCCCCGCAGCCCTCGTCGCGGAAGATCGCCTGTCCGCGCGCCTCGGTCTGCCCCTGCGGCGGGGGGCGGGCGCGGCCTGACCGGCAAGCCAGTCGTCGAAGTCGCCGGGCGCCATCACCACCGATTGAAAGGCCATCAGCGCGTGGGAGGCGCCGCAGAACTCGGCGCACTGGCCGCGGTAGAAGCCTTCCAGATCGGGATGAAGCGTCAGGACGTTCTCGCGACCCGGGATCATGTCCATCTTGCCGCCCAGCGAGGGGATCCACAGCGAATGGATAAAGTCGCGGGCGGTCAGGCGCAGTTCGGTCCGGCTGCCGGCGGGGAAGCGCAACTCGTTGGCCGACAGGATCGGCGCCTCGGCCCCTGGCGGCCAGTATTCGACCCGCCACCACCATTCCTCGGCGGTCACGCGGATGACCAGCCCGTCGCCCGGCGCGCGCTGCGACGGCATGATCGACAGCCCCCAGGACAGCAGCGCCCCCAGCACGACCGCCGGCAGGACGACGCCCGCGCCGAGGATGAT
This sequence comes from Paracoccus sp. BR5-17, assembly GCF_055693925.1. Classification (NCBI taxonomy): domain Bacteria; kingdom Pseudomonadati; phylum Pseudomonadota; class Alphaproteobacteria; order Rhodobacterales; family Paracoccaceae; genus Paracoccus; species Paracoccus sp. BR5-17. The sequence goes on from NZ_JBVFUV010000004.1 coordinate 45,679, forward strand.
CCAGTTGCCGTGGCGGATCGGGAAGGCGCGTCGGTTCACCTGGGTGACGTAGAAGAACAGCCCGTTCATGGCCAGCCAGATCACCACCGCGCCCGCCAGCATGACCAGGAACATCAGGTACAGCTGCGCCGCGTCCTGCCCCCGGGGCATCAGCGCGGATTGCGGGCCGTCGCAGCCGCCCAGCAGCAGGCACAGGGCGGACATCTGCAACATCCTGATGTTGCGGCGGGTATTCATCCTGATGTGGCCCTTCGCAAGCCTGACCGTTGGACGCCCAACCCCTCGCGGCTTTGTGAGGTTCCGTGATCCCCTGCCGGCGTCGCGCATGGCCGGCCCGCGGGACACGCCATTGCCCGCGCCCATCCGCGGCATCGCCTTCCTGTCGGGCAGCCCCGGCTGCTTCCGGAAAAGCGAAAGCATTCGCGTCCTTAGCAGGTGACCCGCGATCACGGCATCGCGAAGCGGCGTCGTCTTGCCGGCCTCCTTGGCGCGGCCGGCCCGGGTCCTCCGCGCCGGAAGAAGAAGTAACGGCCCCCGCCGCTGCGCCGCGCCGGTCCCGCCTTTGCGGGCGCCCCGGGGGGAACAAACGATCACGGCCCCGTGTTTGCAGGATCCTTAAGCCTTCAAGGAGGAGCTTATCATGCGATTTTCTGTCAAACTGGCGGCCCTGACGGCCGTCTGCACGCTGCCTGCCACCGTGGCACTGGCACAGGGACAGGATGGCGCTGCGACGGGAAGCATGGGCGAACGCAGCCCGGACCAGGTCACCTGCGCCGACATCACCGCGATGGACACGCGCCTCGTGCCGGGCGTTCTCTATTATGTCTCGGGCTACCAGCAGGAAGCCGCGCAGGCATGGGGGGTGCAGGCGGCAGCGCCACCGCGACGGGCGGCGACGCCAGCCAGGCGGCGACCTCTGCCGGCGGCGGAACGGCCGACAGCAGCGGATCGGCTGCGTCCACGCCATCGGCTTCTGCAGGTTCGGGGGCAGCTTCCGGCGGATCGGCCGCAGCCACGGGCGGCACTGACGCGTCCAGCACCGGCGGCAGCCCCGCGACCGCCAGCAACGGAACCGCATCCCCGGCGGCAGGCCAGGGCGGCAGCAGCGCGGCGGCCGGCGGCGGCACCGCGGCCTCGGGCGACATGTCCGCCCCAGGCGCGGCGGGCGGCGCGATGGACGGCGCATCGATAGGCTCGATGAATGTCGTCCGCGTCACCGGCATGTTCGAAATCCCGGTCGAGGAAGTCATGGTCGTCTGCGCGGAAAGCCCGGACATGATGGCCACGGACGCTGTCGAGCAGCACCGCGGCAGCGGCGGCGCATCCTCGACCAGCGGCGGCGCATCCTCGACCAGCGGCGGCGCATCCTCGACCAGCGGCGGATCCTCGACCCCGTCGAACTGACTGGCCGGACCACCTTGGAATCCGAACGGCGGCGCTGATGCGCCGCCGTTCTTCATGCCGGTCCAGCCGCCCCGCAGGACGGCCAGCCCCGGCCTCGGCTCATTCGGGCAGGGCGAAGGCGATCAACTGGTCGGCCACCTGCGGCTTGATGATCGAATTGCCCCCGACCGCGAAGACGACATACTGCCGCCCCTTGTAGTCATAGACGGCCGGGTTCGACACCGCCGGCGCATCGACCTGCGCCTTCCACAGCACCTCGCCCGTCGCGGCGTCCAAGGCCCTGACGCGCGCATCCATCGACGCGCCGATGAAGATCAGCCCCGACGCGGTGACCACCGGCCCGCCGATCGTCGGCGACCCCCAGCTTTCGGGCATGTAGAAGCCCCATTTCTGCACCTGCCCGAAGGGGACTTCCCAGACCTTCTCGCCGGTCTTCAGGTCGATCGCGGTCATCAGCCCGTAGGGCGGCTTCCAGCAGGGCATCCCGATGGGGTTCAGGAAGTTCTCGAGCCGGAAGCCGAAGGGCGTGCCATGCATCGGGAACAGCCCGCCCTCGGCCTCGCTGCCGCCCGAGGTGAGGCTGTCGTATTCCTCGCGCTCGATCAGCTGGTAGATCTGCGCCACGCGCGAGCTGTTGATGTAGAAGATGCCGGTTTCCGGATCGACGGCGCCCCCGCCCCACTGCATCCCCCCGGCGGTCGCGGGAAAGGCCAGCGAGCCTTCCAGGCTGGGCGGCGTGTAGCGGCCCTCATAGCGCAGATCCTCGAACCGGCGCGAACAGTAGCCGAAGGACGCGATGTCGGCCAGGCCGAAGACCCCGCCCCAGTCGTCCCCGGTCGTCGAGGCGGGACGGCTGGGAAAGGGCTGCGTGGGCGCGGCCCTCTCTCCCTCGACGTCCGAGGCGGGGACGGGGCGTTCCTCGATCGGGAAGATCGGCTCGCCGGTCAGCCGGTTCAGCACGAAGGCGAAGCCCATCTTGGTGGGCTGAACCAGGGCGGGCGTCGTGCTGCCGCCGTCCTCCGGAATGTCCACCAGCGTCGGGGCCGACACGGTGTCGTAGTCCCAGATGTCGTGGTTGACCAGCTGGCGCGACCACACGACTTCGCCCGTGTCGCCGTCCAGCGCGGTGACCGAGGTCGCCAGCGGGATCGGCTCCAGCCGGGTTCCGCCATAGTAGTCGGCACTGGGGCTGGAGACCGGCAGATAGACCAGGCCGTTCTCTTCGTCCACCGACATGGCGGTCCAGACATTGGCGGTTCCGGTGGTGCCGGGGTAATCCTGCGGGATGGAATAGAAGCTCCAGATCCGCTCGCCAGTGCGCGCGTCCACGGCAAAGACCGAGCCCAGCGGGTTGGCGGCGTCGTACCAGTCCTTGCCGGCCCAGCCCAGCAGCAGCTTGTCGCGAAAGACCGTGGGCGGCTGCAACTGCGACAGCGGGAAGTTCGCGCCCGGCCTGTTCCACTGGTTCACGTTCAGGATGCCGCCCTCGCCGAAGTCGGCGCAGAGCTGGCCGGTATCGGCATCGACCGCGTGAAGATGGGCGTCCATCGTGCCGATATAGACGCGCTTGGCGCAGGGGCCGGAGGCGCCCGGATCCTCCCAGTAGGTCACGCCGCGGTTCTTCAGCTCGGGCTGAGTCAGCGGCTCCAGCACGGTGTCGTCGGGCGCATAGGTCCAGACGACCTCGCCGGTGTCGGGCCGGACCGCGATGATGCGGTAGAAGGGCGTGCCGACATACAGAAGGTCGTTGGCCAGGATGGGCGTCGCCGACCAGACGGTGCCCACCAGATTGCCCGATCCGTCCGAGACGTCGCCGGTATGGATTTCCCACGCCTTCTCGAGATCGGCGACATTGTCGGGGGTGATCTGCGTCGAGGCCGAATATTTCTGCGCCATCGCGTTGCCGTGGAAGGTCTTCCATTCGGTCTGCTGGGCCTGCGCGCCCGTGTCAGTGAAAGGAAGCGCGGCCGTCATCACGGCGGACAGGACAAGCATCGGTTTCATTGGTCTTACCTCGCCACCAGAATGAAGATCAGCCACAGCACCAGCGTCAGCGCGACCGCCAGCATCATCCAGCCCTGCATCAGGAACCAGGCGCAGACCAGCGTCAGGATCCCGCCGATCAGGATCATCACCGCGATGAAGGTGCGCAGTCCCCCCGGCGCCATGCGCCCGACCAGAAGCGAGAGCCACCGTCAGGGCGGCCGTCCCCAGGATCGCCAGGGCCGCGCCGGGAGTTCCGGCGATGCCGGAGCCCTGCCAGAAGAAGGCCGCAACCGCGATGAGCAGCCCGACGGCGGCCGGAACCGCCATCAGGTTCGAGACAAGTTCCTCCCGCGCGCGTTCGGGCGGATGAGTGAAAACGGACATGGGACCCTCATGAGCTGAAGCCCGTTCTGCCGGCAGAAGGACATCCCGGGCGACCAAGCCCAATCACGCATGACCGCCCCGGGTTCCCGAAGGGGCGGCCTGCGGACCAAGAAACCGGGCTATGGCGGTGCTTGTGCGGAGGCGCCCTGCCCGCCGCCGGTCGGGCCGGACCCGGCCGGCTGGCCCAGGCGCTTTCGCCGCGATCCTCACCCTGGCGCGGCTCGTCGGCCAGCCCCTTGATGAGCGAAAAGCACGCCGCGACCAGAACGATCGCGAAGGGAAACCCGGTCGAGACCGCCATCGCCTGCAGGGCGGCAAGCCCGCCGCCCAGCAGAAGCGCGATGGCCAGCAGGCCCTCGAAGCTGGCCCAGAAGACGCGCTGCGGGGTGGGCGCGTTGATCTTGCCGCCGGCGCTGATGGTGTCGATCACCAGCGATCCCGAATCCGACGAGGTGACGAAGAATACCACGACCAGCACGATGCCCACCAGCGACGAGATCCAGGTCAGCGGCAGGTGTGACAGCATCTCGAACAGCTGCAGTTCAAGGGCCGCGTCCTGGACCGAACTCAGGCTCTGGTTCACCACCTGGCTGATCGCGGTCCCGCCAAGCGCGGTCATCCACAAGGTGGACACCAGCGACGGGATCAGCAGGACCGCGATGACGAATTCGCGCACGGTGCGGCCGCGGCTGACGCGGGCGATGAACATGCCGACGAAGGGCGACCAGCTGATCCACCAGGCCCAGTAGAAGGCGGTCCAGCCGTGCCGGAAGTTGTCATCGTCCCGCCCGACGGGATTTGAAAGGGCCGGCAGGTATTCGACATAGGCCCACAGGTTCCTGAAGAAGCCGGTGGCGATCTGCAGCGTCGGCCCGGCCGCGATGACGAAGGCCAGCAGCAGGACGGCCAGCCCCATGTTGATCTCGGACAGCCGCTTCACGCCCTTGTCCATCCCCGCCACGACCGATGCTGCCGCAATCGCCGTGATGATGATGATGAGAAAGATCATCGCGCCGGTGGTGGCGGGAAGACCGAACAGGAAGTTCAGCCCCGCGCTTGCCTGCTGGGCGCCGATCCCCAGCGAGGTGGACAGCCCGAAGATCGTGGCGAAGATGGCCAGGATATCGACCACATGGCCGGGCCAACCCCAGATCCGGTCCCTGAAGATCGGATAGAGAATGGACCTCAGGGTCATCGGCAGGCCCTTGTTGAAGGAGAACAGGGCCAGAGACAGCGCCACCACCGCATAGATCGCCCAGGGGTGAAGCGCCCAGTGGAAGATGGTGGCGGCCATCGCAAGCCGGCGGGCGCCTTCGGCATCGCCTGCCGCCCCCTGCAGCGGCGCCCAGTCGGTGCGCACCCCGTCCGGCCCCGCCACCGGCCCCTCGAAGGCCGCGGTGAAGTTGCCCAGGGGTTCCGACACGCCATAGAACATCAGCCCGATGCCCATGCCCGCCGCGAACAGCATCGAGAACCAGGACCCATAGCCATAGTCCGGCGTGGCGTCCGGCCCGCCCAGCCTGATGCGCCCGAAGGGCAGCACGATCAGCGCCACGCACAGCAGGACGAAGATGTTGGCCACGATGATGAAGAACCAGTCCAGCCGCGAGGTCAGGAAATCCCTCAGTCCGGTGAAGAACGGGTCGAGCGTGTTCTGGAACATCAGCGTCAGCAGGGTGAAGGCCACCACCCCCAGGGCCGAGACGCTGAAGACGACGTTGTGGATGTCCAGTTCCAGCACGAAGCGCCGCCGGTAGCTGATGTTGTCCTGCCCGACCTCGTAATCGGTCTGGATGATCTGGGTCGCGCCCTCGGGCGCGGGGATCGCCTCAGAGGCGGCGGGATCGAGGGGAACGTCTGGCTTCTGCGTCAAGATCCTGTCCTTTCCGTCGGGTGCGGCGTCGGATAGGCGAAAGGCGGCGCGGGGGCAACCCGCCCTGCCCCCAGCCCGGCGCTTCGTCACATCATCCCGGCAAGCTGGCGTTCGATCCTTTGCCGGCCGCGCCGCCTTCGGATCTGTTCGGCATAGAGGGTCCTGGGCCTCAGCGTGATGCGGTCCTGCGCCCGGTCGATGTCGAAGACCCTGCGCGCGGCCACGATCCCCGAGGCCGCAGCCGTGACGGCGGCCACCGTGATCTCGATGCCGGTCAGGTCGCGGTCGCGCCGTTCGGCCGAGAGGTGCCGCCCGGCGCGCTCCAGCAGGATGTCGATGGTGCCGATCTCGACGAATTCGCCGCTTTTCAGCGGCTGCTGAAGGGTCGCCTGCCTGGTGCTGGTGACCTGGGCAGGATCGACTTCGGTCCGGTCCGCGACCGACAGGACGTGGTGGCCCGGTTCGCTGTGAACCGTCAGCAGGATGTCGAGGACATAGACCGGCTCTAGCCCCAGGTTGCTGACCAGAACCCGGCCCGACAGTCCGCGATCGCCCGCAAGGGTGATGAGGATCTCGCTTCGGCGGCCGCGGCGCATGTTTTCTATGAAGACCTGCAGATAGGTTATCCAGACGGCGGCCGTGACCAGCCCGACCACGGCCTGCACCACGGCGGCGTTCTGCACGATCCAGGTCCACATGCCCCTGAACGGTCGAGACGGCGATCTGGTTGCGTCGCGACCCCGAAATCCCCCGTCCGGCGGGCGCAGCATCCGGGGGCGGTCCCTGCAGCGAACAAGCGCCAGTGCCCCGCCTGCATCATTCGCGCGATTTGTGGCGGCCGCGTCTTGAGCGCAGGATGGAAGCCGTGATACGGGCAGCCGCGACGCGGGCACGGGCGGAAACGCCGTCGTTGCCATGTGGACCGCGGCACCTGTGACGTTCAAAAGTTGAGCCTGTTCGATCCCTGTCTGGAAGGTAAGCGACTTCCGCCAATGCCGGAGCCTTTGATGTGCGTGTCCTGACCGTCTTTGGAACCCGCCCGGAGGCCATCAAGATGGCGCCGCTGGCCACGGCCCTTGCCCGTGACCCCCGGTTCGACAGCAGGGTGTGCATCACTGCCCAGCACCGCGAGATGCTGGACCAGGTCATCAGGCTGTTCGACATCACCCCCGACCACGATCTTGACGTGATGCGTCCCGGCCAGGATCTGTTCGGCGTCACCTCGGATATCCTGCTTGGTCTGCGTCGGGTTCTGGACGATGTCCGCCCCGACATCGTGCTGGTCCACGGCGACACGGCAACCACCCTGTCATCGACCCTGGCTGCCTATTTCTCGCGCATCCCGGTCGCCCATGTCGAGGCGGGCCTGCGCACCGGAAACCTGTATTCCCCCTGGCCGGAGGAGGGAAACCGGCGCGTCACCGGTTCGCTTGCGGCGCTGCACTTGGCGCCCACGGCCACCTCGCGCGACAGCCTGCTGGCCGAGAACGTTCCCGCCGACCGCATCGTGGTCACGGGAAACACGGTGATCGACGCGCTGCTGCAGGTGGTCGCCCGCATCGAGGCCGACCCGCAGCTTGAGCGCGACCTGGCCGCGGGCTTCGGCTTCCTGAGGCCCGACAGCCCGGTGATCCTGATCACCGGCCACCGCCGCGAAAGCTTCGGCGGCGGTTTCGAGCGCATCTGCCAGGCCCTGCAACAGATCGCCGCGCGCTTTCCCGAGGCGCAGATCGTCTATCCGATGCACCTGAACCCCAATGTCCGAGAGCCGGTCCAGCGTATCCTCAGCGGTGCCCCCAACATCCACCTGATCGAGCCGCTGGACTACCTGCCCTTCGTCTGGCTCATGAAGCGCTCGTACCTGATCCTCACCGATTCGGGCGGCATCCAGGAAGAGGCCCCGTCCCTGGGCAAGCCGGTCCTGGTCATGCGCGACACCACCGAACGTCCCGAAGCCGTCGAGGCGGGAACGGTCCGTCTGGTGGGCACGGACACCGATACCGTCGTGGCCGAGGTCACGCGCCTGATGACCGACACCGGGGCCTATGACCAGATGGCCTTTGCCCACAATCCCTATGGCGACGGCCAGGCAGTCGGCCGCATCCTGGACGCCCTCATCACCTTTCAGAAAAAGAGCAAGACATGAGCGCTGCATTCGACCGCATCTGCATGGTGGGGCTTGGCTATATCGGCCTGCCCACGGCCGTCGTCTTTGCCCTGCGCGGCGTCACCGTGGTCGGCCTCGACGTCAACGAACAGGCGGTCGCCAAGATCAACCGCGGCGAAACCCACATCGTCGAGCCGGGGCTCGAGGATGCGTTGCGCCGCACGATCGAGGCCGGGCACCTGCGGGCCACGACCGTCCCGGAACCCGCGGACGCGTTCCTGATCGCCGTGCCCACCCCCTTCTGCGATCGCGGCCAAGGCCACGACCCGGATCTGACCTATGTCGAAGCCGCGACCCGGGCCATCGCGCCGGTGCTGAAGCGGGGCGATCTGGTCATCCTCGAATCGACCAGCCCCGTCGGCACGACCGAGCAGATGGCCGCCTGGCTGGCCGAGGCCCGTCCCGACCTGACCTTCCCGCAGACCCACGGCGAGGCATCGGACATCCGCATCGCCCACTGCCCGGAACGGATCCTGCCCGGCCACGCCCTGGCCGAACTGGTCTCGAACGACCGCATCATCGGCGGCATGACCGAGGCCTGCGCCACCCGGGCGCGCAAGCTCTACAAGCTGGCGGTCGAGGGCGACTGCATCGAGACCGACTGCCGCACCGCCGAAATGGCCAAGCTGACCGAAAACAGCTTCCGCGACGTGAACATCGCCTTCGCCAACGAGCTGTCGCTGATCTGCGACCGGCTGGGCATCAACGTCTGGGAACTGATCCGCCTGGCGAACCGCCATCCGCGCGTCAACATCCTGCAGCCCGGCCCCGGCGTGGGCGGCCATTGCATCGCGGTGGATCCCTGGTTCATCGTCAGCCAGGCCTCCGACGAGGCCCGGATCATCCGCACCGCGCGCGAGACCAACGACAGCAAGCCGCAATGGGTGCTGGGCAAGGTGCATCAGGCCGTCGCCGCCCATGCCGAGGAAACCGGCGAGGCCGCCCGCATCGCCTGCTTCGGCCTGGCCTTCAAGCCCAACATCGACGACCTGCGCGAAAGCCCCGCCCTGGGCATCGCCACGAAGCTGGCCGAGGCCTATCCTGGCCGCGTGGACATCGTCGAGCCGTTCATCGAGACGCTGCCCGCGTCCTTCGGGAGCCGCGCCCGGCTGGTCCGCCCGACCGAGGCGGTGCGCGCCTGCGACGTCGTCGTGCTGCTGGTCGATCACGACGACTTCAAGGCCATGCCCGCCCCCGCCAAGGTCCGGCTGATCGACACCCGCGGCATCTGGACCAGCCACGAACCCCTTGCCGGCATCGCGGCACAGTAGGCTTGTGCGGGACAGGAAGAAGGCCGAGCGGCGACCGGCTTGCCACGGGCAGGGCAGAGCCGCGCCGCCCTCTGGTCGCTGCGGTGCCCGATCGAAGGAGTGATGCATGTCCCATGCGGATGACCTTGCGGAGGCTGCGGACCAGTTGTTCGCCCTGGGCCGCAAACGCTCGGGCCTTTCGCTTCTCAAGGCGGCTCTGGGCGACGGCCATCCCGATCCGGACAGAACGCGCCGTTGCCTGGAACGGGCGCGCGACCATGCCGATCTGGACCTGGCGCTTGCGGCGACAAGGCAGCTTGTGCGGCACCTGAGGCGGTCGGGTCCGCTGCCCCCGGCCGTGGAACGCGAACTGGCCGGGCTGGAAGGCGACGATCTTTACGGTCTTGTCCTTCTGGAGGAGGCGGCCGGGAACGGCGCGGCCGACCCGGTCGTGCCGACGCCGGGACGGCTGCTTTATGTCCTTCACCACAGCCGCCCCTACCTGACCAACGGATACGCCACGCGCGGGCATGGCATCGCCACCGGGATGCGCGAGGCGGGCATCGACCTTGTCTGCCTGACCCGTCCAGGCTTTCCCGTCGATGTCGTCAAGGACCTGCCCGAGACGATTCCGCCCCGGGATACGGTCGAAGGCATCACCTATCTGCGCGACCTGCACCCCCTGCGGAACGGCCCCGGCCGCAGCCAGGCCTATCTGAAGGACGCCGCCGACCGGATCGAGCAGCGCCTGCGCGAGATCCGGCCGCAGGCGGTGATGGTCGCCTCGAACTACGTGGCCGCGTTGCCGACGCTGCTGGCGGCGCGGCGCTGCGGTCTGCCCGTGGCCTACGAAGTGCGCGGCTTCTGGGAGGTCACGCAGTCGTCCCACAACCCCGCGCACGAGGCCTCGCTGAGCTACCAGATGCAGAAGGCACTTGAATCGCGCACGGCGGCCCTGTGCGATCACGTCTTCACGCTGGCATCGCCGATGCGGGACGAACTGGTGCGCCGGGGCGTGGCGGCCCGGCGGATTTCGCTGCTGCCGAATTCCTGCGATCCCGATCACTTCCGCCCGGCGCCGCGGGCCGAAGATCTGGCCCTGGCCTGGAACATCCCCGCCGATGTTCCGGTGATCGGCTATATCGGCTCGTTCGTGCAGTACGAGGGGCTGGACGACCTGACCCGCGCCTGTGCGCGGCTGCGCCGCGACGGCCACCGCTTCCGGCTGGTTCTGGTCGGCGGCAAGGCCGGACCCGTCGAGTCCGAGATCGAGGCGATCGCCCGCGAACAGGGGCTATCGGACTGGCTGATCACGCCGGGGCGGGTGCCCCACGAGGAGGTGGACGCCTGGTATTCGCTGATCGACATCGCCCCGTTTCCGCGCAAGCCGCAGCCGGTGACGGAACTGGTCACGCCCCTGAAGCCGCTGGAAGCGATGGCGATGGAAAAGGCCGTGGTCATGTCCTCGGTCCGCGCAATGGCCGAGATGGTGGAAGACGGCCAGACCGGGCTGATCTTCGAAAAGGGCAACCCCGACGATTTGGCGGCAAAGCTGGCCCTTCTCATCACCGATGGGGATCTGCGCCGCAGGATCGGCCGCAACGCCCGCCGCCATGTCCAGGCCGAGCGAACCTGGCGCCGGATGGGCGACCGCGTCAGGACGTGGATGGAGCAGCCGTGACCGCCCCCGACCACGACCGCTTCTTCCGCTTCCAGATCGACCCGGCCCGGGACGGCATCGACGAGCCCTGCCGGGCCGTCGTTCACGACAGGACCGCCGGGGACTTCTGCGCCCGCCATGTCCTGCAGGCCGGCCAGACATGGGAGGGTTCGCTTCGCGACCTGTCGCCCAACCCGTTCAGCCTGAGGGTCAAGCTGCAGGTGATGCGCGACGGCCGCTGGCAGGACCAGGTCCGCTATCGCCCCCTGCTGCAGGAGCAGGTCTTCGAGAACGAGCTGAAATACCTGTTCTTCCCCGTCCCGGCGCGCGCCGGCTGATCGTCGTGTTCCAGGCGATCAACACCCGCCAGTCCTACAACTACATCGGCACCCTGTCGGACGTGAACGCGCATCGGCTGTACATCAAGGACGACTACGGCAGCGACCCGCTGACGCGCAGTTCGTATTACCTCGGCCCCAACCGCAGCCTGACGATCGCCGACATGGTCCAGCGGCTGATCGCGCAGGTCAGGCAGGACTGCGGCCTGTCGGCGCGGGACGTCATCACCGCGGGGTCCTCCAAGGGCGGTTATGCCGCGATCTATCACGGGTTGCGGGCCGAGGCGGGCGACGTCATCGCGGGCGGCCCGCAGATCATGCTGGGCAGCTACCTGAACACGCCCGCCAAAGATTCGGTCCTTCCGCCCATCCTGGAATACCTTGCCGGCAGCGTGTCGGCCGAGGCCGAGGCATGGGCCAATTCCGTCCTTGTCGAACTGCTTCGCAGCAGAACCGGATGGCCCACCACGGTGCATTTCCACGTCGGCACCGGTGAGCCGCATTATGAGCGCCATGCCCTGCCCTTCAAGGCCCTCGCTCAGGAGCAGGGCCTGCAGGTCACCTGGGATCTGCCGTCCTACGACACGCACGAGGAACTTGCCGCGCATTTCCCGGTCTTTCTCGCGCGCAGGCTTGCAGTCATTGCCGGGCCGGGTTGAGATGCACGGCGTGCGCATGACCAAGACAGTGCCTTACCCCCGGACAGTCGAAACCAAGGAGCAGGCCCATCCAGCCGTATGAAAATCTGACCGGAAACACCTGTGCAGGATCCCTCCTCAAGGCCCGGAAGATATTGGAGTCCGGCTGGTCGCGCCGCGACTATCCCTGCATCGACATCAACGGCCCCATTCCTTGGGACAATCCCGATCCGGCCCTGAGGTCCTGGAGCTTTCTGATCCATTGCCTGGACATGATCGACCCGCTTCTGATGGCCCATCATCGCACCCGCGAGCAGCGGTTTCTGGAGCCCGCCCTGAAGATCGGGCTCGACTGGGCAGCGCGTCATCCCCGGGGCCGGGACGATGCGCCCATCATGGCCTGGTACGACATGGCGGTGGGGATGCGGGCCTACCGCCTCGGCTATCTTCGCCAGGCTGCGGACGCGGCAGGAATGCTGACCACTGGCAGCCGCCAGATCCTCGACAGGACACTGGAGGACCACCGGGCGGAACTTGCGGACGACGCCACCATCGTCTTTCACAACAACCACGGCTATTACCAGATCGCTGGCCAGCTGGCCCTGGGCCGGCGCTTTGCGGACCAGTCCGACGCGATGCGGGCGCTGTACGAACAGGGCCTCGGACGCTTCGCCAGGATCCTGGACATGCAGTTCAGCGCCGAAAACGTCCACCGCGAACATTCGCCCGATTACCACCGCATGGTCCTCAACACCCTGCAGGGCATCGTCCGCAGCGGCCTGATCGCGGATGAAGGCCTGCGCCGGCGGGCCCTGGAGATCGAGGAGGCCCTGGCCTGGTTCATCCTGCCGTCGGGGCATTTGGTCAATTTCGGCGACAGCGACAGCCGCAGCGTCCGCTGTCCGGCCGAGGTGGCGCAGGAACGCTGGGATACGCCCCTGATGCGCGGGGCCGCGACCTGCCCGCCGCACGAGCTGCCCCGACCGCAGGGGCTGAAGGTCTTTCCCGAAAGCGGCTATGCCGTCGTCCGCGCCCCCTCGGATCGCTGGCAGGATCCCGGTGCCGACAGCTATCTGGCGCAAACGGCCTGCTTTCATTCGCGCACCCACAAGCACGCCGACGACCTCAGCTTCGTGTGGTTCGACCGGGGCAAGCCGCTGCTGGTCGATGCGGGGCGATTCGGCTATATCGGCAAGGCCGAGATGGGCTCGGAACCCTGGCTGGACGGCAGCTGGTACACCGACCCGATGCGGCTGTTCGTCGAATCGACGCGCGCCCACAACACCCTGGAATTCGACGGCCTCAACAACCCCCGCCGCGGCGTGAAGCCCTATGGCAGCGCGATCGTCGCCGCGGTCGAGGCCAAAGGCGTCCACGCGATCGAAACCGCCTGCAAGCAGTTCGGCTCGATCCGGCACGAGCGCGTGCTGGTGTTTAGGCCCGCACAGTGGCTGATCGTCTTCGACGTCTTCACCGACAACCGCAAGCAGCCTCACGACGTCGTGCAGTGGTTCCACGCCGCCCCCGGAAGCCGCGCGACATCGCGGGACGGCGGTTTTACGCTGCAGACCGCCGGTGGCCAGACCCTGCACGCGCTTGCCCTTCTGCCCGGGGCCGAACCCGTGCCGGTCGAGACCGGCGTCACCGGGCCCCGCCTTCAGGGCTGGTGGTCGGGCAAGGAACGCGAGGCCCTGCCCGCGCCCGCCTTCGGGTTCCGTCGGTCGCAGTCCGTGACGGGCAGCTTCGCCACCCTGTTCACCTTCGCGGAACATCCCAAGGCGGCCCCGCAGGCCAGCCGCTGCAATGTCACGGGCCGGCGCTTCCGCCTGGCCTGGGGCGATGCCGAGGGGCAGCATCGCGTCGCCATCCGGCGCGACGAGGGACTGGCGATCGACGCAGCCTCCTGAAGGGGCCTGCATCCCGCAATGCAGAAGCGCCGGTCAGTATCCGCGGAGGGTCCGCATCACGGCCCGGATCGGGGCGGTGATCTTCCACGAGGTGCTGTTCAGCAGGCTGTCGCGGTGCCGGCTCACCTCGTCCAGCCGCCGGGCCAGATCCTGGACCTGCTGCTTCAGGGCCGAGATTTCGCCCGCCTGCGCCCCTGCGCGCTCCGCGGCTTCCTCGAGCCGGGTCCGGTAATGGGCGGTCAGGGCCACGATGTCGTCGATCCGCTCGCGATGCTCTGCCTGCGCCTCGGCCAGCAGTTGCCGATGATGGGACAGGTCCGCCTGAAGCCGGGCCAGCCGTTCCGGCAGGCCGCCGTCTTCCGGCTGCGCAACGGGCGGCGCCGGCGGGGATGCGGGGGCGTCCCTAGCCGCCATCCCGGGACGCGGGGCGATGTCGGGGTGGAACGCTGCGGCGTTATCAGGGTCCATGACCAGGCTCCTCCTGCGGCGGTCGGAAAGTGGCCTGTCGGTACAGCAGTCGGGCGTGATGTGAAAGCGGCAATGCGGCCCGCCCGCTTGCAGGCCGCGGTCAGGCCCAAGCTTGTGCGCGACACGCCTTTCCCCTATCCAGCGCCGATGTTCGGGTTTCGTCTCGGGACGATGAGGATTTGAATGCAGGACAACCTTTTTCTTGGCCCCGATGCCGATGTCCGCTTTTCGCTGAGCGCCCTGAGAGCCCTCGATGCCAGCGGCACGATCAGCGCCGAAAAGACCCTCATCCTGAACGGAATCACCTTCTCGCATAGCGCCGGGGCGCAGATGAAGGGCCAGTACCGCAGCGGCCGGGACAACATGCTGTCGCTGAGCCTGTCCTGCCGGTCGCGGTCGCTGCCCCAATGGCAATGCCTGACGATCTCGCTGGGGGCGATGGATCTGGCGGGGACGGGGGCGGTGGGCGTCATCGCCCGCACCTCGGCCCCCAGTCCACGCTGTCGCGGTTCACCCTGCGGTCGGGCCGGGACGGCGATTTCGTGGACCAGCCCTTCGGCAAGGCCCTGGCGTCCTTTGCGGCGCCCTCCACGCATCTCGACGTTCTCGAGATCGCGCGCGTCCCGAACCTGCCGCTTCAGGCGCAATGGCGCGACCTGATCCTGTTCTTCCGCCCCGGCCCGCTCGAGATCGAGATCCTGGATCTCCGCGTCTTTGCGGTGTGAGGCCCGATGACGGACAGGGCTTCGCTGGCGATCATCGTTCCGGTCTGGAACCTGCCCGAGGATCTGGCGAGATCTTCTGGGGCAGGTCTCGCGGATGGGGGTCTTTTCCCAGATCGTGGTCTCGGACGACGGGTCGGACCTGTCCTGCGACCCCGCGGCCTTGGGTTTTTCCGAAGATGTGCTGGGCGGCAGCCTGGTCTATCTGAAGTCCGCCACGCGGCGGGGCGCGGGCCATGCGCGCAACGCCGCACTTGGCGCGGTCACCGCGCAGAACCTTCTGTTCTTCGACGCGGACGACCGGCTTGCGCCGGATCTTCCCGCCATCCTCCAGCAGCATCTGGACGCGGACTGCCCCGACTTCACGATCTTCCGCCACAGCGACACCCGCATCCTTGACGGCGAGGGCCGCGAGGGAACCTTCCCGTCCGAGGAGGCGCGGTGGCGCCGGGCCCTGGGCGCGCGGTCCTTCGGCCTGCTGGACCCGTCCGAGGCGGCAGAACTGTGTTCGATCAGCAACTATCCCTGGAACAAGATCTACCGGACGGATTTCCTGCGGCAGTCGGGGATCCGCTGTTCGGAAACGCCGGTCCACAACGACATCCGGCTGCACTGGCTCAGCTTCCTCGAGGCGGCGCGGATCCAGGCCGATTGCCGGATCGGCGCGGTCCATGTCATCCAGGACCGCGACCACCACCTGACCACCCGGCGCGGCGCCGAGCGGCTGTGCCTGGAAGGCATCCTGAGCGGGCTGATCCGCGACCTGCAGGCGGCGCCGGACCGGCCGATCCTCATGCGCCAGTTCATCCAGTTCGCCGACGACCTGTGCCGCTGGAACCTCGATCACGTCGATGCCGGCATCGTGCCCGACTTCAAGCGGCTGATGAGACGGCTTTACATGCAGCTTCGTCCCGAGGACTTTCGGATCTTCGCCGCCTGGCGGCCCGACCAGGCCGAGGAAATCGTGGCCTTCCTGATGCGCGAAGGGACCTGAGATGTCCGTCAGCTTCATCCTGACCAGCTACAATGTCGGCCCCTTCCTTCCCCGATGCCTGCAATCCCTGGCCGCCGTGGCCCGGCCCGGCGACGAGGTGATCCTGGTCGATGACGGGTCGGACGACGGCTCGGCCGACCTGATCGCCACCGGGCTTGGCGCCTTCGGCTTTGCCCCGGACGTCGCGCTGCACCCCGTCTGCCTGGGGACCAACACCATGGGCGGCGTGGGCATCCCGGCCAATATCGGGCTGTCGATGGCCAGCCGCGAGACGGTCTTCTTCGTGGACGGCGACGACTGGATCATCCCGCAGGGCTTCAACCGCGCCCGGGCGCAGATGCGGCTGACGCCCGCGGATATCCTTGTGGCCAACTACCGGGTCTTCGACGACCAGACCGGCGCATCGCGCCGTCCCGCCGACAGCGACCGCTGGCACCGTCTGGACGGCGGGGCCGATCTTGAAACGCTGCGGCTGCAGGCCCTGTCGCTGATCGGCGTGCCGTGGAGGAAGCTCTATCGCCGGGGCTTCCTGGACGCGGCCGGCCTGCGCTTTCCCGAAGGCGACTTCTTCTACGAGGACAACCCCTTCCACTGGGCCGTCTGCCTTGCCGCAGGCAGCATCCGGTTCGTGGATGTCGCGCTCTGCCAGCACCGCGTCAACCGGCCGGGGCAGACGATGGCCGAGGACGGAATGGCGCTTGCCGCCTTCTTCACCCATTTCGAGACCATCGGGCGGATGCTGCCCGGCAAGGACACCCGCCATCACCGGCTGGCGGTGGCCTGGCTGATCGAGAACATGGCCTGGCATTGCGACCGGCTGTCCGCCGAGGCGCTCTATCCCTACGCGCTGCGGGCGGCCTCGACCCTGGCCGGGATTCCCGGATGGCTCTGGGCCGACTCGCTGGCGCAGAACGGTCACCTGCACCCGGTCTGGTTCGCGGCCGACCGGCTGCGCCGCGGCGATGTGGCCGGTCAGGTCGGCAGCTGGGAACAGGCAAGGCTGCATCGCCGGCTGGCGGGCATCGAAAGCCGGCTGGACGAGATCGCCGGAACCTCCAGGGATGCCCTGGCCCGGCTGCGCGGCCAGGATGCCGCCGACGGCTTCGCGGCAATCCGGGCTGCCGCCATGCAGGCGGACGGCCCGCAGGCCACCTGACCTTTCCGCCATTCCGGGGCTTTCTGCATGGCATCCTGTCCCTTCGACGACCAAGACGACGCTGCCGGGACGGCCCGGGCCCTGAAGACCCGCGCCCTTCTGGAGGCCGCCTGCTGCCTTCACCTTTCCGGGCGTGAAAAGTCGGCCTTCGGCCTTGTCGAGGGCCTTCTGGACGGCCCGGGGGCTGCCCTTGTCGAACAAGGTCTTGCCGGCCTGGCCCGGCAGCATCTGCCCTTCGCGCTGATGTGCCTGCGGATGCTGGCCCTCAGGGATCCGGCGTGCCTCGACCGCTGCTGGGCGGCGATCGAGGCCGGGACGGCCGGCAGGCTGATGGAGCCCGCCCTGCTGAAGGCCCGCCTGGACCATCCCGAAGGCGGCGGCGGCAGGCCCGCGGGCCGCGTTCAGGCGGGGCCGGATCTGTGCTATGTCCTGTCGGTCAGCCTGCCGCAGGACACGACGGGATATTCGATGCGCACCCAGTCCGTGGTGGCCGCGCTTCAGGATCACGGCCTGACGATCCACTGCCTGACGCGCCCCGGCTTTCCGTGGCATCGCGGGCTTGCGGGGCCTGCTGAACCGGCCGGGATCGGCCCGGTGACCTACCACCGCTGCGGCAGCGAGGCCCACCGCATCCCCGGCGACTTCGCCAGCTTCCGCGCCGCCGAGGCCGAACTGCTCGACCGGCTGGCCGAGACAGGCCCCAAGGCGGTGATGGCGGGATCGAACCACCAGACCGCCATTCCCGCCATGCTGGCGGCCCGCCGGCTGCGCCTGCCCTTCATCTACGACGTCAGGGGGTTCTGGGAATATTCCCGCGCCGCCAAGGATCCGGCCTGGGGCGCGGGCGAGGGCTACCGGATCGCCTGCGAACTGGAAGCCCTGGCCGCCACGCGCGCGGATCTGGTCCTGACCCTGAACCCGGCGATGCGGGACGAACTGATCCTGCGCGGCGTGCACCCCGAACGGATATGCCTGCTGCCCAATGCGGCAGACCCTGACCGCTTCCTGCCCCGCGAACGCTCTGCCGCCCTGGCAAGCCAGTTGGGCATCGCCGCCGGAACCCCGGTGATCGGTTACGTCGGCTCCTTCAATGCCTACGAGGGCCTGGACGACCTGGTGGCGGCAGGGGCCAGCTTGGCCCGGAGGGGACAGGATTTCCGCATGGTCATCGTCGGCGGCGAGGAGGCGCCACGGACCGCCATCCTCGACGGCCTGCGCAGCCAGGCGGAAGCGGCCGGCATCGCCGACAGGGTCATCCTGCCCGGCCGCGTCCCCGCCGAGGCCGTGGCCGAGTGGTATTCGCTGGTGGACATCGCGCCCCTGCCCCGCAAGCCGCTGAAGGTGACGCAGACGGTTTCGCCGCTGAAGCCGCTGGAAGCCATGGCAATGGCGAAATGCGTGGTCGTCCCCGATCTGCCGCCCTTCCTGGACATGGTCCGGCACGGCCATACCGGCATGGTCTACCGGCAGGGCGATACCGCGGATCTGGCTGCAACCCTGGAGAGCCTGATCCGCGACCCGGCCCTGCGCCAGAGGCTGGGCGCCCAGGCCCGCCGGTGGATCCTGGCCGAGCGGACCTGGGACCGCGCCTCAAGGGCCGCCGCCGAACGGATCCGGGACCTGACATGATCCGGGCGGGCTGCCGGGCCGCGGCCCCCTGGAAGAGCCGCGTCTGCGATCAGAACGGGCTGTCGGGATAGTAATAGGTCTCGGCGTTCTCGGGGGTGACCAGCACCGAGCCGATGATGAAGTCGCCCGACACCGGCGCCTGCGACACCAGCCCCACGGCGGTGATCTCGATGGCGGTGGCGATCATCGCCGGGGGATAGGTGACGTTGGCGGGGATCATCGGGTCGCCGTCCATGGTGCGCTTGACCATCTCCTTCATGCCCGCCCCGCCCAAGACGAACTTGATGTCGTCGCGGCCCGCGGCCTCGATGGCGCCCAGGACGCCCACCGCCATGTCGTCGTCGGATGCCCAGACCGCGTCGATCTGCGGATGCCTGGACAGGAAGTCCTGCATCACCGTGAAGGCCTTGTCGCGGTTCCAGTCGCCATGCTCCATGCCCAGGATCTCGATGTTCTTGCCTTCGATGGCGGCCTGGAAGCCTTCGACGCGCTCGTTGTCGATGGTGGTCGGGATGCCGCGCAGCACGACGATCTTGCCGCCCTCGGGCAGGGCCTGGGCCATGTATTCGCCCGCGACGCGGCCGAAGCCGGGGTTGTCGCCCGCGACATACAGATCCTCGATGCCCTCCTGCGACAGGCCCCGGTCCACGACCGTGATCCAGGCGCCCGATGCCTTGACGTTCTGGACGGGGCCGGTCAGCGGCTCGGATTCGAAGGGCAGCACCACAAGCGCGTCGATGTTGCGCGTGGCCACCATGTCCTCGATGTCGTTGACCTGCTTGCCCGGATCCGAGGCCGTCGCCAGGACGAAGTCAAGCTGCGGATAGGTTTCCTCCAGCCGGTCCACGGCGGCCTGCGCGAAGTAGTTCATGCCGCCCGCCCAGCCATGCGTGGCAGCCGGGATCGACACCCCGATCACCTTGGTTTCCGCGTCCTGCGCCAGGGCCGGCGCGGCCAGTGCCGCGGCGATGGCCAGTCCCGATACGAAGTGCTTCATGTCTTCCCTCCCCTATGGGCCCGGCTTACGCGCGGGCCTTGCCTTCGCGCTGCAACACGACAGCGAGAACGATGATTGCCCCCTGGATGGCGCCATTCAGATAGGGCGATACAAAATCCGTCAGGTTCAGCAGGTTGCCGATCAGCGTCAGGATCAGCACGCCGATCACCGTGCCCCAGACCCGGCCGAAGCCGCCCTTCAGGACGGTGCCGCCGATGATGACGGCGGCGATCGCTTCCAGTTCCCACAGCAGCCCGGTGGCCGACGAGGCCGAGCCGAGGCGCGGCACGTACATGATGGTGGCGATCCCCACCAGCAGGCCAAGCGCCGCATAGGTCATCAGCCGCACCCGGTCCACGCGCACGGACGAATACTTGGCGACCTGTTCGTTCGATCCGATGGCCGCGCAGTAGCGGCCGAAGGCGGTGGATCGCATGACGATCTCTCCGATCACCACGACCGCCGCAAAGACGATGATCGGCCAGGTGATGCCGAAGACGCCGCCGTAATAGACGGGCTGGTACAGGCTGCGCAGGCCGAAATCCAGCGACAGCGTGCCGCCGTCGGCCAGCCAGGTGACCAGGCTGCGATAGATGCCCATGGACCCCAGCGTGACGATGAAGGCCTCGATCCCCAGGCGGGTGATGAGGATGCCGTTCAGCAGCCCCGCCGCAAGGCCCGCCAGCAGCGCCACCGCCATGCCGACCAGGATCACCGGGATGCCCACGCCCATCGTCGGCACCAGGCTGTTCATCACCAGGATCATCAGCCCGGCGATGAAGGCGGCCATGGATCCCACCGACAGATCCAGACCGCCCGCCGTGATGACGAAGGTCATGCCCACGGCGATGATGCCGATGAAGGCCGACCGCGCCAGCACGTTGGTGACGTTGTCCCAGCCCAGGAAGTTCGGGTTCATCAGCGCCCCCGCGACGACCAGCAGGACCAGGGCCAGGATCGGCCCGATCACGGTCATGCGGAGGCGGCGGGGCGTGGTTGCTGCGGCGGTGTCGGTCATGCGGTTTCCCTTTCCGGGGCCACGCCCATGGCCAGACGGACGATGGCATCCTCGGTCGCGTCCGCGCCCAGCTCGCCGGTGATGCGGCCGTGGCGCATGACCAGGACGCGGTCGGAAAGGCCGATCACCTCCTGCATCTCGGACGAGATGACGACGATGGCCCGGCCCTCGGCGGCCAGGCGGCGGATCAGAACATACATCTGCTGCTTGGTGCCGATGTCGATGCCGCGCGTCGGTTCGTCGATGACGATGATCTGCGGGTCGGCCAGCATGGTCTTGGCGAACAGAAGCTTCTGCTGGTTGCCGCCCGACAGGTTGCCGACCAGGGCGCCGCGGTCGCCGCGGATGTCGAAATCGGCGATGGCCCGGTCCAGGGCGCGTTCCTCGGCCCCGGTGTCCACAAGGCCGCGGTCGAACCGCGACAGCGCCTGAAGCGTCAGGTTCTCGCGCAGCCCCTTGCCCAGCAGCAGGCCGCGGGTCTTGCGGTCTTCGGTCAGGTAGCACAGGCCAAGCGCCTGCGCCTGCCAGGGGTGGGCGATGCGGGCGGGCCGGCCGAAGACGCGCACCTCGCCCGAGGCGGGGCGCAGCCCGCACAGCCCCTCGAAGGTCTCGGTCCGGCCCGATCCGATCAGGCCCGCGACGCCCAGCACCTCGCCCCGGCGCAGGGTGAAGCCGATGTCGCGCGAAAAGCCCGGCACGGTGAGGCCCTTCACCTCAAGCGCGACCTCGCCCGGCGCGGCGGTCTTGGCGGGGAACAGGTCCGACATCTCGCGCCCGACCATGGCGGTGGCCATCGTGTGCTGGTCCATCGCCGCGGCCTCGCCGGTCCAGACCACGCGGCCGTCGCGCATGATGGTCAGGTCGTCGGCAATGTCTTCCACCTCGTCCAGCTTGTGCGAGGTGAACAGCACCGCCGTGCCCGCGTCGCGCAGGGCGCGCACCTGGCGCAGCAGGATCGCGGTTTCCGCGCGCGTCAGCACCGCAGTGGGTTCGTCCATCACCAGCACGCGCGTCTCGCGCAGCAGGGCCTTGGCGATCTCGACCATCTGCTTGTCGCTGTTGGACAGCGAGGACACCACCCGGTCGGGCGAGACTCGGCATTCCAGCCGGTCCAGCAAGGCGCGCGTGCGGGATCGCATCGCGGGCTTGTCCAGGAACGGGCCGCGCTTCAGCTCGCGGCCCAGGAAGACGTTCTGTTCCACCGTCAGCTGTTCGGCCAGGTTGAATTCCTGGTGGATCATCGAGATGCCCCGGGCCTCGGCCTCGCCCATGCTGGCGAAGCGGACGGGCTGGCCGTCCAGCAGCACCTCGCCGGAACTGGGGGGCTGGTATCCCGCCATGATCTTCATGGTGGTGGACTTGCCGGCGCCGTTTTCGCCGATCAGCGCATGGACGCGGCCTGGGCGCAGGGAGATGTCCACCCCGTGCAGCACCTCGATGGGGCCGAAGCTGCGGCTGACATTGCGCAGCGCCAGAACGGTCATGGCGTCACCCAGGCCGCATCATCGCCCGAGGAGCGGATGCAGGCGTCGATGAAGCGCATCCCGGCCAGCCCTTCGGCCAGCCCCGGCAGCAGGTCCAGGTCGGGGGCGCGTTCCCCCCGCTGCGCCGCCCGGATCGCCCGCGCGGCACCCGTGTAGATGTTGGCAAACCCCTCCAGATAGCCTTCCGGGTGGCCGCCGGGCGTGCGGCTGACGGCGTTTGCTGCGTCATCCGCCCCCGCGCCGCGCCGGGTCAGCAGGCGCTTGGGTTCGCCGAAGGGCGTGAACCACAGATAGTTCGGATCCTCCTGCCCCCATTCCAGCCCGCCTTTTTCGCCATAGACGCGCAGGCGCAGGGCGTTTTCGTTGCCCGGCGCGACCTGGGAACACCACAGCATCCCCCGCGCGCCGCCGGAAAAGCGCAGCATGACATGGGCGTTGTCATCGACCCGCCGTCCCGGAACGAAGCGTTGCAGGTCGGCCGACAGGCGTTCCACCGTCAGGCCGGTCACGAAGCAGGCAAGGTTGTAGGCGTGGGTGCCGATGTCGCCGATGGACCCGCCCGCGCCGCTGCGAAGCGGGTCGGTGCGCCATTCGGCCTGCTTGTTCGCCCCCGTCTGTTCCGCGGCTTCGGTCAGCCAGTCCTGCGCGTATTCGACCTGCACCACGCGGAGGGCGCCCAGATCGCCCGCCGCGATCATCGCGCGGGCCTGCCGGATCATCGGATAGCCGGTGTAGTTGTGGGTCAGGATGAACAGCGCGTCCGAGGCCCGGATCGCCGCCTCAAGCTCGGCCGCCTGATCCAGGGTCGCCGTCAGCGGCTTGTCGCAGATCACGTGGATGCCGCGCCGCAGGAAGGCCGCGGCGGCAGGCCCGTGGACGTGGTTCGGGGTGACGATGGCGACCGCCTCAATGCCATCCGGGCGCGCGGCCTCGGCCGATGCCATTTCCTCGAAGCTGCCATAGCAGCGGTCCGGGTCCAGCCCCAGGGCCGCGCCGCTGTCGCGCGCCCGTTCGGGGGTCGAGGACAGCGCGCCGGCCACCAGATCGTATTCCCCGTCGATCCGCGCGGCGATGCGGTGGACCGCGCCGATGAAGGCGTCCTTGCCGCCGCCGACCATGCCCAGCCTGATGCGCGCCATCATGAGGATCCCCAGCATCCGGCGGTTCGCGGCCTGATCCGCGCCGCCGCCCGCGAAGTCGTCGAAGGCCTTGTCGGTCACGCGGATGATGTGGCTGCGGACGAACTCGGCCCCTTCGCGGGCGCCGTCCTCGGGGTGCTTGAGGCAGCATTCCCATTCGACCACGGCCCAGCCGTCGAAGTCGTTGGCCGCCATCTTGGAAAAGATCGCCCCGAAATCCACCTGCCCGTCGCCCGGGGACCGGAACCGCCCGGCCCGGTCCACCCAGGGCTGGAAGCCGCCATAGACGCCCTTGCGCCCGGTCGGGTTGAACTCGGCATCCTTGACGTGGAACATGCGGATGCGGTCCCGGTAGATGTCGATGTTGTCTAGGTAGTCCAGGCATTGCAGGACGTAATGCGACGGATCGTAAAGCATGTTGGCCCGCGCGTGGCCCTCCACGCGGTCCAGGAACATCTCGAAGCTGTCGCCGTCGTGCAGATCCTCGCCCGGGTGGATCTCGTAGCAGATGTCGATGCCGCAGGCCTCGGCATGGTCCAGGATCGGGCGCCAGCGGCGGGCCAGTTCGTCGAAGGCGGTTTCCACCAGCCCCGCCGGACGCTGCGGCCAGGGATAGACGAAGGGCCAGGCGAGCGCGCCCGAAAAGCTGGCCATCGCGTTCAGGCCCAGGTTGCGGCTGGCCGTCAGCGCCAGCTTCACCTGTTCCACCGCCCATTCCTGCCGCGCCCTGGGGTTGCCGCGCATCTCGGGGATGGTGAAGCCGTCGAAAGCCTCGTCATAGGCCGGGTGGACGGCGACAAGCTGGCCCTGCAGGTGGGTGGACAGTTCGGTGATCTGCACGCCGTTGGCGGCAGCCACCCCCGCGATCTCGTCGCAGTAGTCGCGGCTTTCGGCCGCGCGGCCAAGGTCGAACAGCCGGCCGTCCCAGCTTGGCACCTGCACGCCCACATAGCCGCATTCGGCCGCCCATCGGGTGATGCCGTCCCAGGTGTCGAAGGGCGCCTGATCGCCCGCGAACTGCGCCAGAAACAGCGCCGGCCCCTTGATGGTCCTCATGGCTTTCCCCCTCAGACATACCGGTTGACCAGGTTTTCCAGAATCTCCTGCCGCCCCGACACCGGCTGCGGGTCCAGCCGCGCTGCCGTCGCCCGGTCGGCGATCCCGTCCAGCGTCGCGCCCTTCGCCAGCATCGCCTGCGCGTCGGGGCGCTGCCAGCCGGCGTAGCGGTCGCGCCGCGCGGCCTCCAGCCGGTCGTCCTCGAGCATCCTTGCCGCTGCCTTCAGCCCGCGCGCGCAGACATCCATCGCGCCTGCATGGGCCATGACCAGATCCAGGGGGTCCAGCGACTGGCGGCGGATCTTGGCGTCGAAATTGGTGCCGCCGGTGGTGAAGCCGCCGCCCCGCAGGATCTCGTAATAGGCCAGCGTCACGTCGGGGACGTTGTTGGGGAACTGGTCGGTGTCCCATCCCGATTGCGGGTCGTTGCGGTTCATGTCGATCGACCCGAAGATGCCCAGGGCGTTGGCCAGGGCGATCTCGTGTTCAAACGAATGGCCGGCCAGGATCGCATGGCCCTGTTCGATGTTGACCTTCACCTCCTTCTCGAGGCCGTGCCGCGACAGGAAGCCATAGACCGTCGCCACGTCGAAGTCGTACTGGTGCTTGGTGGGCTCCTGGGGCTTCGGTTCGATCAGGATGGTGCCCTGGAAGCCGATCTTGTGCTTGTAATCGACCACCATCGACAGGAACCGGCCCATCTGGTCCAGTTCGCGGCCAAGATCGGTGTTCAGCAGGGTCTCATACCCCTCGCGTCCGCCCCACAGCACATAGTTCGCGCCGCCCAGCCGGTGGGTCACGTCCAGGCAGTCTCGCACGGTGGCGGCGGCATAGGCAAAGACATCGGGATCGGGATTGGTCGCCGCCCCGGCCATGTAGCGGCGGTTGGTGAACAGGTTGGCCGTGCCCCACAGCAGGCGCGGGCCGCCATCGGCCATCCGCGCCTGCATCAGGTCGGCGATGCGGTTCAGCCGGTCGCGGCTTTGCGACAGGCTGTCGCCTTCGGGGCGCACGTCGTGGTCGTGAAAGCAGAAGAACGGCGCGCCCAGGATGCGGAAGAAATCGAAGGCGGCATCGACCCGGGCCTCGGCCAGGTCCATGCTGTCGGCGGGAAACCACGGCCGCTCGAAGGTCTGCCCGCCGAAGGGATCGCCCCCTTCCCAGCCGAAACTGTGCCACCAGGCGACAGCGAAGCGCAGATGATCCTCAAGCCGCCTGCCCATCACCGGCGCGTCTGGATCGTAGTGGCGGAAGGCCGGGCCGTCGGCGCCGGGATCGAAGGCCAGGGGGGGATGTCGTCGAAATAGCCGGTCATGCCGCAGCCTCGGGAAGGTTGTCCTTGAAGAAGATCGCCGGCGTGACGACAAGGCCCGGCGCGGGCTGGCCGTCGGCAATGGCGCGCATCGCGTCCAGGGCGGCCGCGACCTCGTCGGCGGGCTTCTGGTCGATCACCACGTCGATCAGGTCGTCCTGCAGCGCCTGCCGGGCGTGGGGCGTCAGCTCGTGCAGGACGACGAACGGCCGGTTCGGGCCCCGCTCGCGCAGCAGCGGGATCAGGCCGCGGTTTCCCGCGCCGATGGAATAGATGCCGGTGATGCCTGCGTCCTCGCGCAGCGCCCGGCCCAGCAGGTCGCGCATCCGCTCGGGGCTGTCCTCGACCTCGATGGGGGGCAGAAGGTTCGATGCCCCCAGAACCTCGGTCACGCCGGCAAGCCGGTCGCGATGGTCCCGCAGCGCCCGCCATCCAAGCACCGGCAGCACCCGTGCCGGCCGCCCGCGATGCGCGATCCGGTGCAGCCGCCCCGCGGTGCGCCCGGCCACGAGGTTGTCGATGCCGATATAGGCCCGGCGCGGCCCGGCGATGTCCGACACCAGCGTGACGACCGGGATGTTCCGGCGGGCCAGCGTCTCGAGGACCGGTTCGAGGCGGTGCAGCCCTGCCCCGACCACCACGACGCAGTCGCAATCGGCCGGAATGGCCGCGTCCGGCCCGTCGCACAGGTCGATGGTGACCCGCTGCCCGGCCCGCGCCTCGGCCTCGGCCAGGAAGGCCTGGCGGATGGCCGAGAAGAAGCCGTGATCGCCCTGCGGCACCCAGGCGGCGAAGCGATAGCTTCGACGGCGGGACAGGTTGGCCGCCGTGATGTCGCGGCTGTAGCCCAGATCCTCGATGGCCTGCCGGACCCGGATGATCGACTTCGCGGCAACCCCGCCGCGCTCGTTCAGAACGCGGTCGGCCGTCGAATAGCTGACCCCCGCAGCCCGCGCCACATCGTGCAGCGTGGGATTGCGCATGAACGATCATCCTCCCTGGGACCAGCATCGGGCAGAAAATGAGAGACGTCAATCATTTTGTCGGATGCCTTCACGCGAACCCGATTTTCATGCCCCGCACGCAGCCGCGCACCGTGGTGCCCCGTGCCTGGAACCCGGGACGTCGTCGCAAGGGGGGCCCGCGCGGGACCGGCGGGCGCCGGCCTAGTACAGCCCGTCGATCTCGACCGGAAGGCGGCGGACGGGTTTGGGCTCGGTCAGCAGGCTCCGCTGGTCGATGGGGTCGGCCTCGATGGCGCGCAGCCTCTGGAAGCGGTTGCCCGAGACGGCGGAGACATCGCCCCGCGTGCGCAGGATCGTCGGGCGCAGGAAGACGAACAGGGTCTGCCGCCGCGCCGATTCCTGGGTGGACCTGAACAGGCCGCCAACCACCGGCAGACGGCTGAGGCCCGGCACGTCGGTGCGGTTGCTCTGGCGGTCGTCCGAGATCAGTCCCCCCAGCACGATGGTGCCGCCGTTGTCGGCCAGCACCGTCGTCCTGATGACGCGGGTGTTCGTGATGATGTCGGCGGCGCCTTGGACCGTGGCCTGGGCCAGCGACGACACCTCCTGGGTGATGTCCAGCTGCACCACGTCGCCTTGGTTGACGCGCGGGACGACCCGCATGGTGATGCCGACATCGCGGCGTTCGATGGTACTTTGGGTGCTGCCTTCGCTGGTGAACGAGCCGGTCCGGAAGGGCACGTTCTGGCCGACGACGATCTCGGCGGGCTGGTTGTCCAGCGTCGTGATCGAGGGATTGGACAGCAGGTTGGCCTTGCTGGACGATCCCAGGGCCTGCAGCAGCAGGCCGAACTCATCCTCGCGCGACAGCCCGATGGACAGGCCCTGCGGCGATACGCCCGGCGTGACCCGCGCGCCCAGCAGGTTCAGGATGTTGCGCAGCGTCGGCCCCCCGGCGAGAACGAGGTGGCCGCGAACCCCGCAGGCGGGGCCGCAGAGCCGAAGCCCAGCTGGACCCCCAGGGCTTCCGCGATGTCGCCCGACACCTCGACGATGGCCGCCTCGATCAGCACCTGCGGGCGACGCTGGTCCAGCTGGCCGATCAGGTCGGCCAGATCGGCCTGCACCTCGGCCCGGGCGCGCACGATGATGGAGTTGGAGGCCACCACCGGCTGGATCGAGATGGTCTCGTCCAGCGGCGTGGCCAGCGGCGTGACGGGCACCACCGTCTCGACCTCAAGCTGCCCCAGGGTGGCGTCCACGACCTCGCCGCTGAAGAAGTCGGGATCGGGCAGCGCCTCGGCCACGGGGTTCGTGGCGATGCCGATGCTGCCGCCACCCACGAGGCCCTGAAGAACCTCTGCCAGCGAGGCTGCGTCGGCGAAGCGCAGGCTGTAGACCCGCGTCACCGGCAGGTTGGTGGGCACCGGCGGGCCCGGGATGTCCAGGTTGGCGGCGATGTCGCGGGCGATGGCGAAGGTCTGGGGATCGGCGTTCACAAGGATCGTGTTCGACCGCGGATCGACGGTGATCCGGGGAAGCAGGGCGTTGCCCGGCGCGCCTTCGACCGGGGTTCCCAGGGCGCCTCTCAGGGCCTCGCCCACCTGGGTGGCGTCGGCGTTGCGCAGGCGGATCGAATAGACCTGCTGACCGCTGTCCACGTCCAGGCTGCGCACGATGTCCTCGATCCGGCGCACGTTTTCGGCGGTGTCGGTGATGACCAGGGTGTTGGTGTCCACGATCGCCTCGATATAGCCGTAGCTGGCGACCAGGGGGCGCAGGGCCGCCACGGCGGTGGTGGCGGGGAAGTTCTGCAGGGGAACCAGTTCGGTGATGACGTCCAGGCGGCCGGGATTGGGCGTTTCCTGCGGCGTGGTGCCGCCCTCGCGGATGGTGTCCTGCGGCACGATCCGCCACAGGTTTCCCGACGGCAGCGCCACATATCCTTGGACCGCAAGGACCGACTGGAACAGTTCCCAGACCCCCGAGGCCGTCAGCGGGTTCGCCGAGATGACCGTCACCAACCCCGACACGTTGGGATCCAGAACCAGCGTGCGGCCGGTGATCTCGGAGACCTGTTCGGACAGCGCCCGGATGTCGGCGTCGCGCAGGTTGATGACATAGGTCGCCTCGGCATCGGGCAAGGCGCCGGCCGGCCCGGGAACCGAGGCCGCCGGCGGCACCGAGACGATGGGCGGGACGATCGAGCCGTCGGGGGCGGCCTGCTCCTCAAGCGGCGGCACGGCGGGCGCGGTTTCCTGCGAACCGGGTGCCGCCTCCTCTTGCGCCGGTGCAGGATGGCCGGACAGGGCCATCAGGACAACGGCTGAAAGCAGGCTGAAACGGGCTGTCGCGGTCATGGCGGTCATCGCAGAAGAAATGACATGGCGATCGGCTGCCCGTCACGCTGCAATTCGACCCGAAGCTGGCCCGAGGCCACGACATCGTCGAATTGTTGCCGGTCCGCATCAATGTCGCCGACCCGCCGCCCGTTCACCAGCCCGATCACGTCGCCCGGCAGGAACCCGGCCCGCGCAAGTTCGGGGGCCGGGTCGCCTTCGATTTGGTAGCCGCCTTCGACCGGGGTCAGCCCAAGCCGGTCCAGAAGCCCTGCCGGATCGGTGTCGAGCGCCTGCCTGAACCCGTCGATGGCCGCCTCAAGAGGATCGCCGGGCTCGGGCGACGCCCCTTCGTCGCGGGGGGACCGGGCGGTGCCCGCGGCCGTGCCGGCAGGATCGTCCCGGGCAGCGGGCGCCGCCGCCGCGGCCCGTCTGGCGAAGGACAGGGTTTCGCGCCGCCCCTTGACGCGCAGCACGACGTGATCCGCGTTCACCTCGACCAGATCCGCATCGGCGGTGATGCGCGCCCCGATCGGATAGCTGCCCACCGGCGTCTCGCCGCCCGAGATGATCGCCCGCGACTTCGAGACGGGATTGCCGATCGTCACGCCCAGCAGGACCAGCCCCAGCCCGCTGTCGTCGGCCGCCTGCGGCTGGGCAACGGGCAGGTCGTCCCTCCCGAAGGGGGCAAAGGCCAGGACAGGCTCCAGATCGGTCTGCGGGGCCGGCTCGTCCGGGGCCGACGAAGGGGCCGGGACGATCTGCCCGCTTTCGCCGGCCAGGCGCCAGATCACCGGCGCGGCGGCCCAGCCCAGGCTGACGGCGCAGAAGGCGGCCCCGCCCCACAGCGCCGCCCGCCCCAGCACGGCGGGCGCGGATCCCCCCGACGACCCCAGGCCGATCATGGCCCCGCCCGGCGCAGGACGAAGCCCGTCAGGCGGGCATGAACCTGCCCGTCGGCCGTGTCCGTGGCTGCCAGGTCCACCCGGTCCAGGCCCGGATCCCCGGTCGGGACGCGCGTTTCCGTCACGCGCAGCGAATGGCCCAGCATGGACAGCGGACCCGCTTGGGGCCGCGCGCCGATGGCCAGTTCGGCCAGATGGTTCTCGGACGCCCATTGCGCGGCCGCCCGCGCCTCGAGCCCCGCGATGGTGCGGATATGGGCTTCGGTCGCGCCCAGAAGCG
Source organism: Paracoccus sp. BR5-17 (assembly GCF_055693925.1). NCBI lineage: Bacteria > Pseudomonadati > Pseudomonadota > Alphaproteobacteria > Rhodobacterales > Paracoccaceae > Paracoccus > Paracoccus sp. BR5-17. The sequence continues at coordinate 75,750 of NZ_JBVFUV010000004.1, forward strand.
CCATCGCCGCCAAGGCAAGGATCGCCAGGGCGACCAGCGTCTCGACCAGGGTGAAGCCTGCCTCGCCGCCCCGGCTCATGTCGGCCCCCGCGGGACGGCGCGGGCGCTGAAGCCGTCGAAGTCCACCCGCCAGGGCGAGCCGATGCCCTGGAAATCCACCTGTCGGGCTGGCCCGCTGCCGCTGGGCGCGATCATCACGGCGTCCCCGGCACCCGAGACGGACATGCGCAGCGGGGCGTGCAGGTCGTGGCGCGCCGCCAGCAGGGGCACGGCGGCGGGCTGCCATTCCGCGTCCTCGCCCTGCCATTGCACGAAGGCGTAGCCGCCTTCATCCCACAGCAGTTGCAGCGGCAGCCCCGACACAAGCGCCTCGTCGACCGCCAGCGACAGATGCCGGGCAAGGCGCAGGGCCTCGGCCTGGGCGCGGTCGTTGCGGTCCGCGCCGTCCAGCCCCATCAGGGCAGCGCCGGTGGCCACGCCGATCACCACCAGGACGATCAGCGTCTCGATCAGGGTCAGACCCGCCTGGGGATCACGGCGCCCCGTCCCGGCAAGGGGCCGCGGCGGGATCATTGGCCCGCGCCCGCCGAGGCCACGCCGGGGCCATAGCGGATGTCGGCATCCACCCCCTCGCCGCCCGGCGCGCGGTCCGCGCCCAGCGACATCAGTTCGTAGGCGCCGTCCTGGCCGGGCGACCGATACACATAGGGATTGCCCCAGGGGTCGGCCGGAACATTGGGCAGATAGCCCCCCGGCGCCCAGTTGACCGGCAGCGGCGCCTGGCTGGGCGGCGCCGCAAGCGCGGACAGACCCTGCGCCGTCGTCGGATAGGTGCGGTTGTCCAGGCGATACATCTCGAGGCTGGAGGCGATCGTGCGCATGTCCGCGCCCGCCACCGCGACCCGGGCCTGGTCGGGGCGCCCCATCACCTGCGGCACCACCAGCGACGCCACGATGCCGATGATGACCAGCACGACCATCATCTCGATCAGGGTGACGCCGCTTTCGGGATGCCGCCCGCCGCGCCTGCGGCCGGACAAGCCCGCCCGGTCGGAAATGACGGACTTGCGCGGCGTTTTCATCGACAGCATCGACCCGACTTTCACGCGGTTCTGGCAGGCCCCCGGGGTCATATTCCTTGAAACCTGACGGGGTTTCCCGTTCTACTTCCAGAATGGAGAAAACCGCTCGTTTTAGCAAGGCTGCTGGCACGTCATGAGCGATCCCGTCCTCACCGCGGCGCTGCCCCCGGGGACCGCCCTCGCCAGGCCCGGGGCGGGGCAGCGGGCCGCCGCGGGAACGGGTGGCGCGGCCCTGGCCGCGGCCGCGGACGCGACCGCTGTTCCGGGCGAGGACGTGCTGCTGCTGGCGGTCGATCTGCCCGCCATGTCGGCGGCGCAGCGCCGCGCGGCCATCGGCTTTGCCGTCGAGGACAGCCTGGCCCAGCCGCTGGATCAGGTCCATGTGGTGCTGGGGCCGCAGATGGCGTCGGGGGCGTGGCTGGTGGGGGTGGTGCGGCGCGACCTGCTGGACGGGACCGCCGCCCCGCAGGACCATCGGCTGGTGCCGGATACGCTTGGGGTGCCGGCCCCGGAATCGGGCTGGGCGGTGCTGGGACAGGACAGGCGCGTTCTGGTGCGTCTGCCAGACGGCACCGGCTTTGCAGGCGATCCCCAATGGGTCGCGCAGCTTTGGCACAGGGCGGGAATGCCGCGGATCCTGTCCTATGGCGGGCCGCTGCCCCCGGGCATGGCGGTGGCCGAAACCGCCCGGCTGCCCCAGGCGCCGGACGCGGTGCTGGCCCAGTTCGACCTGCGGGCCGGGCTGCGCAGGGCCGACGGGCTGCGCCTGCCGCGCGGATGGGCCCTGGCGATGGGGATCCTGTCCGCTTTCGTGGCGGGGCACCTGCTGATCGCCGCGGCGGACGTGGTCGCCCTGAACCGCATCGAGGCCGACCGCGCGGGCCAGTTGCGCGCGCTGCTGGAGGCATCGGGCGTGCCAGCGGGCGATGGCGATCTGGCGCAGGCGGTATCCCGCGCCCTGGCGGCGCGGGAACCGCCGGCGCAGGGGACCTTTCTTGATCTTTCGGCGCGGATCTTCGCCGCCTTGGCGGACCATGCCGGCCGGGCCAGCCTGACCGAACTGCGCTATACCGCCGCCCAGGACAGCATCGCCATGACCGTCGAGGCCGCCAGCCTCGAGGCGCTTCAGGACATCGAGAACACGCTGCGCTCTGCGGGCCTGTCCGTGCAGACCGGCGCCGCCACCACCGCCGAGGACACGGCCCAGGTGCAGATGACCGTGGGCAGGACCGCGCCATGATGGCGGTGCGCCAGCAGGTCCGGCGGTGGCTGGACCAGTCCACGCCGCGGGAACGGTGGCTGCTGATGGCAGGGGGCGGGGCGGTCTTGATCTGGGCAGCCTTCACCTTCGCCTGGCAGCCGCTCCAGGACCGCCGCGACGCGCTCGGCCGCCAGATCGCGCTTTACGAGCGCGCCATCCTGGCGCTGCAGGCGGCACCCGCCCCGGCCGCCGCCGCCCCCTCCGATCCTCGGTCGCTGAACGCGATCGTCACCGGGTCGGCGGGCCGCTTCGGGCTGTCGATCCGCCGCCTTGAGCCCGAGGGCAACCGCATCCGGGTGACCGTCGAGGACGCGGCCTTCCCCTCGGTCATCCTCTGGCTGCGGGCGATGCACGAGGAGTCCGGCCTGCGCGCCAGCGACGTCGAGATGACCCGCCGTCCTGCGCCCGGTCAGGTCAACGCCACCCTGATGCTGGAGAGATGACCATGTCGCCCGACAACCGGCTGCCCTACACCTTTGTCCGCCAGCACGGCGTTCTGCTGGAGCAGGGGCCGGGGGGGCCGGTCTGCCTGGCCCGCCCCGCGGCCACCCTGGCGGCCCTGGCCGAGGTTCAGCGTGTCGCCGGGGGTCTGGCGGGGCTCGAGGAGGTGGACGAGGCGCAGTTCGAGGCGCGGGTCTCGGCGGCTTACCGCGACGATGCGGTTCTGGCGTCGGATGCGGCAGGCGATGCCGAGGGCCTGGGGTCGCTGGCGGACCGGGCGGCGGTGGTGGACGATCTTCTGGACGGCTCGGGCGATGCGCCGGTGGTGCGGCTCATCAACGCGCTCCTGCTCGAGGCGATCCGGGCGCGCGCCTCGGACATCCACATCGAGACCCAGGAGAAGCGCCTGGTGGTGCGGCTGCGCATCGACGGCATCCTGCGCCCGGTGCTGGAGCCCCGGCGCGCCCTGGCGCCGCTCTTGGTCAGCCGCATCAAGGTGATGGCTCGGCTGGACATCGCCGAAAAGCGCCAGCCCCAGGACGGCCGGGTGTCCCTGCGGGTGGGCCCCCACGAGATCGACGTGCGGGTCTCCACGATCCCCTCGCAGTTCGGCGAACGGGTGGTGCTGCGGCTGCTGGACCGCGAGCAGGCCCGGCTGGGGCTGGACCGGCTGGGCATGAGCGCGCGCGACGCCGAGGTCTTCGCCCGCCTGCTGGCGCGGCCCAGCGGCATGGTGCTGGTGACGGGGCCGACCGGATCGGGCAAGACCACCACGCTCTATGCCGCGCTCGAGCGGCTCAACGACCGGACGCGCAACATCATGACCGTCGAGGACCCGATCGAGTATTCGCTGGACGGCATCGGCCAGGTGCAGGTCAACCCGCGCGCCGAGCTGAGCTTCGCGCGCGGGCTGCGGGCGATCCTGCGCCAGGACCCCGACGTCATCATGGTAGGCGAGATCCGCGACCGCGACACCGCCCAGATCGCCGCCGAGGCAGCCATGACCGGCCATCTGGTGCTGTCCACGCTGCACACCACCACCGCCATCGGCGCGGTCTCGCGGCTGGTCGACCTGGGGGTGGAACGCTTCCTGCTGGCGCCGATGCTGGCCGGGCTGGTGGCCCAGCGGCTGGTGCGCCGGCTGTGCCCGCTGTGCCGGCGCCCCGAACCCGCCAGCCCCGCCGAGGCCGCCTTGGTCGAGGGCCTGGTCCCCGGCGAGCAGGTGTTCCGCGCCACCGGCTGCCCGGCCTGCCAGGGCCAGGGCTACCAGGGCCGCGCCGGCCTCTACGAGGTGATCGCCCTCAACCGCGACCTCGAGGCGCTGATCCACCAGGGCGCCGCCGAGGCCGACCTCGTCCGCGCCGCCCGCCGCAACGGCCCGGGACTGTCCGCCGACGGCCTGCGAAACATCCGAAACGCCACCACAACCGTCCAGGACGTCGCCAAGGTCCTCCAGGAGGAATGAACGGTGCCCGCCTTCCACTTCAAGGCCATCAACACCGGCGGCAAGGTCACCAGCGGCGTGCTGGAGGCGATCAGTCCCACCGCCGCCCGCCAGACCCTGCGCAGCCAGGGCCTGCTGCCGCTGGAGGTGGCGGACGCGGCGCCCGCCAAGGCCCCGCGCCAGCCGGCCGACCGGACCTTCCCCGCCCTGCGCGGCACCCGGGGGGCGCGCATCCCCCTGACGGCCCTGACGCTGATCACCCGGCAGATGGCCACGCTTCTGGCCGCCGGCCTGCGGGTCGAGGACGCGCTGTCGGCCATCGCCCTAGGCCAGCCGCCCAAGGTCGCCGGCATCCTGCTGACCGTGCGCGGCACGGTACTGGAGGGGCGGTCCCTCGGGGCGGCTCTGGCGGATTACCCGCAGATCTTTTCCGACTTCTACCGCGCCTCAGTCCGGGCCGGCGAACAGTCGGGCCGGCTGGACCAGGTGATGTCCCATCTGGCCAGCTTCGTCGAAAACCGCGCCCGCAACCGCCAGACCGTGCAGCTGGCGCTGCTCTACCCGATGTTGCTGGCCCTGGTCAGCCTGGCGATCATCGTGCTGCTGATGGTCTTCGTGATTCCCGACATCATGCGGGTGTTCACCACGCGCGGCGCCGATCTGCCGTTCCTGACGCGGGCGCTGATCGCCGCGTCCGACCTGGTCCGCGATTACGGGGCCATCGCCCTGGGGGCCACGGTGCTGGGCATCCTGGGGTTCCGCCGCTGGCTGGCCACGGGGCAGAACCGGCTGCGGTGGCACCGGATGCTGGCGACGTGGCGTCCGACCGCGAAGGTCGTGCAGCGCATGAACGCGTCGCAATTCGCCGGCACGCTGGCCACCCTGGTCCAGAGCCGCGTCCCGCTGATCGAGGCGCTGCAGGCGGCCTCGGAGGTGACGCCGAACCGGTTCGTGCGCGCGCGCGTCGCCGAAGCCACCGAGAAGGTGCGCCGGGGCAGCAGCCTCGGCCGCGCGATGGAGGAGGCCGGGGTGTTTCCGGCCATGCTGACGGCCATGGTCGCCAGCGGAGAGGCGGGCGGCCGGCTGGGCGATGCGCTTGACCGGGCAGCGACCGATCAGCAGCGCGACCTGGACGCCTGGGTGCGCGCGCTCGTGGCCCTGGTCGAACCGGCGATCCTTCTGGTCATGGGCGGGTTCGTGATGGTCATGGTGCTGGCGATCCTGTTGCCGATCGTGTCCATGAACAACCTCACCGGGATCTGACGGGCCCTCAGCGGATCAGCGCGGACAGCGGCAGGTCGATCTGGTGGGTGTCGCTGGCCGGCAGGCCCGGCACCAGCCGCGCGCCTGCCGGTTCCAGTCGCAGGATCAGCCGGTCCCGGCTGGTCAGCCTGGCGGTTGCCAAAGCGGTGCCGGGGTCGTCCTGCGCCGCCAGAACGGCCTCGATCCCGCCCGCGGTGGTGGCCAGCCGGGCGATCAGGGCGGGCACCGGCGCCCCGGCGATCAGCCCGTCGCTGCGGGCGCAGGTTCCCGGGCTGCTGCGCAGGGTGCCCCCGCGCGTCGCGCCTGACCTTTCTGGCTGAACGCAAGGCCCTCGACGCTGGCCGTCAGATCGCAGGTGATCGCCGGATCGGGGATCAGCAGGGGCACGGCGGCCCAGGACAGCGTTCCCGTCCCGTCATGCAGCGCGTAGCGGCCCGGCAGGGCCGAAACCCGCCCCGACAGATCCAGGCCCGGGCCGGCGGCGGTCACGTCGAAGGTCGGCGACAGTGCCAGCAGGCTGCGCCAGCCCTTGAACCGCCACTCCAGCCGATAGCCCTGCGGCAAATGCGCCGCGCCCAGCACGACGCGCCCCGACACCATCGCCGCGGCCGAAGGCCGATTTGCCTGATGCAACAGGGCCCTTGCTGACATATACCAGAAAAGGCCTGTCGCAAGCGCAGCTATTCCGAGGAGGGCCACCAATGACGACAAAGCGAATTTCCGCAGGCGCGATGACCAGAAGGACATTGTGTCGGTCGCTTCTGGCATCCTGGTCGCTTCCCCTGGTGGTACCCTTGGCAGCCTGCGGCGGCGGGGCGCTGCTGCCGCGTGCCGGATCGGGGGCCGGCGGGCGCGACGCGGCGCTGCTGCTGCCGCTGTCGGGTCCGCAGGCGGGCATCGGCAAGAATATGGCCCGCGCGGCCTCGCTTGTCACGCGGGGGCTTGACCCGGCCGCCGCCCCCGCCGTCCTGGACACGGCCGGTACGGTCGAAGGTGCCGCCGCCGCCGCGCGCCAGGCCATGGCCGGCGGCGCGCGGATGCTGATGGGCCCGTTGCGCGCCGACCAGACGCCCGCCGTGCTGGAGGTCGCCGGCAGGGTGCCGGTGGTGACGTTTTCGAACGACGACAGGCTTGGCGCGCAGGGCGCCTTCGTGATGGGGGTGACGCCCGCCCAGTCGGTCGCCACGATGTTCAGCTATGCCCGCGCGCAGGGCCTGACCTGGATCGCGGTGGTAGCGCGGGATTCCCCGTCGGCGGCGGCCTCGATCGCCGCGGCCCGGGAGATCGCGCGGGCGGGCGGGATCACCCTGACGGCCACGCTGCTGCGCGATCCGGCCGCGGGCGGGCTGGTCGAGGCGATCCGAAGCGCCAGTGGCGGCAACCTGCCGCAGGCGGTGTATCTGCCCGATGGCGGCGCCACGCTGGCGGCCTTTGCCCGCAGCCTCCGGGGCAGCGGGATGCAGGTGCTGGGCTCGGTGCAATGGGGCGTCGCCGATGCCGCCGCCGATCCCAACCTTGCCGGCGCCTGGTTTGCGGCGGCCCCGCCGGACCTGTTCCAGCCCTTCTCGGACCAGTTCCAGGCATCCTTCGGCGAAGCGCCGGGAATCATCGCGGCCCTTGGCCATGACGCGGCGCTGATCGCGGTCGGCATGGGCAATGCGGGCGAGCTGAACCGCCAGGGCCTGCTGCGGAAGGCCGGCTTCACCGGGGTTCTGGGCAATTTCCGGTTTCTCGAGGATGGCCGGTGCCAGCGTGATCTGACGGTGCTGGGCATCGCGGGCGGCGGCATTGAGCCCTTGGCCGAAATCGCCGGGGCGTGACCCCCGCCGCCCGGCGGCGCCCGCGCGCCTGGCCACGGCGGGGGTGACGCTGGTTGAGATGCTGGTGGCCCTGGTCCTGTTCGCGCTGATTGGCGCGGCGGGCTTCGGAGTGCTGGACCAGATCCTGCGCACGCAGCGCGCGACTGAGGGGCGGCTGGAACGGCTGGCCGGGATCCAGCGTGGCCTGTATCTGCTGACCACGGATTTCCTGCAGGCCCGCCCCGGCACCCTGGCCCACCAGCCGGGCGCGCAGGGTCCGGTCGTCCTGCTGGAACGCAGCGCCGCCGATATGGCGGCGGGCCGGATTGCGCTTGCCTATCGGCTTCGGGACGGCTTCCTGCTGCGCGAGGTCAGCGATGCGGCCGGCAGGGCGGTGGCCCGTCAGCCGCTGCTGGAGGGCGTGGCGGGCATCGCCTGGCAGTTCTACGACGAGGAACTGGGCTGGCTGGATCAGTGGCCACCACCCGGGCAGGACGCCGGCGCGGCGGGCCGGCCCTTCAACCCGGTGGCGGTGGCCGCCCTCATCGTGCTCGAGGACGGGCGGCAGGTGCGCCGCGTGGCCGCCCTGCCGTCCGAGCCGCGCTGATGCGGCGGCGCGCCCCGGAATCGGGCGTGGTGCTGATCAACGTGCTTGTCACGCTGGCCCTGGCCTCGGCGGTGCTTTACGCGATGATCAGCCTGTCGGAACTTTCGATCGCGCGAAGCCTGCGTTACAGCGAGGCGGCCCAGGCCCAGGCGCTGATCGCGGCGGCCGAAGCCAGCCTCGTCAGCGCCCTTGCCCGCGACATGGCCGAGGCGCCCGGATCGGACGACCTGACCGAGGAATGGGCGCGGATCGCGCAGCAACCGGTCAGCATCGCCGCAGGCAGCTTTGCCCTGGCGGTCGAGGATGCCCAGTCGCGCATCAACCTGAACGCCGAGTCGATGCGGGGCGCGCCGGGCGCCCAGACGCTGCGGCGCATCGGCGAGGCGCTTGACCTGCCTGCCCAAGTGACGGACCGCATCCGGGCGCGCCTGGCGCAGCGCCGGCCGCTGGAACGTCTGGCGGACCTGGCGGCCGAGGCCGGGCTGAGCCCCGCCGAACTGGCGGCGCTGCAGCCCTTCCTGACGGTGCTGCCGGAATCCACCGACGTGAACCTGAACACCGCGTCCGAGGCGGTCATCGGCGTCCTGACGGGCAGCCTGGCGCAGACGGCCTCTCTGCTGGCGATCCGCGACCGCGACGGCCGGCTTGCCCCGCAGGATGTCGAACGGGCGCAGATGATTCCTCCGCCGGGGATCGGCTTCACCTCGTCCTGGTTCCGGGCCACCGCCACGGTGCGCGTCGGCACCACGACCCAGCGGGCGACGTTCCTGATCCAGCGCAGCGAAGGCGCGGATGGGCAGGGCCGCGTGGCGGTCGTGGCCCGCGAAACCCCCTTCCAGGGCAGTGTCGGGCGCCCCTGACTGCTGCTAGGCTGCGGTTGGCGCCGGATATGCAGCGGGGGTGGCGAGGCTTGACGATCACGGACATCGGCCTTCTTGCGGCACTGGTCGCCATTTCCGTAGTCGATCTTCGGACCCGGAGGATCCCGGATCTTCTGTCGCTGCCGCTGATCGCCGCGGGGCTGATCCGCGCCGGATGGGCGGTGCAGAGGGTGCCGAGCCCGGCCTGCTGACCGACTGCATCATCGGCGCCGCCGCGGGCTATCTGGTTTTCGCCGCGATCGGCGCGGCCTTCTTCCGGATGCGCGGGCAGGACGGGCTGGGCCTCGGCGATGCCAAGCTGCTGGGGGCGGCGGGTGCCTGGCTGGGCTGGCAGATGCTGCCCGCGGTGGTCCTGATCGCCGCGCTTGGCGGGCTGGCCCAGGCGGCGGTGACGGGGCGGCTTCGGCCGGACCCGGCGGGCGACCGGCCGCTGGCCTTCGGACCCTGGTTGGCGGTGGCGTTCTTCAGCCTCTGGACGCTGTCGGCGGGATGATCCCGCGACGGCCGCCTGCGCAGGGGGCTGGGGATCCCGCCGACCCGGCGGGGGCTGCCGGGCCGGTGTCAGTCCGCGACGCCATCGGACGGAGCCGGCGAGGTGCCCCCTCGGTCATTGACCTGGTCGAAGATCATCTGGCGCAGCGCGTCCAGATCGCCGGTTGCGCCGGCCGCGCGCGACGCGCCGTCCGATCCCGCCAGATCCGGCGCCATGCCGTCGGCAAGCGACAGGATCTCGGTCCGGTCGCCCACCGCCAGCAGCACATGGTCCCGGTTGATCCCGACCAGCCGCCGCCCGCCCGCGATCTCGTCTCCGATGAAGAAGCTGCGCGGCGGGCCCTCTCCGACGGACAGGATGGCGCGGGACCGCACGACCGGATCGGCCCGCACCACGCCGTGCAGCGCAAGACGAAGATCCGCGGCCGTCTGCGCACCGGGCTGCCGCGCCTCGAGCGGTTGGCCGAAGGGCAGCAGGGCCAGGATGCCGTCCAGGTCGGTCGGCGGTTCCGCCACCTCGGCCGGGGCGGGCCGGACCACCGGCGCGGCATCCAGGCCCGACAGCAGCCGAAGCGTCCGGTCGCCATGAACGCCCAGCGACGCCACCACGGCGGCGGCAGCGGCCCAGACAGCCCAATCATGCCGCAGCTTCGACGCCATCCCGGCCTTTCCCACAAGCCCCGCTTCCCAAGCCCATACCATAGCAGAACGCGCCGGTGACGGTCAGACCTGAACCGCGCAGCGTCGGCTTCCTTGTCCTGAGGCAGGACCAACGGAAAGGGCTTCGGTCCCTTTGGCAGAAATCCGCCAAATCCAGGCGAAGCCTTGCGCAGACAGCAAGAACCGCCGGGATTCACCCGTTGCAAATTCTTGCTGGTTTCCCCTTGAACCTGACTGGTGAGGCCAAGCCACAATCAATGAACGTTCGCCGCTGGGGCCATCTTCACCGTGGATCCCTAGCAGTTGCTGATCTCGTCGACTTTCGCGGGAGCAAATCCGCGGCCAGTGGCGTCGGCAGGGCGCGAGTGATTCGCTGAATTGATTGCACAAAATGCGCCTCGGGGGCTCGCACGCCGCATACCAACGCCTCGGCAGGTCTTTGCCTGCCTAAAGAATGAGCATCGCCGGGATGGCCGGCACCGCGCACCGGACCAAAGTCCGAACTTTCCGAAAATCGCGCCCGGGCCGCTGGCCTGGGTTACATCAACATCAACTACAACCGCGAAGTGAGATCGGCCCTCGCTGATTTAGCAAATGTTTTAAGCCGCCATTTTTTCCGCAGCCTTGTCTGCCCCTTGCAGGGGAACACCGCAGACTTGCCGTTTCTGCACTATTCCCGGACACGGACGTTTCTACAACCGCCGCGATATACGATGCTGCGGCACCCCGACCAGGTCCGCCTGACAAAAGGCTGTCAAAATCATCCGAATTGACCTGTAATTCCCGGAAGTGGCGCTTGGTGTTGACTTAGGTTAGGGGTCGTCATGTTTTTTCTACCAGAGGATGCGTCTAAGGCAAGAATACGCGAGGCTGAAGCAGCGAGACGGAATCGCGCCGAAATCGTCCAAGCCCTTTCAAGCGGGCAGGTGACGCGGCGGGAATTGTTCAAGTGGGGCATATTCACGGCGGGGGGTGCCCTGGCTTATGTCAACGGCCTCAGCCCCTATGCCCCAAGCGCCTATGCGGCCACCTCGCCCACGGGCATTCCCAGAAGTCCGCTGTTCGGGGCCAAGCCCTTCACGCAGCGCCTGAGGCGGCTGAACCTGCAGACGCCCCTGCCCCTGACGCCGCGGCTGGAATATGGCGAAACGGTCCTGGATTTCCCCTCGGGCGGCGAAGATCCGGCCCGGCGGTTGTCCTATCATACCGAATTCACCGAAAGCGGCGGCGAAATGTACACCAACCCGTGGAACAGGTTCGGTCCGATGGAAGGCCGCCCGCCCGGAGAATATTTCGCGCATCAGCGGTGGACCGAGTTTCTTCCGCAGGTTGCATATATCATGTCGCTGGCGCCTGCCCGGAGCAATATCTCGTTCCACGACAATTTCCCCGAGCAGGAGGAAAACAAGGTCTGGTCCTTTGGCGAGGGAAGGACCGGGCAATCGGTCCTGCCGCCGCCGCTGATCAAGATGCGCTACGGCGAACCCGCGATCGTGCGGACCTATAACATGCTGCCGATCGACAGAAAGGATAATGGCGGCTTCGGATCGAACAGCCAGGCGACGCATAATCATAACGGACACAATGCCTCCGGCAGCGACGGCGCGTCCAACGCCCATCATTACCCCGGCCAGTTCTACGACTATCACTGGACCACCTGCCTGGCGCGCGCCGACATGACCAACACCTCGGCCTCGGACCGGAAGGCTTCGGGACCGGACGGCCACGGCGGGCTTCAGAACGTGGCCGGCGACTATCGCGAACTGCAGGGGTCGATGTGGTTCCACGACCACCGCTTCTTCTACACCGCCGAAAACGTCTACAAGGGTCATGTCGGGGCGCTGAACTACTACAGCGGCCCGGACCGCGGCAACGAGGCGATCGAGGATGGCGTCAACCTGCGGCTGCCCAGCGGCACCGAACTGGACTGGGGCAACATCGACTTCGACGTGAACCTGATCGTCTCGGACGGGGCGCTTGACCAGGAGGGCCAGTACCAGTTCGACATCTTCAACACCGTCGGCTTCATCGGCGACCTGGTTCTGGTGAACTTCACCTACAAACCGTTCTTCGAGGTCCTGCCCCGGAAGTACCGCTTCCGGATCCTGGCGGCCAGCATGTCGCGGTTCTGGAAGTTCGCCCTGGTCAATGGCTCGAACAAGCTGGTGCCGATGACGGTGATCGCGACGGACGGAAACTTCCTTCCCGCCCCGGTCACGGTGACATCGCTCGACTGGCAGAGCGTGGGCGAGCGGTTCGACGTCATCGTGGATTTCTCGGCCTTCCCGGTGTCCAGCAGGCTGCGCCTGGTGAACATGCTGGAACACGAGGACGGCAACCGCGCCAAAGGTCAGCTCAGCCTTGCGGACACGCTTGCGCGCAAGTCCAGCGATCCGGCGATCGGCGACGTCATGCAGTTCCGGGTCGTGGGGCAGGTGGAAAGCGTGGACGCCCCCGGCAAGACGCTCCGCGCCTCGGACATCGACCGCAGCGTGGTGCCCGCGAAACTGACCGACGTCATCCCGATCCAGCAGCCCGTGCGCGAACGCGTCATCGAGTTCAAGGGCGCGGACGGGGTCGCCGACGAGTTGACGGGAGAGTGCTTCCCCGACTGCGGCGACAAGGAGCGGTTCGGCTACACGCTGCGGATCAACGGGGAATCGAACCATTTCCTGAACGCCAACCGGATCTCGATGCTGATCCCCCGCCCCGGCGAGGTGGAACACTGGACCATCATCAATGGCGGCGGCGGCTGGGACCACCCGATGCACCTGCATTTCGAGGAAGGCCGGACCATCAGCCGGGGCAGCAAGGCCCTGACGGCCCTGGAACGGAACTCGCGCAAGGATGTCTGGCGGCTGGGCGTGAACGGCAAGCTGAAGATTCAGGTCCGCTTCGGCGAATTCGGCGGCGCCTATGTGACGCACTGCCACAACACCGTCCACGAGGACTGGGCGATGGTGATGCGCTACGACGTGCTGACCGACCAGACGAACGACAAGGTCTCGCAGACGCACCGTTCGGTCATCCCGACGCCCAACCCCTCGCCCAACGGGGTCACCTATGTGACGCCGGAAATCCTGCCCGAGGGAAATCCCTTCGCGCGGTCCTTCCGGCCCTTCCCCAAGGGCCGGATCTAGGTCCGGCTGCGCCGGCCCCGGCCAGCAGCCGCAAGACGGCCGGACCGCCAGCCCTTCCCGGCGGCGGTCCGCGACCCTTCCCCGAACAGGACAACAGCCAGCAGGGTTTCCCGCCGCTGGCAGGGAGGAAAGAACAGGTCATGTCAGACACAGCCCAACCCCCCGGACATCGCAAGGGACGGATGCGCCGCTTTCTGCTGGCCCTGGCCGCCGCCGCGGCATTCCTGGGCGCCCCGGCCGGTCCTGCCAGGGCCGAATGGGACGAAAGCTATTTCCCGAACGTCGAACTGGTGAATCAGGATGGCGAGCGGCTGCGGTTCTGGGACGACCTCCTGCGCGACAAGATCGTGGTGCTGAACTTCGTCTATACCGACTGCCCCGACATCTGCGGCCTGTCCACGGCGCGGATGGCCCAGGTGGTGGACTGGCTCGGCGAAAGAATGGGCAAGGACATCTTCGTGTATTCCATCTCGCTGGACCCCAAGACCGACACGCCGCAGCGGCTGCGCGACTTTGCCGAGGCCTTCGGGGTCCGTGACGGCTGGATGTTCCTGACCGGCCGGCCAGAGGACGTGGACATCGTCCGCTTCAAGCTGGGAGAGCGCAGCGAAAGCCTGAGCCAGCACCGTTCGGACATGGTGATCGGCAACGCGGCGACGGGGGAATGGCGCCGCGCCTCGCTGATGGGCAGCCTCGTCGTCCTGACCGAGGAGATCCTGTCCCTGGATCCCGCCTGGTCGCGCCCCCCGCCCACTCGGGCGGAACGGCCATCGCGCCCGAACGACTGGTCATCAGGGACACCCCTGGAGAGGCGCTGTTCCTTGCCGCCTGCGCGGCGTGCCACACCATCGGCGAAGGCGTCCGCGTGGGACCGGACCTCTCGGGCGTGACGCTGCGCAGGGACCGGGACTGGCTGAAGGATTACCTGCTGGCGCCCGACCGGATGCTGGCCCGGGAGGATGCCGTGGCGGTGGCGCTCGACAGCGCCTTTCCGGCGGTCCGGATGCCCAACCTGCAACTCAACGACACCGATGCCGAGGATCTGATCCACTACCTCGCGGCCCAGACGGACCTGCTGGGCCAGCCGCAGGAGGTCGCCGAGGCGGACCACGATCATGCCGGCCACGGGGGCCACGACCATGCCGCGCACGATCACTCGGGCCACGACCATTCCGGCCATGCGGATGCCGAGGGGCAGGATCAGCACCGCCACCGTCCCTGACGGGCGGCCGCCGGCCCGCGGCGGCGCCGCGTGATCGCACCGTTCATTCCTCCTGGAGGACTTTGGCGACGTCCTGGACGGTTGTGGTGGCGTTTCGGATGTTTCGCAGGCCGTCGGCGGACAGTCCCGGGCCGTTGCGGCGGGCGGCGCGGACGAGGTCGGCCTCGGCGGCGCCCTGGTGGATCAGCGCCTCGAGGTCGCGGTTGAGGGCGATCACCTCGTAGAGGCCGGCGCGGCCCTGGTAGCCCTGGCCCTGGCAGGCCGGGCAGCCGGTGGCGCGGAACACCTGCTCGCCGGGGACCAGGCCCTCGACCAGGGCGGCCTCGGCGGGGCTGGCGGGTTCGGGGCGCCGGCACAGCGGGCACAGCCGGCGCACCAGCCGCTGGGCCACCAGCCCGGCCAGCATCGGCGCCAGCAGGAAGCGTTCCACCCCCAGGTCGACCAGCCGCGAGACCGCGCCGATGGCGGTGGTGGTGTGCAGCGTGGACAGCACCAGATGGCCGGTCATGGCTGCCTCGGCGGCGATCTGGGCGGTGTCGCGGTCGCGGATCTCGCCTACCATGATGACGTCGGGGTCCTGGCGCAGGATCGCCCGCAGCCCGCGCGCGAAGCTCAGCTCGGCGCGCGGGTTGACCTGCACCTGGCCGATGCCGTCCAGCGAATACTCGATCGGGTCCTCGACGGTCATGATGTTGCGCGTCCGGTCGTTGAGCCGCTCGAGCGCGGCAGAGAGCGTAGTGGTCTTGCCCGATCCGGTCGGCCGCGCCAGCGCCTCGTCCACTTCCTCGAACCCCGCCAGACCCCCGGCGACACGCTGAACCTCGGCCAGGGTCGCCAAGGTGGCCGCGGGGCGGGCCAAGCAGACCGGCCCCCCGGCCCTTGCTCCAGCAGAACACCGTGCTGGCGGACAGAGGTGTAGGGCAGCCGGTGCGGCGTGGAAGGTCCGGACGCCGGCGTCACGGGCGCACCGTCAGGATGGCATCCACCATACCCGGATCGGTGGTCCGTTCCATGTCCAGGGCCGCGACATGCAGGCCATGCGAGCGTTCCAGTTCGGCCAGCCACTGGACGATGCGGTTGAAGTCTGCCTTCTCGAGCGAGAGCGTGGTTCCCGTTTCCGCCGCCTCGATCCGCCGGATCGTCAGGCCGCGGGCGGTCGCGGTCCTGGTCACGATGGCCGAAACCGGCGCTTCCGCCGCCACCCTGTCATGCCGCGCAGGCTGATCCGGTCCCGACCGCATCCCGTCCCAGGCCGCCATGGAGTCCAGTGCCCTGGTCCTTGCGGCCAGCAAGGGGCGCAGGGCCATCGCAAGGGCCAGGCAGGCGGCGACGGCCAGGATCAGGACGGCCCAGGTGCTGCGCCCGATCTTGGGCTGCGTCAGCCGGCGTGTGGCCGGCAGGGGGCGGGTGGCGGCCTGCCGATCATGAATTGCCCCCGATGACCAGGCGCAGTTCGGCCGCGCCGTTGCTGCTTGCCCCCTCGCCCGAAGATACCTGCAGCCCCGCGGCATCAAGCCGCGCCTCCAGATCCTGCAGCGCCCCCAGTTCCTCTCCTTCGATGCGCAGGCCAAGTTCGCCCGTTTGGGCGTCGAAGGTCATGGCGCGCAGGGTCATGCCCTGGCCGAAGGTGGGCAAGGCCCTGCCGACCTCAGTCAGAAGCGGCAGGAAGGCGCCCCCTGACAGCCTTCCCGTCGCGGGGCCTTCCTGGGGCGCTTCCTCGGCCCCCGCCCCGGCAGCGCCATCGCGCGACAGCGCCTCGTGCCGCTGGGCGATGCCGACAAGCGCAGCGGTTTCGGCGCCCAGGATGGCGAGGTGCCCGGTCAGCCCCAGGAGGGCGATGGCGGCAAGCGCCTGCAGCCGTCGGCGGCGGTCGCCCCGTCGCGCATAGGGGCCGGTCATCAGGTCGAAGGCCAACGCCTCGGGGGGCGGGTCTTCAGGCATCTCCTGCCTGCCGGCAACGGGAAGATCCGCCGGCAACCGGCCGCCGAACAGCACGATCCCCGGCCTGCCCGCCGCGCGCCAAAAGGCGGGAAAGGTCTCGGCCCGCGTCGCGAGGCCGGTGCCATCCGCCAGCCGGACCAGAACCCGCCCCTCTGCCTCGCGCACGGACAGGCGGCCCCCCGGCGGAACCGGCAGGGCCAGAACATCGGGCACAAGGCGCGAGCGGCTGGCATCGGCCCGGGCTGCCCATTCCGTCATCACGTCGTGGGCCAGAACGGCCACCAGAAGATCGCCCTGGCCAAGCCTGGGCCCCGCGACCACATGGACCCGGTCGGGCGGATCCGCGACATGATCCGCCACCGCCGCCCGGACATCCGCCTGCCATTGGCGCGTCGCGGCGAATGGGGCCCGGATCCGCAGCAGCAACACCTCCTCTCCGGGCAGCGCGATGGCGTCCCGGCCCAGGCCGCCGGTGGCCACGCCTTGCCCCGCCGACGGGCGATCCCCCCGCGGAAGGGCAGCCTGGGACGATGCGGGCGCCAAGGACATTGCCTGCCACTCCACGGAGGGGCGCTTCCGGCGCAGCGGGGAAGCGGTCGATCCTCCAGATTCCGACGCTGCCATGATACCGGCAAAATCCGGGCATTTCATCATCGGCGTCGCGGGCGTCCACGAAGCGCGTTTCCCTTGGCGCCCGTGCCGCCGCCATGCGTAGCCGGGGCGGCGGATGATTGCCGCCGCATCGGCAACAAAGCTGTTGAAAAGCCCATGCAATCATAGATCATCCGCCCTCGGGAACCGGCACGCGCGGACCCTCGGAAAACCTGTCGGGTTTGCCGCGCGAGGCCGGTCCTGACCGCTGCGGCGGGCGGCCAGAGGAGGAGGCGCCGCCTTTCGCCTGACATGAACTGCACCAGGGAGGAGACATGATGAGATACGCGGGACTTTGCGGGCTGTTTCTGACGACGGCCCTTGCGACGCCGATCCTTGCCCAGGACAACCTGGAAACGCTGCAGGGGATGCAGCGCACCGACGCCACCTTCACGCGCGTCGAACAGACCGGTCCCACCGCGGACGCGCTGCGGGAGATCCTGCCCCATATCAACGTGCCCGACGGCTTCGAGGTCAGCCTTTACGCCGTCGTGCCCGACGCGCGGTCGATGGCGGTGGCCCCGCAGGGGACCGTGGTCTTCGTCGGCACGCGCAAGGACAAGGTCTGGTCGGTCGCCGACCGCGACCGCAACCGGGTGGCGGACGAGGTGATGGACTTCGCCCCCTCGCTGACCTTCGACATCCCGAACGGGCCCTGCTTCTCGCCCGACGGGTTCCTGTACATCGTCGAGCGCAACCGCGTGCTGCAGTTCGCGGCTGCCGAGTTCTTCTTCGAGGGGCCCGATCCTGCGGTGGGCACGGTGGTGGCCCAGGGCGAACTGATCCCGCCCGAGGAGGAAAGCTTCAACCACACCGCCCGGGTCTGCCGGATCGGCCCGGACGGCAAGCTTTATATCTCGCTGGGGCAACCCTACAACGTGCAGCCCCGCGACAAGCTGGAGAAATACGACGAGATCGGCATCGGCGGCATCATCCGCATGAACATCGACGGCAGCGAGCGCGAGGTGTTCACGCGCGGGATCCGCAACTCGGTCGGGCACGATTTCAACCCGGCCAACGGCGACCTGTGGTTCACCGACAACCAGGTGGACGGGATGGGCGACGACATCCCGCCGGGCGAGCTGAACCGCCAGACCGAACCGGGCCAGCATTTCGGCTTCCCCTGGGTCAATGCCGGCATCGAGGTCCCCGAGTACAAGGACGTGCCCCGGCCCGAGGGGGTCGAGTTCGTCGAGCCGCAGGTCAAGACCGATGCCCATGCGGCCGACCTGGGGATGAGGTTCTATACGGGAACCTCGTTCCCCGAGGAATACCACGGCGGCATCTTCTTCGCCCAGCACGGCAGCTGGAACCGGACCACCCCGGTCGGGGCGCGGGTGATGTTCACGCGCCTGGACGCGGACGGCAACGCCGCCGAAACCACCGTCTTCGCCGATGGCTGGCTGGACAGCGGGACCGGCGAATACCGGGGCCGCCCGATGGACGTGGCCTTCCTGCGCGACGGATCCATGCTGGTGTCGGACGACTATGCCGGGGCGATCTGGCGGATCGCCTATGTCGGTGACGGTTCGGCGGCGGGGACGGCCCAGGGCAGCCAAGGGAAAGCGCCCGCCGCAGCCCCGGCCGGGGCCGAGGGCGGGCAGCCGGCCTCCGAAGCGCCTGCCAACTGATCCCAGCGGGGGCGGCCGTCGCCGCCCCTGCCCTCACCTGGAAAGCGGACCATCATGAAATCACTTCTCGGCGTCATTCTTGTCGGCCTGTTCGCCTGGAATGGCGTTGCCGTTCTGGCACAGACGGCCCAACCCGCCGCCGCGCCGGATCAGGCGCAAACCTGCCGTGTCTGTCACGGCATCGACGGCGTCGGCACGAACCCGATGATCCCGAACATCGGCGGGCAAAGCCCGGAGTACCTGGCCAAGCAGCTGCAGGACTTTCGCGCCGGACGGCGCGAGGATCCGCAGATGACCATCATCGCGCGCGACCTGACGGACGAGGACATCGGCATCCTTGCCGACTGGTATGGCTCGATCATCGCCACCTACCAGATGCCGCAGTGATCGCCCCTGCCCCGCGGCGAGGATCGCGGGGCATCTTTCTGCATTCCGGCGGCGCAAGATGACCCTGACCACAAGGCGGACCCGCAATCCGCGCGTCACCGGCCCCGCGACGGGGCGAAGAAATCCCATGCCACCAGGGCAACCGTCACCAGGATCACCCCGCCCAGGTCGATGCGGGGAACGTGCCAGACCAGGATGCCCAGGAAGATCGCAAGCGCCACGAAGGACAGCAGCTTGGGGATAAGGTCAGACATCGTCTTCTCCTTGGTCATGTGGGCCTGCTGATGCGGCCCTGCGGTGCAGCCAGCGGGCCGTGCGCAACAGGCGCCCGTCCTCGCCCCTGCGGCCGACAAGCTGCGCGCCCATGGGTATCCCTGCGCCGTCGCGGAATAGCGGCAGCGTCAGGGCCGGGTGGCCGGTGAAGGTGAAAAGGCCGTTGAAGATCGAATCCCCGGTGCTTTCCAGCCCGCGCGGCGCCGCGCCCAGGGCCGCGGGAACCAGGATCGCGTCGCAGCGGGCCAGGATCTCGTCCAGGGCGGCGGCCAGCACGCCCCGCAGTTCAAGCGCGGACAGATAGTCCGGGGCGCTGACGGCCCTGCCCCGCTCGATCGCGGCCCGTGTCGGCGGGGAAAGCCGCTCCCAGCCCCTGGCGGCATAGCCGCGGTAATGGTGGGCCATCTCGACGTCGTTGATCCGGGCCCGGACTGCCGCGGCGTCGTTGAACAGCCGCGGCAGGGTCGTTGACCAGGCCTGTTCGCCCAGCCGCGACACAAGGGCGGCCATCGCCTGCCGCAGGTCGGGACTGGCCGAGGAAAAACCCGGCAATTCGACGAAGGCGAAGGTGGGCGTCACCGGCACCCTGGAAGTGGCCGTCGCCAGCAGCGCCGGCGGGGGCAAGGGCGGAGCATCGGCATCGGCGGGATCTGGGCCTGCCAGCACCTCGGCTAGAAGGGCGGCGGCCTCCACGTCCCGGGCAAAGACGCCCACGGTGTCGAGGCTGGGCGACTGGGTCAGGATGCCCCGGCGCGCGATCGCGCCGAAGCTGGGCTTGAACCCCACGCAGCCGCAGAACGACGCGGGCCGGATGACCGATCCGCCGGTCTGCGTCCCGACCGCAAGGGGCGCCATGCCGGCCGCGACCGCCGCCGCCGATCCTGCCGACGAGCCGCCCGGCGTGTGGGCCGGATCGGCGGGATTGCGCGTCGCCGAGGGGTGCAGGAACTGCAGTTCGGTCGTGACGGTCTTGCCCAGGATCAGGGCGCCGGCGGCGCGCAGCCGGGCGACGATGGCGGCATCCGCCTGCGGCACCCTGCCCTGATCCAGCACCGTCCCGTTTTCCGTCGGGATGCCCTTGGTGTCGATCACGTCCTTAAGCCCCACCGGCAGGCCGTGCAGCGGGCCGATGGGCCGGCCGGCCTGCCGGTGGCGATCCGCCTGTTCGGCCTGGGCCCGCAGGAAGCCGGGGTCGAACCAGGCGAAGGCGCCGACCTGCGGCTCGACCGCCTCGATCCGCGCGATCAGGGCCTCGGCCAGTTCGCTTGCCCGCAGCGCGCCCGAAGCCAGCCAGTCGCGCAGGGTGACGACCGGCAGGGCCAGGATGGTCTGCGGATCAGTTGCCATAGACCGCCTCGGGCAGGGTGAAAACAATGCCGGGAAACACATAGACCATCAGCATCGAGAAGATGACCATGACCAGAAACGGCAGCACGCCGCTGAAGATCTGGGTCAGCTTGACCTCGGCGGGCGCGATCCCCTTCAGGTAATAGGCCGACATCGCCATCGGCGGCGTCAGGAACGATGTCTGAAGGTTCAGCGCCACGAGGATGCCGAAGAACAGCGGGTCGATCCCGAACTGCGGCAGCAGCGGCAGGAAGATCGGCACGAAGATGATGATGATCTCGGACCATTCCAGCGGCCAGCCCAGCAGGAAGATGATGAGCTGCGCCAGCAGCAGGAAGGCGATCGGCGACAGATCCAGACCGCCCACGAATTCCGAGATCACCTGTTCCCCGCCCAGATAGGAGAACACCGCCGAGAAGGTATAGCTGCCCACGAACAGCCAGCAGACCATCGCCGTGGTCCGCACCGTCAGATAGACGGATTCGCGCAGCCGGTCGAAGCTGAGCGCGCGATAGCCCGCCGCCAGCAGCAGCCCGCCCAACGCGCCGATGGAAGCGGCCTCGGTGGGCGTCGCAAGGCCGAACAGGATCGAGCCCAGCACCGCCAGGATCAGGACCGACAGCGGGAAGAAGGACTTGAGCAGCATCAGCACGACCGCGCCGCGCGGCATGTCGGGCACGTCCTCCTTGCTCAGCTTCGGGGCGATCGAGGGCTGCAGGATCGAACGGCCGACGACATAGATGAGGTACAGCCCCACCAGCAGCAGGCCCGGCAGCAATGCGGCGGCGTAAAGCCGCACGATCGACACGCCCGAGGACGCCGCATAGACGATCAGCATGATCGAGGGCGGGATCAGGATGCCCAGCGTGCCGCCCGCGCAGATGATGCCCGCCGCGAAGCTGGGCTCGTAGCGCGCCTTCAGCATGGCCGGCAGCGCCAGCAGGCCCATCAGCGTCACGACGGCGCCGACGATGCCCGTGGCGGTGGCGAACAGCGCGCAGGTGATCAGCGCCGCCACCCCCATCGAACCCGGCACGTTGCGCGCGGCGATGGCCAGAGAGCCGAACAGCTTGTCCACGATGTTGGCCCGTTCGACGATGTAGCCCATGAACAGGAACAGCGGGATCGCCGTCAGCACCTCGTTCGCCATCACCGTGTAGGTCTGGTTGACGAACAGATCGAAGATGCGGTTGTTGAAGAAGCCCTCCAGCCAGGTGGTGGTGCTGGTCCAGCCGTCGGCGTCCTCGCCCAGCCGGTTGAAGCTTCGCCACATGCGGTCGGCGTCGAAATAGGCGTAATACCCGAAGCCGATGCCAAGCGCCATCAGGGTGAAGGCGATCGGAAACCCCAGGAAGACGAACAAGATGAAGACGCCCAGCATCGTCAGGGCGATTTGCGGATCGGTCACGTGCGATGTCTCCTGTCAGCGAGCCGTTCCGCCCTGGGGCGGGTCGATGTGGTCGGGGTGGTGCAGGATGTCCTGGCCATGCTCCTGCGCCAGCAGGATCTCGGTTTCCTGGACGTCGGGGACGGGTTCCTGCCAGACGCCCGTGCGGATCGCGATGATGCAGCGGAACACCTGCGCGATGCCCTGCAGAAACAGCAGCACCCCTGCCAAGACAAGGATCGTCTTGAACTGGTAGATGGGGATGCCCGCCGGGCTTGACGAACTGACTTCGCCGTAACCAATTGATCGGGATGCATATTTCCAGCCTGCGAAGATCAGTGCGGTGATGCCGGGAAAGAAGAACAGGATATAGAGCAGCAGGTCCAGGGCGCCCTGCACGCGCACCGGCCACAGCCGATAGATGAAGTCGCCCCGCACATGGCCGCCCCGCGACAGGGTATAGGCGCCGCCCACCATGAACAGCGTCCCATACATCATGTAGGACAGCTCGTAGGCCCAGGGCGTCGGGTTGTTGAACAGGTATCGGACGATGACCTCGTAGCTCATGCCGATTGTCATCAGCACGACGAGCCAGCCGAAGGATTTGCCAAACCAGCCCGACAGGCGGTCGGCAAAGTCGATATAGCGTAGCATCTGGACTGTCCCGGTCTGTGGGCGGGGCAAGGTCTGCCCCGCCGGATGTGTCAGAGGCTGATCTTGTTCGGGAAATAATGCTGATAGGCGCGGGTATAGTCCGGCGCGTTCATCAGCTCGTAATAGGTGACGCGTTCGACCCAGGCCCGTTGGCTGTCCAGGATCCGCTTCATCAGTTCGTCGGCTTCCAGTTCCGGGATCAGCTTGTCCCAAGCGTCGATCTGCGCCTGCTGGACATCGGCAGGGGTCCGGTGAACCACCACGCCGCTTTCGGAGGTCAACTTCTGCAGGTCCGCCGAATAGTTATCCAGGGCGAAGGCGGTGTTGGCGGTCGAGACCGCCTCGACGCCGTGGCGCAGGATCGCCTGCAGATCGGGTTCCAGGTCCTCGAGGAAGTCGCGGTTGAACAGGAACTCGAAGGCCTCCTGCGCCTGGTGATACGAGGCCAGGTAATAGTTCTTGGCCACGTCCTGCGCGCCGAAGCGCATGTCCGACGAGGGGTTGTTGAACTCGAAGGCGTCGATGACGCCGCGCTCCATCGCCGGGACAATCTCGCCGCCGGGCAACTGCGCCACGGACATGCCCATCGACTGCATGACGTCTGCGGCAAGGCCGACGGTGCGGTATTTCATGCCCTGGATGTCGGCGAGGCCCGTGACCTCGTTCTTGAACCAGCCGAAGGGCTGGGCTGGCATCGGGAAGGCCATCAGGCCGACCACGTTCATGCCCATCACGTCCTGCACAAGCTCGCGGTAGAACTCCTCTCCTCCGCCGGCATAGAACCAGGACAGCATGGTGGTGGGCGATCCCCCGAACACCGGGCCGGTCCCGAACAGCGAGGCGGCCTTGTTCTTGCCGTACCAATAGGCCGACACGGAATGGCTGGCATCCAGCACCCCGTCGTTCACCGCGTCGATGACCTGGAAGGCCCCCACCACCGCGCCCGCGGGCAGCAGGTCGATCTTCAGCCGGCCGCCCGACATCGCCTCGACCCGCTCGACATAGTGCTGGGCCATGGTCTGCCAGATATCCGAGGCGGGCCAGGAGGTCTGCATCTTCATCACGATCGGCGACTGCGCCAGAACCGCGGGCGCCGCAAGCAGTGATCCGGTGGCCGCCGCGCTTCCGCCGATCACGCCGGTCTTCAGGAACGAACGGCGGTTGACCGTCGCCTTCTTTTCGCTGGCTGTCATTCTTTCCTCCCTGTTGTCTATCATTTCCGCCGGCAGTGTAACTGCATTGAGGGGCTTGATGACAATCATTTTTCGTCTGCACCTTTGGTATCAGCCGCCGTGGCCTTTCTGCATCTTGGCCACGCTCCCGCGGTTTTCGATGCGCCTGTCGCCCACCCGGATGGCTTCGGCTTTCTCCGGTCGGGCGGACCTGTCCGGCAGTCCCTAAGTCCCGGGGCGGGAAGCGGATTTTTCTGGTACCATGGTTTCATCCCGCCAGAACGGACCGGGATGATCACTTCAGCAGAGGAGGCGCTCATGGAAAGTTCACAGGCGGTGAAGATCCACCCTGCCGTCGATCGGGGCATTGCCCCGGCCACCGCCGGTTTTTCGGGCGGGGTTCTGACCTGCCACTGCGCGACCGATCCGGTTCGGGTCCGGGTCGGGGCGCAGACGGCCCACAACCACGTCTGCGGCTGCACCAAGTGCTGGAAGCCCGACGGGGCGATCTTCAGCATGGTGGCGGTGGTGTCGCGCGACGCGGTCGAGGTCCTGGAGAACGGCGACAAGCTTGAGGTCGTCAACAGGGACGCGCCGATCCAGCGTTACGCCTGCCGGGACTGCGGCGTGCACATGTATGGCCGGATCGAGAACAAGGACCATCCGTTCTACGGCCTGGACTTCGTGCATACCGAACTGTCGGACGAGGAAGGCTGGGCGGCGCCGGAATTCGCGGCCTTCGTCAGCAGCGTCATCGAATCGGGCGTCGTTCCGGCGCGGATGGACGGCATCCGGGCGCGGCTGCGCGAACTGGGTCTGGAACCCTACGACGCGCTGTCCCCGCCGCTGATGGACGCCATCGCCACCCATGTCGCCAAGCGCTCGGGCAAGCTGGCCTCCGAAGATGTCGGCGCGCAAGCAACGGCTGCCCCGGCGCAGACCGACCGGACCGATGCCGCTGCTTCCTCTCGCCCTGCCCCCTCGCCTCAGCCCGTGACCAAAGGCCAGTCGGTCTTGGGTCGCCTGCTGAACCGGCTTCTTGGTGCCAGACAGTAAGGCGATTCCTTTCCGGGATTGCGGGACCGTTCCTGCAATCTCCGTCCGCCCCGTGTTCGTCCCAACGGGTCCGATGGGCCTCCGTCCGCGTTGTCCTTTCGCCACCACCCCCAGGAGACGACGCAGATGACCCAAGCGACCCTCAGCCTCGACGGCTTTCCCCCGATGAACGGGAGTGTCGAAACCGGCGGCGACTACGCCCGCTTTCGGACGCAGGCCACGCCGCCGGTGGACAGCGGCGACGGGCCACGCGACGGCCAGCTGCTGATCGACGGCAAGCCCGAACGCGTGGTCATGGAAAACTGCCGGCTTCTGCCTTCCGATGATGGCGGCGGCTGCGAGATCACCTTGCGGCGGATCAATCCGGGTGCCTGAGACAACCTGCACCTGCCGCGCCAGGGGGAAGTTGACAGCCGTCAACTTTGCGCCCTGCCCGGCTGCAACGCGGCCAGCATGGGCCCGACGCGGAAGTTGTCTGTCTGCGCCAGACGGCGCAGATAGGCCCCGGGTCTTCGGATACGGTCGAACTTCTGCAGGATGCAGCTGAGCGTGACGGCAGCCACGGTTCCCCCCAAGCGTTGCTTTGCAAAGGCCCAGGTCTCGGACGTTATCCCCAGCATCGGCCTGACAAACTCCGCCAGCCGGTGCAGATCCCGCCAACTGCTGACTGGCGTGGTCGCATAGCTTCCTATCTCTGGCACGGCCGCCATCACCGTCTCCAGCACCAGGTGGTCTTCGCCTTCATGGCCCGGTTCAGAATCAGGATCATCAGAATCTGCATTCTGTAGGTGCCGCTCATTTTGGCTGTCATTGGCGCTCATTCGCACTGTCTGCCGATGATCGGGGGCGGATGGGCCGATCAGCAGGCGCAGTTTCGTCTCAAGCTGCGACAGCGTGGCCAGATCCAGCTTCCGCCGCATCAGGCGCTGCGCCTCGGTGCAGCACAGGGCCGCCTCCGGCCCAAGGTCGGCCGTCTGAAGACGGGCCAGCAGGTCCCGCAGCAGCAGGGAAATGGTCTGGCGGAGCCGTCGTGTCAGCCGTGCTGTCTCGCGCGCGGCCTGGGCGGCGCCGGCGATCTCCTCGGCCTGATGCAGCAGGGGGGACAGATCAAAGCCGAACACCTGATCGATCCTGCCGGTGCCGTCCCGCGTGGCATAGCGCTTGCCGTTGGGGCTGTCGCAGCGCGCGATCATTCCCGCCTTCACCAGCGAGGCGATGTGGCGCCGCAAGGTGCTTTCGGGCATCCCGTGCAGCCGCGCAGCAAGAGAGGCGTTGGACGGAAAGACCGTCAGCGCGCCGTCGCTCAGGCTGCGGTAGGGGTGGAAGGACAGAAGGGCCGACAGGACCGCCAGGTTGCGGTCCGTCAGGCCGAAGGCCTCGCGACCCTCGCTCAGGGCCTTCAGCAAGGCCCATTTGTCGATGTCCGGCCTGCCGGGTGCGTCGTGCGGGGTTCCGTGAGGCGCCGCGCGGCGCGCGGCATCAGCCCCCGGCCCCTTGGGGGTCGAGAAGACTTGCATCATCGTGATGTCACAAGGCAAAGGAAATGCCCGCGCCGGGAACCGACGGTGTTGACAGCTGTCAACCAATGCCGCTATCTTCGAGGTGCTAGATCGAGAGAACGGCCCTTTGGGATGTCATGTCCTGGGGGCTTTTCTTTTACCGGCTTGTGCCTCCTTGCTGGTGGGTTGCGGTTGTCGTCAGGACCGGCGCTGCAGCCAGTCCTGGTGAACCTCGGCGATATGGTCGATCAGCCAGTCGGCGAAATCCTGGCCCTCGCGATCCAGTTCGATCACCGTGCGCTGCGGGCCGCGACGGGCGCGGCCCAGCGAAAGGCCGTCCGCAGCGACCAGCGTCCGGCCGTCGGGGCGAGGGGACGGTGCGGCAAGTCCCGCCAGAACGGCCGCGAAACGCGTGTCCGAATCGGCACCTTGGGCCATCGACACGAGATCCTCGACCGGGCGATCCTTGGCCTTCTGCGCCAGGGACAGCCAACGGTCCCGCCCGGCCGAGGGCGCGGCGCCGATCGCCCGGATCAGCTGGTCGGGCAGCGCCTCGATCACCGTCAGCATCCGGGAAATCACGGTCTTGTCGATCGACAGCGCATCGCAGACCAGCTTGCGGTCATAGCCGGCGGCGACCATCTGCCGCGCGAAGTTGGCTTTTTCGATGAAGCTCAGATCCTTGCGGGCCGAGTTCTCCTGCCCCTGGGCCACCACCAGCTCCCGGTCGTTCAGGCTGCGGACCATGGCCTTGACCGGCATCTTCAGCTGCCGCAGCGCCGCAACGCGGCGGCGCCCGAAGACGATGTCGTAGCGGCCTTCGGCCTGCGGGGAATGGCGCAGAAGCACGGGCACCTGCTGGCCGTATTCCCTGATCGAGACCATCAGCGCCTCGATCCCGGCGGGATCGTCGTCCAGCCGGTCCTCGATGCCCGCGTCGTCGATCATCTCGGGGGGCACCTCGATGATGGCGCGGTTCTTCAATTCGCTGATGGATTTCGACACCGCCCCGATCGCCCCGCGGTCCGACCGGGGCAGGGGGGCCGGCCCTCGTCGGGGGCAGGGGGCGTCATCAGGTTCTTCAGCAGGTCCTTGCGTGCCATCATCCCCCCTGCGGCCCCAGGCCGCCTGAATCAGCCCCTCGATCTCTCCGTTGACGGCATTGAGGCTTTCGATCGCGCGCTCGTAGGTGGCGCGGGTGAACTGCGATTTCTCGACCTCGTAGAGCGTCTGCTTGGTGATCCCCGCATCCGAGATCGCGGTCGATTTCAAAACCGGATGGTTCAGAACGTGATCGCCGAACATCGAGCGCATGAAGCTGACCATCTGGTTCTGCGGGCCGTCGCCGGGCTCGTAGCGGGTGACGACATAGCGCATCCAGTCGTAGTCCATGTTGCCGCCCGCGTCGGCCACCACCCCCAGCAGGTTCGACGTCATCAGCAGAAACTGGCACATCGACATGACGTCCAGCATCTGCGGGTGGACGGTGACAAGGATGGCTGTGGCCGCCGACAGCGCCGACATCGTCAGGAAGCCCAGTTGCGGCGGGCAGTCGATCACGACGATGTCGTAATCGGCCTCGACATCGGCCAGAACGTCGCCGATGCGGGTGAAGAAATAGTTTCCCGACCGTTCGCGCAGCGCCATCGGCGTCGCGTGTTCGAACTCCATCAGGTCCAGGTTGCCCGGGATCAGGTCCAGGTTCGTGAAGTAGGTCTTCTGGATCACCTCGCGCAGCGGCACCGGATCGTCGTAGCGGATCGAATCGTAGATCGTGCCGCCGTCCGGCAGGTCGAGTTCCGGCTGCACGCCGTGCAGCGCCGACAGGCTGGCCTGCGGATCAAGGTCGATGGCCAGCACCCGATAGCCGTCCAGAGCCAGCTTCTGCGCCAGATGCGCGGCGGTCGTCGTCTTGCCCGAGCCGCCCTTGAAGTTGATGACGGTGATGACCTGAAGGTGGTCCCCAGCCCGTCGGCCGGGAAGATAGGTTCCGGGCGACTTTGCCCCCTTTTCAAGCAGTTCGCGCAGCGCCTGGATGTCAGCCGGGGTATAGTACCGGCGCCCGCCCGCGCGGGTTTCGGGCGAGGGGCCCTTGCCTTCAAGGTCCAGCTTGCGCAGATAGGCGTCCTTGACCCCCAGCAGATCCGCCACCTCACCCGAGGTGAACTTGCGCAGCTCCCGCTTGGCATCGGGCGGAAAAAGCTGCTCGCGATGGGCATGAAGCCGTTCGGACAAGGCTGCCGCATGGGCGCCCACCAGCTTGTCGATCCGCGTCTTGGGCTGCATCATGCCCATGCTGCCGTCCTTCCTGGTCCTGACGGCGGGCTTCTGTTACGCTTAAAGCCGTCTTATTCAGTTTGTTGCGTAATTTATCCAGTTGTTTTCGATTCGGACAAGGCGATTCTTCATTGTGGTCGCCCATTGCACTGTCGCCGGCGACATGGTAATACTGCGGGTATTACCTGCCGCAAAGGATGAACCATGCGCATCACCACCAAGGGCCAGGTCACCATTCCCCAAAGCGTGCGGGACTTCGCCGGGCTGCGGCCGGGGGACGAGGTGGACTTCGTGATCGGCGACGATGGCGTGGTCCGCGTCCTGCCGGCGGGGCAGGGGGTCCGCCAGAAGGCCAGCCGTCTTCAATCGGTCATCGACGGCCTGCGCGGCAGCGCCGACACCGGCCTGTCCACGGACGAGATCATGGCGCTGACCCGCGAATGACGCCGGTCCTGGTCGATGCCAATGTCCTGATCGACATCTCGACCGAGGACGGCGACTGGGGGAAATGGTCGGCCGATGCGCTGATGCGCGCAGGCCAGGATGCCCGGCTGGTCATCAACCCGCTGATCTATGCCGAACTGTCCGTGGCGCATGGCCGGATCGAAACGCTCGAGACGCTGCTTCCCCAGGACGTCTTTCACCGCGAGGCCCTGCCATGGCCCGCGGCCTTCCTGGCGGGAAAGGCCTTCCTGGCCTATCGCCGTCGCGGCGGTGCGCGCCGCTCTCCGCTGCCGGATTTCTACATCGGCGCCCATGCGGCCATTCGCGGCTATCGGTTGCTGACCCGCGACCGCGGCCGCTATACCACCTATTTCCCGTCGCTCGAGGTGATCGCGCCCGCCTGACCCTGGCCGCCGCCCGCCCGGCGCGTCAGGCCAGCCGTTCGAGAAGGTCGGCGGCCACGTCCAGCCGATCCTCGGGGCCCTGGTGGCGCAGCGTCAACTGCCCGTCCTCGACCGCCAGCCCGTCCGGTCGGGCGGTGGGGGGCAGGCGGTCGGCCATGTCCACCTCGCTGCGGAACCGCAGGGCCACGCCTTCGGGGCCCAGGCTCAGGGTCTCGATCCCCAGCCGGGCGCCAAGCGCGCGCAGCCCGGCCGCGCGCAGCAGCGTTTCCACCGGCTCGGGCACGGGGCCGAAGCGGTCGGCGATCTCCTCGGCCAGGCGCGCCACTTCCTCGGCGTCCGAGGCGCGCGCGATCCGGTGATACAGGTCGATGCGGTTTTCGGGTTCGGGGACGTAGTCGGCGGGAATGTAGCCCGGTTCGCCCGGAATCTGCGGCGGCGGGGGAAGCTCGGCCTCGCCGCGCGCCCGGCGCAGGGCCTGCGCCAGCATGTGCTGGTAAAGGCCCAGACCCACCCGCTGCACATGCCCGGCCTGCCGGTCCCCCAGCAGGTCGCCCGCGCCGCGCCGGTCCAGGTCGGCGGCGCTCACGGCCATGCCCGCGCCCAGCCGGTCCATGGCCTGCAGCGTCCCCAGCCGCTTTCGCGCATCCTCGGACAGATCCTCACCTTCCGGGGTCAGAAGATGGCAGTAGGCCTGCACCGGGCCGCGCCCGACCCGTCCGCGCAACTGGTGCAGCTGCGCCAGCCCGAACAGCGCCGGGCGCAGGATCACCATGGTGTTGGCCCGCGCCACGTCCAGACCGCTTTCGATGATGGCGGTCGCCAGCAGGACATCCCCGTCGCCCGCCGCGAAGGCGACCATCGCCTCGTCGATCTCGCGCGCCGACAGGCCGCCATGCGCCATGTGCAGCCGCAGGCCCGGAAGCAGGCGTTCCAGGCGTTCGGCCACGGGGGCGATGTCCTCGACGCGGGGGACGACGACGAAGCTTTGGCCGCCGCGACGGTGTTCGCGCAGCAGGGCCTGGCGCAACGTGGCGTCGCCATCGTCGGCCAGCAGCGTGCGGACCGGGCGGCGGCGGGCCGGGGGCGTGTGCAGGACGCTCAGATCCTGCAGCCCCACCAGGGCGGCCTGCAGGGTGCGCGGGATGGGGGTCGCGCTCATCGACAGGACGTGCAGGCCGCGGCCCAGGGCGCGCAGGCTTTCCTTGTGGGCGGCGCCGAAACGCTGTTCCTCGTCGATCACCAGAAGGCCAAGGTCGGCAAAGCCGACGCCCTTGCCCAGCAGCGCATGGGTTCCGACGGCAATCCGGATGGATCCGTCGGCCAGCCCGGCACGGACGGCGGCGGCGGGCTTGCCGGTGACCAGCCGGGACAGGTGGCCGACGCTGATCCCGAAGGGCTCGAAGCGGCGGCGGAAGGTCTCGAAATGCTGCCGCGCCAGGACGGTGGTGGGGGCGCAGACCGCCACCTGCCGTCCGCTCAGCGCCGCCGCGGCGGCCGCGCGCAGGGCGATCTCGGTCTTGCCGAAGCCCACGTCGCCGATCACCAGCCGGTCCATCGGCCGGCCCGAGGCCATGTCGGCCAGCACCGCGCGCACCGCCGCCGCCTGGTCCGGGGTGGGCTGGAACGGAAAGCGGCCGACGAAGCGTTCATAGTCGCGCGACGGCGGCACCAGTTCGGGCGCCTGCGCCGAAGCGCGCGCCCGGGCAAGCGCCACCAGACGATCGGCCAGCCTCGCCAGGGCTTCGGCCGTGGCCTCGCGTCGCCTGGGCCAGGCGGTCCCGCGCAGCCGATCCAGGGCAACCCCCGCCTCGGCCGTGCCATAGCGCCAGATCCGGCCCGCATCATGGGTCGGCACCATCAGGCGTTCGTCGCGCGCGAAGCTCAGGCGGATGGCCTCGCGGCCGGGATCGGCGGGGTCCAGAGGCTCCAGCCCCTCCAGCCGGGCCAGACCGTGATCCTCGTGGATGACAAGATCGCCCAGTTCCAGCCCCGTCGAGGGCAGCGCCTGCAGCGCCGCCTGCCGGCTGCCCGACAGGGCGCGGCTTCCCAGCAGATCCTGGGCGGTAATGACGGCCACGCCGTCGGCAAGGGCGCCTTCCGCAAGATCGGCCAGCAACAGGGCGCGATCCTCGCCTTGCGCCTCGGGCCAGCCCTCGACGCGGGCGGGCGGCCGGCCATCCGCCTGCGCCACCATGCGCGCGACACGGCTGCCTTCCCGCTCGGAGCCCGCGACAAAGACCACCCGGTGCCCCGCCACGGCCTCGCTGCCCAGAAACTGCGCCAGCCGCGCCCGCGGCCGGGCGGCGGCGGCAAAGGCGGGAACCGGCTTCCAGTCCCCGACCGGCAGCGCCGTGATCCGCGGCGCCAGCTCCGCCCAGTCCGAGGGCCCCAGATACAGGGCCTCGGCCGGCAGGGGATGGGCGCCGTCGGCCTCGGCCTCGGCCCGCGCCTCTTGCAGGCGGGCCAGCCGCCCTTCGGCCAGGGCCAGGGTGGCCGGCAGCGCCAGGATCCGCGCGTCCGCCATGTGGTCGGGCAGGGTCGTCAGGCTTGGCCACGCCTTCGGCAGGCGATGTTCGGCCCCGCGCGGCCAGGCTTCGTCCGAGGGGGGCAGTTCGGTCACCGGCGGAATGTCCAGCCGGTCGATCTCGCCGGTGGATCGCTGCGTGACGGGATCGAAACGGCGCAGCGCCGTCACGACCCCGTCCGACAGTTCGATCCGGCAGGGCAGGGCGTCGCCGCCCGCGAAGATCTCGATCGTGCCGCCGCGGATGGCGATCTCGCCGGGCTCGTCGATGCGGTCGTCCGCGGCATAGCTGGCGCTGCGGGCAAAGGCCTCCAGCACGGCGGTGTCCAAGGGATCGCCCGGCCGCACGCACAGGCTGCGCATGGCATCCCGCGGCGGCAGGCGCTGCAGCAGCACCGAGAGCGGCGCCACCAGGATGTCGCCCGGGCGGGCCTCTTGCAGCCGGAGCAGGACCGCCATGCGCCGGCCCATCGCATCGGCCGTGGGCGAGGCGCCGTCGAAGGGCAGGCAGTCCCAGGGCGGCAGGAACAGGACGCGGCGGCCGGGCAGCGCGCCGGCAAGGAAGGCGGCAAGGGCCTCGGCGGTGCGTTCGTCGCGGGCCACGTGCAGGATCCGCTCGGCCGGCCCGATCTCGCGCAGCAGGGCCAGGGCCTCGACGGCAGGGGGTAGGGGGTCGGACATTTGCACCTCTGATCGCCGCTTCGGTCAGGCGATCTGCCCGCGTCGCCGGATCAATTCCGCGGCCCCGGTCCCGGTTCCGGGGGATGCGCTTCGTCGCGGCCATCCCCGGTCGCGCACGGGCCGGAGTCCAGTTCCTGCAAGGCAAGCCGCCCCTGCTGTTCGACATTCTCCAGATCGGCGGTGTTTGGAACGTCGCGCCTTGCATCCTCGAGAACCGCCTGGACCTGATCGCGCAGGGCCGACCGCTGTTCCTCGGTGCGCGAGCAGCAGGCCAGGGCGGCAAGCGCCTTCAGCAGATGCATCAGGATGATCGGCTTGCCGGACCCGTTCTGGCGGATCTGACTGAACGAGGCGTTGAGCAGCGTCCCGTAGGTGGGAACGGGGCAGATGACGCGCACCTGGCCCCGGTCGTCGCGGAACACTCCCTGCGGGACCGCCCGGCCCATCAGTTCGGGCCATGCCGCCGACAACCGGTGAATGACCGAGACCGCCGTGTAGGGGTCGTTGATGCTGGGCGACAGCGCCCGCACGGCGATCTCGACCAGGTGGCGGATCGAGAACTCGATGTCCTGGACGGGCGTGCGGTGGGCGCCGAGGCTGATCGATCCGGCGATGGCCCTGGTCAGGTCCGGGTCGGCGCGTTCGGCGGGATGGATGCCGAAGGCCCGGCCGTTCGGGATGGCGAAGTCGCCGGCGCGCAGGAAAAGGCCGACCACGACATCGGCCGCCTGCGCGGCCTCGACGATCCGGCCGAACTCGATCGCCTGGACATAGCCGGATGCCTCCACCCCCGACAGGGCGGCGCGGTCTGCGAAATCCTCGGGCAGCGCCGGTTCGGGGTCAAGACCCTGGGACAGGGGCCGCAATTCCCGCACCCCTTGGTCCAGTTCCTTGCCGACCGCCTCGATCAGCGTCTCGGACATGATCGAGACCGCCAGGTCGTGGATGAAGACCACCAGCAGCGCGACGCTGAACAGCGCCAGCCCGATCGCCACGCTGACCGAGAGATAGGCGTTGGACCCGCCCCCGTCGTCAGGGCCGACCGAGGCCAGCAGCAGCAGGCAGTAGATGATCGTCAGCACGAAGGTGCCCAGGACGAACTGCGTGCGCAGGCTGGCCATGAAGTTGCGGATCAGCCGCGGCCCGAACTGCCCGGCGGCAAGCGTCAGCACCACCATCGTGATCGAGAAGACAAGGCTTGCCATCGTGATCATCGAGGTCAGCACGGTCGCCAGCAGCTCTCGGGCCTGGTCGGCGCCACTGACATAGATCAGCCGGGGGAAACTTTCGTCCGGCCCTTGCCCCAGCCGGTCGTCCAGGGCCAGGGCCCCCGCCGTCAGGCCAAGCGCAAGAAGCCCCATGAGGGCGGAAAGAAACCACAGGCTGGTGCGAACCGAATCCCACAGCGCCCGCAAGGCGTTGCCCCTGGAAAGCCGGCCCCTGGCCTCGTTCATGTGCATCCATCTCCTTCAAGGCGGGGCTTTGGGTCAGGGGACCGCGGCGTTCCGCCCGCAGGTTCTGCCGCAGCCCGCCCGTGCCGCCAGGGAAGAACCGCCAGACCCCGCCTCTGTTCCCCTGGGGATGCGCGTGGCGATGGCCAACGCCCCACCGGCCCGTCCCCGCAGGTCCAGGCTCAGCCGGCGCTTGCGCGGGATGCAGGGCCCGGGACCAGCACCCGAAGACCGGTCGCGGGATCGGGACCGACCCTATCCCTGGTCGGACAGATAGGCGGCCATGCTGGCGGCCAGCCGTTTCGCGCGTTCGACATGGGCCGGATCCGACATCAGGAACTGCGACACAAGCGCCTCGATGACGGCCAGGCCCGGCAGGCAGGACGACGGCAGGACCGGATGCTGGGCGGGGGCGACCAGAAGCTGGTCGCAGATCTGGGCCAGGGGCGCAGCGGGGGAATCGGTCAGGGCGATAAGCCGGGCGCCCGTCGCGCGGGCCATGCGCGCCAGCTGGACCACGTCGCTGGAATAGCGCGGAAACGAGATCGCCACGACCACGTCGTCCTGCTCCGCCGCCATCACGCGGCCTGCCGCGACCTCGGTGCCACCGTATTGCACCACGTTCAGGATGCCGTCCCGATACGGTTCAAGCCCAAGCGCCAGGATCGCCGCCAGATGCGCGGACAGGCCGAACCCCATGATCCAGACGTGCCGCGCCTGCTGCAGCATCTCGGACGCCTGGCGCAGGGCGGCGGCGGTTTCGCGGTCCGACAGTGCCTCGAGATGCGCCGAGGCGGCCGAAAGCGAGGCATCCGCCGGCGAGGAGGCGCCCGCAGCCTCGGCCAGACGGTTCTCCAGCTTCGTGACCGGGGCAATCAGCGCGTGGACGCGGTCGGCCAGATCGGCGCGGAACGCCCCGTAGCTGTCGATTCCCAGGTCCCGGACATACCGGCTGATGGTGCTGGCCGAGATCCCCGACAGGCGCGACACATCCTCGATTCCATGGGTCGCGATGAAGACGGGATCGCGCAGGATCAGGTCGGACAGGGCGCGCTGCGATTTCGAGCCGGTGCGAAGACGGGCCACAACCTGTTGGCCAAGCTGGCTTTCCGCGAAACGGCGGGCAGCGCCCGCGCTCCAGCCGGAAATTTCTGTTGACGGATCCATTTTCATTTTTCAATCATATGAAAGAAAAACAATCACGACAATCCGTCCCGACAGGAGCTTCCATCATGCGCACGATCCTTGCCGCGCTGTCCCTTGTGGGCCTTGCCCTGCCCGCCGTCGCCCAGGACCAGATCCGCATCGGCGTCGAAGGCAATTATCCGCCCTTCAGCCAGGTGTCCCCCGACGGCACCCTGACCGGCTTCGACATTGACATCGCCAATGCCGTCTGCGCGCAAATGCAGGCGGACTGCACGCTGGTGCAGCAGGAATGGGACGGGATGATCCCGGCCCTGGCGGCTAACAAGTTCGACATGATCGTGGCCTCGATGACGATCACCGACGAACGGAAGAAGGTAGTCGATTTTTCCGATCCCTATTACGACGTTCCCTCGCGCTTCATCGCCGCCGAGGGCGCCTTCGAAGGCTACAGCCCCGAGGAACTGGCTGGCAAGACGATCATCGTGCTGCGCAACAGTCCCCGCGCGCAGTATCTGGAAGCCACCTATCCCGACAGCCGCATCCTGGCGGTCGACCGGGAACCGGCGGTCTGTCTGGAGCTGGCGGCCGGGCGCGGCGACATCGCCTTCGGCTCCTCGGTCGTCTCGGCCGAGGCCTTCCTCAAGCAGCCCGAGGGCGAGGGGTTCGTCCAGGTGGGCGAGACGCTGACCCTGACCGACAGCGTGGACGGAGGCGTGGGCATCGCCATGCGCAAGGGCGACGAGGCGCTGCGGACCCGCGTGAACGAGGCCCTGGCGGCGATCATGGAAGACGGCAGCTATGCCGCGATGGCCGCGCGGTACTTCGACTTCGACATCACCCCGCCCCACGCCCGCCAGTGACCTGCCGCGCCCCCGGTGCGCGGGGGCGCCCGATCCAAGGGGAAAGACCATGTTTCACGGCTATCTGCCGATGATCCTGGACGGGTTGCGGGTGACGCTGTCGGTGGCGGTCGTGTCGCTGGCGGTTGCCTGCGTCTTCGGCATGGCGGGGGCAAGCGCCAAGCTGTCCCATTCGCCCGTCCTGCGCGGGCTGGCGGGGCTCTACACCACCATCATCCGCGCCCTGCCGGACCTGCTGCTGATGCTGATCGTCTTCTACGGCGGGCAGATCCTGCTGAACCGCCTGGCCGCGGCGCAAGGCTGGGGCTACCTGGATGTCAACGCCTTCGCGGCGGGCACGATCACGCTGGGCTTTGTCTATGGCGCCTACCTGACCGAGACGTTCCGGGGCGCGATCCTGGCCATCCCCCGCGGCCAGATCGAGGCCGGGCACGCGATGGGCCTGTCGCGCGGCCAGGTGATGCGCGACATCGTCATCCCGCAGATGATCCGCCATGCGATTCCCGGCTTCACCAACAACTGGCTGGTGATGCTGAAGGCGACGGCCCTGGTGTCGATCATCGGGCTGGACGACATGGTCCACCGCGCATCCCTGGCATCCGCCGCAACCCGCGAGCCCTTCACCTTCTATGCGCTGATCGGGGCGATCTATCTGGCCGTCACGACGGTCTCGGTCCTGGCGCTTGGCGCGCTGAACCGCCGCATGTCGCGCGGCATCCGGCCGGAGGCGGCCGCATGATCGACTGGACCATCGTGCGCGAGATGCTGCCCGCCTTCTGGCACGGGCTTCAGATGACGCTGCTGCTGCTGGCGACATCGGCGGTCGCTGGGCTGCTGCTGTCGGTGCCGCTGTCGGTGGCCCGCTCGGCGCGCAGCCCCTTCATCCGCTGGCCGGTCTTCGGCTTCACCTTCGTGATCCGCGGGACACCGCTTCTGGTGCAGCTGTTCATCCTTTATTACGGCCTGCCGCAGTTCGGGGTGATCCGGGACAGCGCCCTCTGGCCGCTGCTGCGCGACCCGTGGTTCTGCGCCTGGGCCGCCTTCACGCTGAACACCACCGCCTACACGACCGAGATCTTTGCCGGCGCGATCCGCACCACCCCCGCCGGAGAGATCGAGGCCGCACGGGCGATGGGCCTGACGCGCGCGCAGGTCTTCCGCGACGTGTTCTGGCCGGGCGCCTGGCGCCGCGCCCTGCCGCAATACGGCAACGAGATCATCCAGCTGATGCACGCCACCGCCCTGGCCAGCAGCGTCACCATCGTCGAGATCCTGCGCGTCGGACGCGATGTCTATACGAACTATCTCAGAATCCCCGAAAGCTTCGGCATGGCGGCGGTCTTCTATCTGGGGCTGACCCTGTGTCTGGCCGGCCTGTTTCGGCTTCTGGAACGCCATTTCCTGCGCCATCTCGACCCGCGCGCAAGCGCGACGCCGATGCCCGAACCCGTGAAAGCCTCTGCCCATGCGTGAACGCTGCTTTTCCCTGCCCGGACGCGGCCCCGGCACGCGCCACCAAGTCCTGACCCTGTCCTTCGGTGACCCCGGGGCCCGGCCGCAGGTGCATGTCCAGGGCGGGCTTCATGCCGACGAAGGACCGGGCATGATGGTGGCGCGGCTGCTGGCCGATCTGCTGGCGCAGGCGGAACGGGACGGACTGCTGCAGGGCCATGTGACGGTCGTGCCCTTCGCCAATCCGCTGGGGCTGGGGCAGGTGCTTCACGGCGATCACTCCGGGCGCTTCGATCTGTACGACGGGCGCAACTTCAACCGCGACTATCCCGACCTGACGGATGACGCCGCCGCCCGGCTGGAAGGCAGGCTCACCGACGATCCCGCGCGCAATGTGGCCCTGGTGCGGGACGCCCTGCGCGCGGCCCTGCAGGACCGCCAGCCGGTGGGCCCGGCCGAGGCGCTGCGCCATCACCTGATGGGCCTCGCGCTCGATGCCGACGTGGTGCTGGACCTGCATTGCGACGGCGAGGCCGAGATGCATCTGTACACCCAGCCTGCGGCCTGGGACCGGCTGGCGCCGCTGGCGGCCCTGACCGGCTGCCGGGCCGTGCTGCTGGCCGAGGTCTCGGGCGGCCATCCCTTCGACGAGGCCTTGTCCGGCCCCTGGGGCGCGATTGCCGCGCGTTTTCCCGGCCACCCGATCCCCCTGGGCTGCGCCAGCACCACCGTGGAACTGCGCGGGCGATCGGATGTCTGCCGCAGCCTGGGACTGCGCGACGCCCGGGCGATCCTGGATTACCTGACGCATCTGGGTGTGCTGTCGGGCAGCGTCGATCTGCCCCCCGCCGCCTGCAAGCCCACGCCCCTTGCCGGATCCGAGGCGCTGACCGCGCCCGCGCCCGGGCTGCTGTCCTATGCGGTGCCCTTGGGAAGCCGGGTGCAGGCGGGCGACATCCTGGCCGAGATCACCGACCTGGAATCCGGCCGGGTGATTCCCGTGCGCGCCAGCACCAGCGGCGTCTTCTACGCCCGCCCCGCCACTCGCATCGCCGAAGCCGGAAAGCGCCTGGGCAAGATCGCCGGCGAGCGGCCCTTCCGCGACGGCCCGCTGCTCAGCCCCTGAGGACCATGCCATGACCATGCTGAACGCTACCGACATCCGCAAAAGCTTCGGCACCCGGGAAGTGCTGCGCGGCATCAGCCTTGCTGCCCAGAAGGGCGACGTGATCTCGATGATCGGATCGTCCGGGTCCGGCAAAAGCACCTTCCTGCGCTGCCTGAACTTCCTGGAACATCCGACCCAGGGCCAGATCGCGCTTGGCGGGCAGGTGATGGCCTGCAAGCGCGACCGCAACGGCGACCAGAGGGCGGCCGACCCCGCCCACTTGCGCGCCTTCCGCGCGCGGGTGACGATGGTCTTCCAGCAGTTCAACCTGTGGTCCCACATGACCGCGCGCGACAACGTCATGCTGGGGCCGGTCCGCGTCCACGGCCTGAGCCGCGCCGAGGCGGGCGAGCGGGCCGACCACTACCTGGCCCGCGTGGGCGTGTCGCACAGGAAGGACGCCTATCCAGGCTTCCTGTCGGGGGGCGAACAGCAGCGCGTGGCCATCGCCCGCGCCCTTGCGATGGAACCCGACCTGATGCTGTTCGACGAACCGACCAGTGCGCTCGATCCCGAACTCGTGGGCGAGGTGCTGCGCGTCATGCGCAGCCTGGCCGAGGAAGGGCGCACCATGATCGTCGTCACGCACGAGATGAACTTCGCCCGCGACGTCGCCAACCGGGTGGTGTTCCTGGATCAGGGCGTCATCGCCGAACAGGGCAACCCGCAAGAGGTCCTGAGCCGCCCCCGGACCGAACGCCTGCAAGGCTTCCTGGCAGCGCAGGCGGCCTGACCGGGGGCCGCCCCGGCCAGGGGCGGCGTTGGCGTCAGGCGGCGTGGGCAGCCTCGGCCCGGCAGATCATCCCGAACAGGTCGCGCGGATCGTCGGGATCGGCGATCATGTCCAGTTCCTGGAAGAACCCGGTTCCGCGCAGGCGGCCGTGGATGTGGCGCAGGGCGCTGAAATCCTCGATCGCGAAGCCCACGCTGTCGAACAGCGTCACCTGGGCCGCGCCCGTCCGGCCCGGCGCCTTGCCTGCAATCACCTGCCACAGTTCCGTCACCGGATGATCGGGGTCCAGTTGCTGGATCTCGCCCTCGATCCGCGTCTGGGGCGGGTATTCGACAAAGATGCCGGCGCGCAGAAGGATGTCGCGGTGCAGTTCGGTCTTGCCGGGACAGTCGCCGCCCACGGCGTTGATATGCACCCCGCCGCCAACCATGTTGTCGGTCAGGATGGTGGCGTATTGCTTGTCGGCGGTGCAGGTGGTGATGATCTGCGCGCCCAGGATCGCCTCCTCGGCGCTGGTGCAGGGCACCACCCGCAGCCCGCGCCCCGCCAGGTTCGCCGCGCATTTGCGCGTGGCGGCGGGGTCGATGTCGTATAGCCGCACCTCCTCGATCCCGCAGACCGCCTTCATGGCCAGGGCCTGGAACTCGGCCTGTGCGCCGTTGCCGATCATCGCCATCACGCGGGCGTCGCGCGGCGCCAGCCATCTGGCGGCCATCGCGCTTGTGGCGGCGGTCCGCAGCGCCGTCAGGATGGTCATTTCCGACAGCATCACCGGATAGCCCGTCGCCACGTCGGCCAGCAGGCCGAAGGCCGTGACCGTCTGCAGGCCCCGTCGCATGTTGCCCGGATGGCCGTTCACATACTTGAAGCCGTAATGCTGCCCGTCCGAGGTGGGCATCAACTCGATCACGCCGATGTCGGAATGGCTGGCGACCCGGGGGGTCTTGTCGAACTGCGGCCAGCGACGGAAGTCGGCCTCGATGGCATCGGTCAGTTCGACCATCATCTGTTCGATCCCGACATGCAGGACCAGGCGCATCATGTGATCGACGCTGACGAACGGAACAAGCGCCTGACGCGAAGGCGGTGTCATGGAAATCTCCTACAGGTGAATGAACGGGTGCGGCGGCCGAAGACCGCGGGCTCATCAGGCTGCCGGTCGGTCCGGCGATCGGCCGGATGCTGGGACCGCGTCGGTTCAGGAAGGCGTTCGGCCTGACCAGGGCCCGCGAGGTCGTCAGCCCGCCATCGTGGATCAGTTCGCAGGCCGGCGCCGCGGCCAGCCGGTCCAGTGCGCGGCGTGCGCAAGGAAGGTGCGGCAGAACCTCTGGCAGCGACAGGTCGCCGCGGTTGCCCACTTCCAAGATCAGGGCCTCAAGACGCGGCCGCAGCCCCGCCCGGCGCAGGGCCGCGGATCCCCTCAGGCAGCCCGGCTGCCGCTGGCGGCTATCCACGGGCGCGCTAATAGGAATGGGTCGGGTCATGGTCATCCTGGTTCCTTTGGGGAAGGATGCTGCGCAAAAGAGGCATCGTTCAACTGGACAATCCGCAGGTTCGGCAGGCAAACTGACCGAAGTGGACAGGGAAACTTGCCGAAGTGGACGAACTTGACCAGCGACTGATCGCGGAACTGCGCCGGGACGGGCGCGCCTCGGTCCAGCATCTGGCGGATCGGCTGGGCGTGACCCGGGCGACCGTGCGGTTGCGCATGGCGCGCCTGCAGCAGAAGGGAGAGATCCTGGGCTATACCGCCGTGACCCGGGGCGATGTCTCGGACGCGCCGGTGCGCGGCCTCGTGCTGATCGGGATCGAGGGCCGCGGCGGCGACCGCATCATGGCGCGCCTGTCGGGCATGGCGCAGGTCACCGCCGTTCATTCCACAAACGGCAAGTGGGATCTGGTGGTCGAGATCTCGACGCAATCCCTGGCCGAACTGGACGAGGCCCTGCGCCGGATCCGCAGCCTGGAAGGGGTTGTCACCTCCGAGACGAACCTGCTTCTGGCCTCGCGGCGCGCATCCTCGCGGTGGAACTGACCCGTCCGCGCAAGTCCTGCCCGCCTCCGGTCAAGATAGTGCCCCAGGGCATGGTGTATGAGCGCCGACCCCCGGAAAGATTAGGGTTCGATCAGGATGCCACGGCGGGCAGCCTGACGTTGGGATTGTCGGTGACGCGGGCGAGCGTTTCAAGGCTCATATAGCGCCGGGCGACGGTCCACTCGTCGTTTGTCTCGAGCATCAGCGCGCCGACGAGACGAATGACTGCATCATCGTTCGGAAAGATGCCGATCACGTCAGCGCGTCGCTTCACCTCGCGGTTCACCCGTTCCAGTGGATTTGTGCTGGCGATCTGAGCCCAGTGTTCGCGGGGGAAGGACATGTAGGCCAGCACGTCGTCACGGGAGGCGTCCATCAGGGCGCCCAGCTTCGACTGCTTCTCACGCAACGCATCCGCGACGATATCCCACTGCTTTTCCGCCTCGGCCTTGGTTTGCCTCGAGCGAAGATCGTCTTCAGCATCGCCGCCATGGCGGTGCGGCTCTTGGCTGGAGCATGGGCCAAGGCGTTGCGCATCCAATGAACCCGGCATCTCTGGTGGGTTGCGTTGAAGACCCGGCGCGCGGCGGCCCGCAGACCCTTGTGGTCGTCGGCGATTACCAGCTTCACGCCGCGCAAACCGCGGTCGGCTAAGGAGCGCAGGAACTTCATCCAGAAC
The DNA here is from genome assembly GCF_055693925.1 of Paracoccus sp. BR5-17. NCBI lineage: Bacteria > Pseudomonadati > Pseudomonadota > Alphaproteobacteria > Rhodobacterales > Paracoccaceae > Paracoccus > Paracoccus sp. BR5-17. The sequence goes on from NZ_JBVFUV010000004.1 coordinate 117,894, forward strand.
GCCTCGGCCTCAGAGAGGCCAGTCGCGACCCCCAGCACCTCGCGCTTGCCATCCTCGTTCACGGCGACAGCGATTATCACGGCATGGCTGACAATCCGCCCGCCTTCGCGCACCTTCAGGTAGGTCGCGTCGAGCCACAGGTAGGGCCAAGCGCCCTCCAACGGACGGCTCAGGAACGCATTCACCCGCTCGTCGATCTCGGCGCAGAGGCGGCTGACCTGGCTTTTGGACATGCCGCCTGCGCCCATGGCCTTGACCAGGTCGTCGACCGAGCGGGTTGAGACACCGTGAACATAGGCTTCCTGGATCACCGCCACCAAGGCCTTCTCGGCTGTGCGGCGCGGTTCCAGAAAGCTGGGAAAGTAGCTGCCCTTCCGGAGCTTCGGGATCTCCAGCGTGATCCGCCCGGCACGGGTGTCCCAATCGCGGTCACGGTATCCGTTGCGCTGAACCTCCCGCAGGGGCGTTCGCGCCCCCTTGGCAGCCCCTGTCCGCGCCTCAACTTCGGCTTCCATGATCCGCTCGGCCGCAAAGGCCAGCATCTCGCGCACGAGATCGCCATCAGCCTGCTTCTCAACCAGCTCGATTAGCGCCATTCTGTCATTGGTCATCGTCGTCTCCATTCCAGGTTTCAGGTCTTGCAACCCAAACCTACTCCGAAGATCGGCGATGACCGCCAGCGTTACCTACGGCCGCGCGCTGCGCTACGCCAAAGGCTCCGCGCGCGGCCTCCTACACCACCACATGGGACACAGCCCCAGGTCGTCGACCGAGCGGGTTGAGACACCGTGAACATAGGCTTCCTGGATCACCGCCACCAAGGCCTTCTCGGCTGTGCGGCGCGGTTCCAGAAAGCTGGGAAAGTAGCTGCCCTTCCGGAGCTTCGGGATCTCCAGCGTGATCCGCCCGGCACGGGTGTCCCAATCGCGGTCACGGTATCCGTTGCGCTGAACCTCCCGCAGGGGCGTTCGCGCCCCTTGGCAGCCCCTGTCCGCGCCTCAACTTCGGCTTCCATGATCCGCTCGGCCGCAAAGGCCAGCATCTCGCGCACGAGATCGCCATCAGCCTGCTTCTCAACCAGCTCGATTAGCGCCATTCTGTCATTGGTCATCGTCGTCTCCATTCCAGGTTTCAGGTCTTGCAACCCAAACCTACTCCGAAGATCGGCGATGACCGCCAGCGTTACCTACGGCCGCGCGCTGCGCTACGCCAAAGGCTCCGCGCGCGGCCTCCTACACCACCACATGGGACACAGCCCCGGTCAACGGCACCACGACAGGAAATACAATTTTCAGTAATCCGACGAAACGACCGTTTGTCTGCGTTTACAAATACCGTTGTCGGGGATCGATGCTCTTTCAGAAACGCGCAGGGATGCAGATACCACGCCAGGGCGCCCTGCCAACACAGGGTTTCAGCAGCGCCAGGCCGGTGAGACGCATCTTTTCAGCCGCAGAATTGGCCTTGCACGACGCTCTGCAAGCCACGTCGATAAACACGGTTTACCGGCTGCAAATCGATGATGTCCGCAGCGGCTTCTGATCCGCATTATCAGACAATTGTGCGGCTGTAGCGGGGGAAGGCCACAGCCCAAGTAGACGGCGAACGGCTGGCTTTCGGCAGCCTGTAAGGCCGGTTGGAGTTGACCCTGCAGGGACCAGTCATCGCAGCCTAAAGGCGGGCTGCCATGCCCGCCCCGCAAGACATCAACCTGGAAGGAAGGTTCTTCGGGCCGAAGGGTCGCAGTCGCCATCTGCCTGTCCGGGCAGTCAGAAAAGATCGCTCATCGATCAAGGGGGATCACCCCAAGACGTCATCGAAGCTCAGCATTCTCAGGCCGTTGAGGAGGATCTCGAGGTCGGGCTGCGCGTCACCGGTAACATCGCCCATGACCAGGACGCCACGTCCGGGAACAGCCGACCACCAGACGGAATGGGCTGCAGGTGCGTTGCCTGACCACCGAAAGGACTCGTTGTCCTGAAGTGTCGAGGTAACCGCATCGACCGCGCGAAGATCCAGATCGTCCACGCCCGGGGTGAAATTGACGACGACGTCGCGGTTCCTGCCTGCCCGGCTGTCCAGCGGCGACGCGAAGACGAAGACATCGCCGGCTTGATCCACGCCGCCGTCCAGGACATCCCTTCCCCTGCCTCCTTCAAGACTGTCCTGGCCCGCCCCGCCCCTGAGGATGTTCGCGGCCGCGTTCCCGGTGAGACGGTTGTTCAGCGCGTTGCCGGTGCCGTTGACCGCCGCATCTCCCGCCAGGGCAAGGTTCTCGAGGTTCTTACCCAACGTGTAGCTGAAGCCCGTCACGACCTTGTCGATGCCTTGACGGGCCGCCTCGATGATCGTGTCGGCGCGATCGATGAAGTAGCTGTCGTTGCCCCGCCCTCCGTTCAGACGGTCAGCCCCCAGACCGCCGCGTAGGATGTCGTTGCCCGTTCCTGCTGCCAGAACATCGTTGCCCGGGCCGCCCGCCAGCATATCGTGGCCGGGGCCGCCGCGGAGGCGGTCGGGGCCGGCTCGTCCCTCGATCCTGTCATTCCCCGCCAGCCCGTCGATCACGTCATCCAGGGGCGACCCTCGAAGAACATCCGCGCGGTCGGTCGGGCGGTGATAGGCGCGGGTGCCGTCGTGAGGAGGCGCCATCCGATCGAGATCGCGGTCGGGGGCCGCATAGGGGACAAACCCGTCCTGGATGGCTCGCTGGTGGAAGTTCGCGATCAGCTTCGGATCGCTGAGATAGTCGACGACAAACACCGGCTTGCCGTTCTGCAGGAAGTCCCTTTGCAGCGTCGCGATCTGCGCGCGATCCGGGCGGAACGGATTGTTCTCGTCGTTGCTGCCGCCGGTGTACAGATCCTCGACGGCGATGCCGCCGATCGCATCCAGATAAGCCCGCCGGCGTCCGGGATCGGATCCAAGGTCGTCAAGGATGAAGGCCCCGTTCTGGGGGATGACGAAGAAATGCGGATTGACCTCGCGCGCATGGGCGGTCAGCGCGACAACGAAATCCACCATCCGCTGAGCGGCCTGCCTGTCGTTCGCCGGGTCGCCGGGAGCCCTGTCTCCTTGGGCTGCCTCGGTTCCCCAGAAGTGATAGGCGTCCACGATGTCAAGATAGGCCGCATCGAAGCCTGCCCGAACGATGGCGTCGATCTCGCCCGTTCCGTCGTTGTTGAAGAGAATCCTCTGCCAGTCGGCATCCCAGTACCGCACCTTGCGGGATTCCGGCCATTCCGGGTTGACCGGACCCAGCCAGTCCGGCGCCTGGCCGGTCAACCTGCCCGGGGCCTTGCCGCTTGCCGTCCAGCCGTCCTGCCAATAGTCGCGGTAATCAGACGCCTCACCGATGGAGAGATAGGAGGCAACGACCGAAGGCCCGCCCATCCCGTCCTTCATGCGCACGATCTCGGCGCGAGAGAAGCGGCCGGCATCCGTGCCGTCGCGCGACGGATCGATGACCAGCAAAGACGCTAACTAGCCACCAGAGCGATTGCCCGAGCTTCAACCGCTGGCTTCATGTTAATGACGGTGTGCATCCCTGTCATCGTCTTTAGCAGGACGGTCTCCTGGTTTCCGGCAGCCCGTTAAGATTCATTAACAAATTTATTTTGATTTTGGGGACAGGAGGTAGTTTCAGGTGTCAAAGGCTTTTACATTCAACCTTTCCGCATAAGTTATTCGGGTTCTGCAACCGCAGGAACAAGAAGTGAGTCTAATTCTGCGGGGTCATGAAGGCCTTTGGGTAAAGGGAATCGTTTTCCCCCAAAAACAGATCGTAGTCGAATGAATCGAGGGCGTGATAGGCTGCATATACCGCCGCGCCCGCGCCCAGCAGCGAACTTGCCAGAAAGGCATAGGCCGACATCCCGATGGTCGCATGAAGGCCCAGGCTGATGGCAAGGTTGAGCAGCAGGAAGACCCCCTGGATGACCGCGAAGTGCCGGATGCGGTTGGTCACCAGAAGAAGGGCGCAGCACAGGAACATGACGGAATGAAGAAACACGCCGATCAGACCGACGCGCAGCATCAGGAACTGCCCGAAGCTGAAATCCAGCCACTTCGCCAGCAGCGGCGACATCAGGACGACACCGATCGTGACCGCCCCCTGGACGAAGGCGATGGTGAAGACGCCCGACCAGGCGACGCTCTCCAGTTCCTCCAGGCGCTCGCGGATCAACCCGTAGGTCGCGCGCGCCTCGATCGCCGACCTGAAGCGGTCGATGATGGCGACCAGATCGCCGTGGTGGAAGACCAGCAGCGCGGCATAGGTGGGGATGACCGAAAGATGCGCCAGGAACATCACGCTGTCATAGCCACTGGAATGCAGGAAGCCTGCCGCTGATCGCGCGCCTTCGGAGCCAAGCCAGAACACCCACTTGTCGATCCATACCCCGCAGATGGCAAACAGCACGCCGATGCACAGAACGGCGCTGCCGCGCAACTGCGCCAGCTGATCCGTGAAGGTGCGCACCAAGCTGTAATAGCTGCAGGGGAACATCATCTGGATGTGGCGGATCGACAGGGCGACGCAAAGCGCCACGCCGGCGGCGAAGGACCAGATCAGCACCTCGGTCGTGGGGGCGTGGACCGCCGCCAGAAGGGCGCAGGCGACCGACAGGATCATGCCGCCCGTGAAGGCTGCGATGAGGAAGCCGTGCGAGCGGACTGCGGCCAGAACCGCGAAGCTGGTCCAGAGCAGGGCGGCCGCCGCGGTCAGAAAGACGAAGCCGGCCGCGATGCCCGCAGGTCCGATGCCCAGGATCAGGCAGACCGCGATGGCGATGACCTGCGCCGCCACGCCCGACAAGGCGGCAGCAGAAAGGAACATCTCGGCAATGGTGTCGGTCCGCCCGGCATCCACCGCGGCCGAGATCGCGCGCGCCGCGACCGAGCCGACCGGCCCGGCAACCAGAGGAGCGATGCAGAACGCATAGACCACCGTCAGGCGCAAATCCTCGATCGCGGCGTAGCCCATCACGGGCGTCATCGTGACCGAGATGATCGCCAGGGCCGCCACCGCCACCAGCCAGGGGCCGGCGGCCAGCACGGTCGCGGCGCCGAACGTTCGGACCGACGCCAGAAGCGGGTCTTTCATCACCCATTCCGCTTCGGCGGCGGCGGCACCGAGTTGCTCGTGAAGGCGGCGGACAAGGGGCATCAGGCGACAAGCTCGCGGTACAGGGCCGAATAGCGCGCTGCGGAAAGCTCGGAGGTGAAGTAGGTCTCGACCCGCTTGCGCAGGGTGTCGCCGCAGGCGGCGCGAAGCGCGGGGTCGGCCATCAGGTCGATGATCGCCCGGCCGATCGCGTCGGCATCCATGGGCGGAACCACCCGGCCGGCCGTTCCCAGGTTCGGCACCTCGTCCGGGGCGCCCTCGATGATCTCGCGGCACGAGCCGACGTCGGTCACCACGCAGGGCACGCGGGCCGCTCCAGCCTCCAGCAGGACCAGAGGCTGCGCCTCGCTGATGCTGGTCAGCACAAGGACATCGATCCGGGGAAGAAAGTCGATGATGTCGACCTTGCCGGTAAAGATGAGGGCGTCGGTCAGATCCAGCTCCGTCACCCTGCGTTTGCAAAGGGCGAAGTAGTCCTCGTCTTCGTCGGTGGGGCCGATCACCAGGACCTGCACATCGGGAATGGCCTGGCGGACCAGGGCCGCAGCGGCGATATAGGCTTCGATGTCCTTGATCGGCACGACGCGGCCGATCAGGGCCACGGTCGGCCTGCGGTCCGTCTGCGGCCGCAGGCCTTTGAACTTCTCCAGGGCGATGCCGTTCGGGATGACCTGCAGCTTCTGCTCGGCCGCCCCGAGCGTGCGCTGAAACGACTGGTTGGCGCCGTAGAGCGTGGTGATCCTGTGGCAGCCGTCATAGGCGATCCGGGCGAAGGATTCGAAGGCGTCGATCCAGAACCGCCGGACGTCGGTCCTGGGCTCGTCCCCCGCCAGACCGCTGTCGATGGTGTCGGCGATCCAGTCGGCCATGATCAGATCGATACGGCGTTCGTTGGTATAGATGCCATGTTCGGTGATGGCGGCGGTCCGCCCGGCCAGGTAGGCGGCCCGGACCGCAAACAGGCCGGCATAGCCGGTCGAGATGGCGTGATAGAGGCGCGCGGGCGGGATCGGCGCGGTGGCCACGGCCAGCAGGCTGCCGACAAGATTGCGCCACGCCCAGAAGAAATCGCTGAAGGCGGCCTCGGGGGCGATACTGCGGTAGCATTCGGTGATCGCCTGCCAGGCTGCCGGCGAGGCGGTGAGATCGCTATAATCCGGGGGGCGCGGCGGGTCGAGAAAGCTGAACGGATGCCGGCGCACAGGCTGGGCCACGAGCTGCAGCAGGGTGTGGAACGCCTCAAGATCGCCGTGCCGCAGGACGCCGTTCATCACCTGGGCAAGGCGCGCGCCGTCCAGTGCAGGGCGGCGCAGGCTGGGCTTGCGGGTCAGGGGCGCAAGCGGCAGCACCTGGAATGCCTTCACGTTGGAGGGCAAGGCGTAGCGGATTTCCCGGGGACGCTCGTCGGCCACGATGGCAACCACGCTGAAGGTGGTCCCGGGCTGGCTTCGGATCAGCCAGTCGAGCCATGAGGACACGCCCCCGGCAACGAAGGGATAGCAGCCCTCGACCACGATGCAGACGTCCGTGGCCGGAGGGTCGGCGTTCATGTCAGGCCACCACATGCGTGCCGCCTGAGCCGCGGCATTGCCTCCAGGGCCGGGCGGCGCGGGACGGGCGCCGGCTCGGGCGCGGTTGCGGTTGCTGCCGCCAGGCGAAGAAGCCTGTCGCAGGTTTCCTTGTCCACGAAGCCCGAAGCGACCACGTCCATGATGGCCAGCCTGCCGCCGGCCATGTCGCCCCGCGCCAGAAGATCCTTGGCGCGCTCGCCATAGGCGCCGCGCAGCTTCGCGAAGACCGCGGCGGCCTGGACCCGAAGCGCGGGCACGGGCGAGGCCAGGGCGGCCAGAAGGGCAGGGCGCATTTCCGGACGATAGCTGCGGGACATCGCGGCGATGGCGTTCTGCTGCTGGGCCAGTGTGCCGGTCCGGAAGGTTTGCAGGAAAGCCGGCGCGGCGTCCGTTGGCAACGGGTGGCGGCGGCGCTGACGGATCTGGTCGAAAAGCTCCTCGGCCGCCTCGCGCGGTGCCGGCGGGCGTCGGCGCCGCCGCGGCCGCGCCGTGGGTGCCGATGCGGCCAGGCCCGGGGCGACGATCATCAAGGCGGGGCCTCCGAAGGGACCGAAAAGCGCCAGGATCGCGGCACTGGCAAGGCTTCTCGACGCCGATCGCGGGCAGAGGAAATACGATAGCACTCCATAGGCCGCCACCAGCCCAAGATGCAGGGCCATCACGACAATCATCAGAAGATCCTGCTTCAGCCAAGCCAGCAGCAGAACAAGATCGCCGAACGCCGTCATCCCCGTCAGAAGGCTGGACGCAAGCCATGCGCCGTGCGGATCAGGAACGGCGGCATCATGCATGATCGGATAGCGGCGTGGGGGCGCGCGGCGGGTCCAGCGGGTCGCCCCTCATGCGCCGCAGGCTGTGGTCCAGCGAACGGCCCAGGGCGTTCAGGCCGGGCAGGATCCGGTCGGGATCGGGATGCGACGGCAGTGCCAGAAGCACCCCGGCTGGACCCTGATCGGCGGGGATGAGGCGATAGACGACCGTCCGGGGCAAGCGGTCCGGGCCATCCACGGCAGCCAGGGGCAGCACCTGCGCGGCCTCCGACGGCGGCAGGTCGGATAGCGGGATTTCGGGAATCGCCACGGTTTCGTCGGTGACGGCGGCCGGTACCAGCTTGCCCGCGTCGTCCACGCGCAGCCAGGCAACGGAATCGGGGATACAGGCACGGGCTGCCGCGACGAAAGCCGGCAGGCGATCTTCGGCATCTGCCCAAGCCAGCCGGTCGAGGGCCGCCAACCGTTCGTCCGGCTGGGCGAGATGCAGGGGGCGGGTGGCGGCCGCAAGTTCCGCACGGGCGACGAAGGCATCGAGCCGGTGGATTTCGTCGGCCAGCGTGCGGTTGACGTCCCGCAGCCGATCGTTGTCTCGGGCCAGCCTGCGCTCGTGTCGGATCTGCTGCTGCCGATAAAGGCCGATCAGCAGCGCGGCGACCAGCCATTGCGCCGGCGCCGTGGCGATATCCACGTAATGTTCGGTAATGTCCATTCCGACCGGCCGGGAAGGCCAGTCCATCATGATGGTGGCCAGGCCCACGACCGACAGGCCCACGAACACGCCGTGCTGGACGGCCGCCAGCAAGATCACCAGCCAGAACGGATGATAGGTCAGCGTCGCGAAATGGCCTTCGCCGAAGAACAGCGGCTCGGACGCATTGATCGCCGCAAGCAGCACCGCGCTGCTGATGAAACCGCGCAGGAACTGGCCCGAGTCTAGGGCCGCACTGGCCGAAGCCGGGGCCGCAAAACCGTCTGTCTGGGTCATTCTCTCGACGCGCTCCGGATGATGGCGGGCGGGGCGGGATCTGCCGCGGCGGCAAGATCGACCTCGGCGCCCGTGCCTGCGATGACGGTGACAAGATCTCCGGGACGGACCAGGGTCTCGGCGCTTGCCGTAAACGTGCTGGTTCCGGCAGCAGCCGCGGGACGTTCGATGGTGACGGTCAGCGCCGTGTCATCGACCTGCAGCAGGTTCAGTTCCGCCAGCACGGCCTCTGCCTCGCTGTCGGCGGAATCCAGGGCGGTCGAGATGCGGCGCAGTTCGGCGGTCAGGGCCTTCAGACGATCCACGCGCGTCAGTTCGGCATCCTGCTCGGCCATGCGGCGTTCGGCTTGCAGGCGCAGCAGCAGGTCCTCCTTTTCCAGCAGGATCCGCTCGGCATCCATGGTCCGCACCACGGTATCGTTGAGGCGCGAGTCGGTGATGTAGCCGCTCTGCAGCATCTCGCTCTGATGCTCGTGGCGGTCGGCATAATAGTCCATCTGGGTCGCCGCGACCTGATGCTGTTCGCGGGCGGTGTCGATGCGCGCGTCCAGGTCGGCCAGCATGGCCTTCGTCCGGGCCTGCCGAAGACGTTCGGCCTCGATTTCCGCGAACAGGGCGCTGCGTTCGCTGGCCACACGTTCGTTGCCAAACAGCGTCACGGCTGCGCGAACCGTCGGGTGGTCCTCGGGCAGGGTGTCGCGGTCGTTCAGCGCCGCTTCCACGCGCATCCGTTCCAGCGACAGGCTGATGCGGATCCTGTCCAGTTCGGCGCGGCGCGCGGACAGGGAAATCAGCCTGACTTGCGCGGTCGGATCCTGGCTGTCCACGGCGCCGGCCTGGGCCAGGATGCGCTGAACCGTCAGCCCGGGGCTGTAGCCATGCGCCCCGGGGGCACGCACGGCGCCCCGTACCAGGATCGGCGGGCGCGCGGCATAGGCGGCGCTGACCGTGCTTTGGGTGCGCAAATGGTCGTAGGCGGCGCGCGCCACGATCGACTCGATGCAGGACACGGAATATCCTGCAGCATCGACATGCCCTATGGCCGGCAGGGACAGGACGCCGGTCGCGCCGATCTCGTAGGTGCCCGACAGGTCCAGACGTTCGAAGACGATATCGGTCTGCGAGGCGCTTGTGCCGTCCGGTCCGATGGCGCCCGCCAACTGGGAACGTTCGAAGATTCTCAGTTGCACCCGGTCGCCGATCACGGCGGCGTCGTGGCTGGTGCCCGGCGTCCGGCACTGTGCGGCGACGACCGGCGACGCGACTTCGGTCGTCAGCGGCTCGAGGGGCGGAAGTTGCGTCGGCGGGCGCGATTCCGAGATCGAGCCGGCTGCAACGGGAGGTATGGGGGAAACGTCGGGGGGGGCCTGCAGCACGGCGATCGCCGGGCGGATCCGCAATTCGGTCTGGTGGTACAGTTCGCTGACGCGCGCCGCCAAGGATCGGGCGCCGCCATCCTGCAGGATGGGCCAGGCCCAGAGTCCGGTCAATCCCGTGACCACGACCGAGGCGCTGACAAGAAAACCTCCAAGACCGTTCGACATTGCTGGTTCCCCCGCCCGGTCGTTTCCGTGCACTCTGAAAAATCACTCGGGTTCTCTCAAAAGCTACGGCAATCGAAATGGTGCCACAACTGGCCGCAGGGGGACTGCGCCGATCGCGACATGCCGCCCGACTAGACGGAAGGTGGAGAGGATAATCCTTGGTTCTACTACCGAAGAGAGTCCGGTCATCCTGAAAGTCACGCCGGCGGTATCTTGTGGAAAAGGCGCGTCCCCTGCCGCATGATCGGGGTCTGGAAACGGCATCGACGACATGGGCGGAAGATGACCTGGAACCGCCACCGGCCCCTCTCAGTCCTGCGTCTTGCAAGTACGCTGCCCGTGTTGGCGACGGTCTGGCTGCTGACGGCCGCAGGGGCGATGGCCTGCGATACCGCGCCCCGCACGACACTGGCGTTGTACGATGCCAGCCGAGACGGAAATCCTCGCAATACACGGATATACAGGTTCGCAGAGCTGGTTCTCAATTACCTCGGGCAGGTGGTGCTGTATTACGATGTCTCCTCAAACAGCCCGCCCGACATCGATCAGGAAGAAATCGGTCTGGTCCTGTCCTGGTTTGACGAACCCGTGTCGGGGCCGGCCCCATTCGCGGACTGGCTTTCCGAAGGGCAGGCATTCTGCAACGGCGGCCCCAGGATCGTCGCCTTCGGCGACATTGGCTTCTGGCTCGGTCTGCCGTCCGGAAGTTCGGCGCGCGCGATGGACGCCCTGGGGATCGAGGTCGACGGGATCACCCATGCGGTCGGCGTATCGGCGACGATCTCGGCCAAGGACGCGCGCCTCATCGACCACGAGAGCGATTTCCTGGTCAGGCCGGGGGATTATCAGGGCGTCACCGCCGCGCCTGCCTCGCGGGCGGTGCTGCAACTGACGGCCAACGGCAAGGACATCGCCCTGGCGGTCCTGGGTGCGTCGGGCGGTTACGTCCATTCCAGTGCAACAGTGGAACCCGGCCCGCAGGGACAGTCCGGCTGGATCGTCGATCCCTTCGGCTTCTTTGCCGCCGTTCTTCAGGACGACCAGGTGCCGAAGCCGGATCCGACCACCTTCCAGGGTCTGCGCACCTTCTTCGTCACCGTGTCCTCGGTGGGGTGGCTGGACGTCATGCCCGCGCAAGTGTTCGGAGAGCCGCAGCAGCTGGCCTCCGAGGTTCTGCTGGACCGCCTGATCGAGGCATTTCCCGATCTTCCCATGACGGTGGCGATCCTTGCAGGCGACCTGTCTGCCGAACTGGGCGGGCCCGCGGCCGAGCGGGGAAGGCAGGCCGCCATCGGCGGGTTCGCCGCGCCGAATGTCGAAGGCGCGGTGCAGGGCTTCAGCGACATCCGCGACTGGGACTTCTTTGCAGCCTACGACCCGGATCGCGAGGCAGAACTGCTGGTGGCGACCGACGAGGCCGAGGATGAGGGTGCGTTGGTGGCCTCGGCCATGCAGACGCTGCGCGACGCTTTTGCCGACACCGGGGCTTCGACGTTTTCGCGCAGGCCAGGGGCGCCCCGCAAATACGCGACGACGCCCTTCGATCTGGGGCAGGAGGTGATCGGGGCCATCGACGAGGTGGACGCGCTGACGCCCGAGGGCAGGCCGGTGGCCCTTTACGCCTGGAGCGGCAATGCCCGTCCCTTCGAGACGGCGCTCGAGGCGGTTGAGCAGAGCGGCATCGAAAGCATGGGGGGCGGTGGCGGGGTCATGGATGCGGCTCACCCCTCGCTGACCGGGTTGTGGCCGTTCTCGGCCCAACTGGGCCGGCACCGGCAGATCCACGACGCCCTGGGCGGGGACGCGATGTACACCGGATATTGGACCGGGCCCCTGTATGGCTTCCACGGCTTTCGTGAAACCCTGCGGCGGACCGATGAACCGCGCCGCCTGCGGCCGTTTCACCTGTCCTTCGCGGCGCGGTCGATGATCTACTTCGAAACCCGGCGCGCGGTCGAGACGTATCTGGAGCTTGCGCGGTCGTCGGATGTGGTGCCGATCCGCGCCTCTGCCTACGCGCGCGCGGTCCACGGCTTCCTGTCGGCCCGGATCACCGCCGAGGGACCGGGCGTCTGGCGGGTCCGCAACCGCGGCACCCTGCAGACCCTGCGCCTGGATCATGCCGCGAACAAGGCGGTGGACATGACCGCAAGCGACGGAGTGATGGGCGCCCGGCGAAAGGGCGACAGCCTCTATATCGCGCTTGCGCCGGACGCCGAGGCGCCGCTGGTGGCCTTGACCGACGATGACGGCCCCACGGGCATCGTCCTGGGATCCGTGGCGCCGGCGCTTCTGACCAGCCGCCCCGTCGTCGAATCCTGGAATCGCGGCACCTGCAGCGTCGATCTGGAGCTTTCGGGCTTTGCCGAAGGAGAGGTGGTCCTGGCCGCGCGGCCGCAGGCGCAATATATGGTGGCGATCTCGGGGGTTGACGACGACCGGCATCAGCCCGCGCAAGCCGACGCGGCCGGCGTCCTGACCATAAAGGTGCCCACGGCACCGGGCGGCCTGCGCGGCCTCTCTGTCCGCGGAGGGTGCTAGGATGCGGCCAGCGGTGATCCGCGACTTCACGATGGCCTCGCTGGTCCTGTGCGCGGCGGCGATCGGCGGCATCGTGGTCCTGAGGCCCGATCCGGCCGTGCGTCTCGAGGCCGAGCTGTCGCGTCTGGAACCCGAGGAGGCCCTCCGGGGGCTGCGTGAAGCGGAACGGCGGGTCACGTTTCACGACAACCTTGAGCTTCTGTATGGCCGCCTGTCCCTGGCGGATGGCGATCTTGACGGCGCCCGCCGGTCTTTCCAGCGGCTGCTGGCGCGTGCCGGCCCGTCGGAGGAGGTGCTGGAAGCCCTGGCGGGCATCGAGGCGACGGCGGGCGATCTGCCTGCTGCGGCGGCCTTCCTGCGGCAGGCCTACGAGGCCTTCCCGACCGAGGAGCGCAGGCTTAGACTGGGTGGGTGGTATCGGACCCTGCATCAGCCCGAGGCCGAGCGCGACCTCTTGCTGTCTGAGGATCCGGTTGTTCTGACCACCTGGGAAATCGAGCATCTGGGGCTGTTGCTGATCCGCGATGCGCGCATCGCGGACTACGAGCGGCTGCTGGCAACCCTCGCCGACAGCGATGCCGAAAGCCACCTGGCCTACAAGCGCAAGCTGCTGGAGTTCCTGATCGAGGCGGGACGATCCCGCGAGGCCGTCTCTGTTGCCGCCCGGTGGGCCGCCGGCCCTCAGGCCGCCGAGGCCCTGGAGGCGTCGGTGCGCGCCATGATCGGCCGGGGCGCCATCGACGCCGCCGTTCTTCTGGCGCGCGAAGGGTTCACGGCAGCGCCCGGGGACAGCCATGTGGTGCTGCCGATCTTCGCGCGCAGCGGCCACGGCGGCATCGCGCGCATCCTGCAGCTGGAATGGCTGGCCACCCGCACCACGCTGTCGGACGCCGAATGGTCCACGGTGTCGCTTCTGGCCGAAAGCACCGGCGACATGGCTGGTCTGCAGAGGGCGTTGGCCTTGGGCGGGCGAAGCGCCAGCCCCGGATCCACCGGGCCGGCGCTGATGCAGTTCGTGCGCTATCGCGGGCCGCAGGCCCTGTGCCCTACCGCAACCTCTTGAACGAGGACATCTACAAGGCGGTCCCGCTGCTGGGCGCGGCCTGGAACGGCTGGCAGGGCGATCAGGCCGCCACCTACCGGTACCTGATCGCGGCCTCGCAACAGCCGCTGTCAGAGTGGGACCAGCTGATCTGGATGTCGCTTCTGGAAAACCTGAGGGGAAGCCCGTTCCACCGGGCGCTGCTGGCCGGGGCGGTTGACCACCCGGGCCTGCGTCAGCGCCTGCGCGACAGCGTCATTCCTGCGCGACCGTCCAGCCAAAGTGCATCCGGATCGGCGGATAGAGCTGGTTGAAGACGCTCTCCTGGACGATATAGGGGTAGAAGCCGGCCTGTGCCGACTTCTTCAGGATCATGTCCTGCAGGGCCTGCGGATCCTGGTCCGGGAACTGCGTTGCAACGTCAAGCGACAGAACCGCGACGCCTTCGCTGCGAAAATCCTGCTGCAGCGCCTCGATGGTGTGGGCATGGGTCGTCGGCGCCGAGACATTCTCGACCATGATGGCGTCGATCGCCTCGAGATAGTCGGAAAAGGCGGCCTTACCCTTGTCCCCGGACAGTCCGGCGGCGTCGCGCCCGATGAACACGCCGTTGTTCACCACTACATAGGCGCCACATTTCCACTGGCGGGCCCGGTCTGCGACCAGCTCGACCAGTCGCATCATCTCGGATGCCGTGCCCGACGCGTCTGCAGGACCGTCCGGGCCCTTGCCGTCCGGCCATTGCAGGGTCTTGTCCAGGGCGTGGCTGTAATAATGCAGCACATCGTCCAGAAAGAGCCCGTCGATGCCGGTCTGCATCAGCCGGTCGGTCCGCTCCAGCAGGATCTTGTGCCAGCTGTCCTTCCAGTAGGCCGACAGATGTTCGCCATGAACGGTCGAGGGGCCGTACCAGTCGGGAAGAACCTCGGGCGCGGGCGCGTTGACGCCGCCGACCTGGTCGATCCAGTAGTTGCGATAGGTTTCGACCTCGCTGACGTTCAGATAGCCAAGGACCGGGCGGGCGCCGCCCTGGTTGATCGTGGCGATCTCCTCGGGGGTGAAGAAGACCTCGCGGCCCGTGTCGCTGTAGGGCGCGCCGATCTTCGTGACCTCCAGGATCAGAAGGCCGTGGGGCTGGGCCGCCAGCGTCTCGGCGTTGTAGGTCGCGCCCCAGTACTGGACTCCGTATCCGTCCTGCAACGACTGCGCCAGCCGGGTGGCGCGGGATCTGGGGTTCGACATCACGCATTCTTGCCGGGGGGATCGAGGGCCTCTGGCGCGACCTGCGCCTGGGTCTGGGCCTGGGCCTGGGCAAACTGCGGGGGAATGCAGGCGGCTGCCAATCCGAACAGAGCAGCAGCCCAGGACAGTGACGTGATGTTCAAGGCTCGCGCTCCCGAATTGCGCCGCCTCCCGGGCGCAGGGACAGACCCGGCCCGGCCGCGGGGTTGCAGCGCGCCAGATTCACCCGGCGGGTTGCCTCAGGTGGCGGCGCTGAAACTGTGTGCCGGAGCCGTGTGTCCGAGATCTGATTTCGCCACAAGATAGGGCCTGCTGTCCAGTGCCGACTGCCGTTGGAACGCCCAGTGGTCGGCACACATCCGGGCAAGATCGCGGGTGGCGCGCCAGGACAGCACGGAACCGGCCCGGCTGGGATCGGCCAGCGACATCGCCGCGTCGCCCGGGCGGCGGGCGACCAGGCGATAGGGGATCGGGAAGCCGCAGGCCTCGGAAAAGGCGTTGATGATCTCGAGAACGCTGTAGCCCCGGCCGGTTCCCAGGTTGATGCGCATGTGGCGGTCTTCC
Source organism: Paracoccus sp. BR5-17 (assembly GCF_055693925.1). Taxonomy (NCBI): domain Bacteria; kingdom Pseudomonadati; phylum Pseudomonadota; class Alphaproteobacteria; order Rhodobacterales; family Paracoccaceae; genus Paracoccus; species Paracoccus sp. BR5-17. Next base: position 133,278 of record NZ_JBVFUV010000004.1, read on the forward strand.
AGCGGGGGACCGAACAGCCGGTCGATGGCCGCGACATGTCCCTGGGCAAGATCGACGACATGGATATAGTCGCGCACGCCCGTCCCGTCGGGGGTGTCGTAGTCGCTGCCGAAAACCTGCACCTCCTTCCGCTGGCCGATCGCCGTCTGCGCGACATAGGGAAACAGGTTGTTGGGCGTCCCCTTCGGGTTTTCGCCGATCAGGCCGCTGGAATGGGCGCCGACCGGGTTGAAGTAGCGCAGCGAGATGGCGCGGAAATCGGGTTCGGCCATTACCAGGTCGTCGATCATCTCCTCGATCATCAGCTTGGTGCGGCCATAGGGATTCGTGACCCCCGTGGGCGCGGTTTCCGGGATCGGCAGCACCTTGGGGATCCCGTAGACCGTCGCGGATGACGAGAACACCAGCTTGCGGACGCCGGCCTCCAGCATGGCGCGCAACAGCGAGACGGCGCCCAGCAGGTTGTCGCGGAAGTAAAGCAGGGGGTCGGCCACTGATTCGCCCACCGCCTTCTTTCCGGCAAGATGGATCACCGCGTCGATCCGGTATTGCCTGAGAAGTTCGGCGACCACCTGCTCGTCTCGGACATCCCCTTCGACCAGGACGATGGAGCCGTTGGCGATCTGCGGGATGCGGGCGGCGCTCCGGCGGTCCGAGTTCTCGAAGTTGTCCAGGATGACGACCTGGTGGTTGGCCTGCAGCAGTTCGACCACGACATGCGAGCCGATGTATCCGGCGCCCCCGGTGGCAAGGATGTTCTTGCCCGAAGACGATCGTTGGGGCTGTGCGCTGCCGTCCATCATTCCACCGTCACCGATTTCGCCAGGTTCCGGGGCTGGTCCACATCGGTGCCCTTCGCGACGGCGGCGTGATAGGCGATGAACTGCACGGCCACGGCATAGATGAAGGGCGCGATCAGCGGATCCACGGCGGGCAGTTCCACGCTGCGCCAGACCTCCTCCGCCATGTCGCGGCACGCGGCCGCGTCGCCCAGAAGCGCCACCCGACCCTTGCGCCCGATGACTTCGCGCAGGTTCGAGGACAGCTTCCCGAAAAGCGCATCGCTGGGGGCAAGCGCGATGATCGGGGTGGCCTCGTCCACCAGGGCGATGGGGCCATGCTTGATTTCCCCCGCGGCATAGCCCTCGGCATGGATGTAGGTGATCTCCTTCAGCTTCAGCGCGCCTTCCAGCGCCAGCGGATACATCAGCCCCCGCCCCAGAAAGAGCGCGTCGTCGGCCTCGGAGATCTCGCGGGCAAGAGCTTCGAAGGCCGGCTCCTGGGCGATGGTTTCGGCCATCAGCCGCGGCACCGTGGACAACAGTTCGACATGGCCGCGTTCCTGCGCCGCGTCGATCTGGCCGCGCTTGCGGGCGATCATGACGGCCAGGGCCGACAGGCACAGCACCATCGCCGTGAAGGCCTTGGTCGAGGCCACGCCGATTTCGGGGCCGGCATGGATCGGAAGAACGATGTCGGCCTCGCGCGCGATGGTCGATGTGGTGACGTTGACCAGCCCCACCGTGACCTGGCCGCGCGACTTGGCGTAACGCAGCGCGGCCAGGGTGTCGGCGGTTTCGCCCGACTGACTGACCACCATCGTCACGCCGCCTGCGGGCAGGGGCGGCTCGCGGTAGCGGAACTCGGAGGCGATCTCGATTTCCACGGGGATCCGCGCGACCCGCTCCATCCAGACCTTGGCCACATGCGCCGCATAGAAGGCGGTGCCGCAGGCGACGATGGTCAGCCGCGGTGTCCGCGCCCAGTCGATGCCCTCGGCCGCGCAGGTGATCCGGTCGCGCTCGTCCGAGACCCATGCCCCCAGGGCGCGGGCGATGACGCCCGGCTGCTCGTGGATTTCCTTGGCCATGAAATGGCGGTGCTGGCCCTTGTCGGCGATGATCGTCTCGATCGCGACATTCTGCACCTCGCGCAGGACCCGGTTGCCCGAGGCATCGTGGATCTGCACCTCTCCCCGGGTCAGCACGGCCCAGTCGCCTTCTTCAAGATAGCAGATGCGGTTCGTCATGGCGGCAAGCGCGATGGCATCCGAGCCGACGAAATTCTCGCCCGTGCCAAGGCCGATGACCAAAGGAGAGCCGCGCCGGGCGCAAACCAGAAGGTCGGGCCGCCCCTCGAAGACGAAGCACAGCGCATAGGCGCCGCGCAGGCGGGCGATGGTGGCCGCGGCCGCGTCCTCGCAGGACAGCCCCCGTGCCAGCATCGAGGCGCACAGCGCCGCGATAACTTCGGTGTCGGTCTGGGACTCGAAGGGACAGCCGGCGGCCGCAAGCTCTCGTTTCAGGTCAAGATAGTTCTCGATGATGCCGTTGTGGACGACCGCCACAGGCCCTGACCGGTGGGGATGGGCGTTCGCCTCGGTCGGGCCGCCATGTGTCGCCCAGCGGGTGTGGCCTATCCCGGTGGTGCCGGGCAGCGGCTGGTCGGCCAGAAGCCGCGCCAGGGCGGACAGCTTGCCGGCCGCGCGCCGGCGGTCCATCACCCCGCCCTCGAGAATGGCCAGGCCGGCCGAATCGTAGCCGCGATATTCAAGTCGCTGCAGCGATGCCATCAGGATCGGGGCCGCGGGTTGCTTGGCGATGACGCCGACGATACCGCACATGGTTTGGCCCTCCTCAGGCGCTGCGGGTCAGTTCGGGCTGCACGGACGCGGCCGAAGGGCTGCCGCCAGGGCAGCGGGGTGATGATGCGGGGAAAGATCCGCGTCGGGCTGCGGCTCGCCGCGCAGGACGTGGCTGATCTCGTCGGCGATTTCGGCCAGCAGGGCCACGTCTTCGCCTTCGGCCATGATGCGGATCAGCGGCTCTGTCCCCGAGGGCCGGACCAGCAGCCGGCCGGCGTCCCCAAGCCGTCGGGCCATCCGGTCGATGGTTTCGGCGACCGACGGTCGTTCCAGCGGCGCGCTTCCGCGCAGGATCGGGACGTTGCGGGTCAGCTGGGGCAGGGGCTCGAACCGCGACAGCACTTCGGATGCCGGCCGATCCGCCTCGCGGATCGCCGCCAGGGCCTGCAGCGCGGCCACAAGCCCGTCGCCGGTGGTGCTGAACTCGGACAGGATGATGTGGCCCGATTGTTCGCCCCCGACGCTGAAGCCGCCCTGCCGCATGCGTTCGACGACGTGGCGGTCGCCCACCTTGGTGCGGACCAGGCCGATCCCCCGGCCCGCCAGGTGGCGTTCCAGGCCCGAATTGGACATGACCGTCGCGACCAGCGTGTCGTGGGCCAGCTTGCCCTGGGCCTGGGCGCGTTCGGCGATCAGGGACATCACCTGGTCGCCGTCGATCAGGCGGCCCTTTTCGTCGATCAGGTGGACCCGGTCGGCATCGCCGTCCAGCGTGATGCCCAGATCCGCGCGGTGCGCCTTGACGGCCTCGATGCAGGCCCGCGGCGCGGTCGATCCGCAGCCGGCGTTGATGTTGATGCCGTTCGGCTCGGCGCCGAGGCGGATCACCTCGGCGCCCAGTTCCCAGATCAGGTCGGGGCCGACACGGTAGGCGCCGCCGTTCGCGGCATCCACCACGACGCGCAGCCCGTCCAGCCGCAGGCCATGCGGAAAGGCCCGCTTGGCGAATTCGATATAGCGTTCGCCGGCCCCGTCGATACGCTTGACGCGGCCCAGGAAGGACGGATCGGCCCGGTTGCCGCCGTCGCCCATGGCGGCCTCGATGGCGGCCTCGTCCGCGTCCGACAGCTTGTAGCCGTCGGGGCCGAAGAACTTAATTCCGTTGTCCTCGTGGGGGTTGTGCGAGGCCGAGATCATGACCCCCAGATCGGCGCGCAGCGACCGCGTCAGCATCCCGATCGCCGGCGTCGGCAGCGGCCCCGTCAGAACCACGTCCATCCCCGCCGAGGTGAAGCCCGCCACAAGCGCGCTTTCGACCATGTATCCCGAAAGCCGCGTGTCCTTCCCGATCACGACGGTGCAGGCCTGCCCGAGGTTCACGAAGTGGCGCCCGGCTGCGCGGCCAAGCTGCATGACGGCATCCGGGGTCATGGGCCAGGCGTTCGCCCGTCCGCGGACTCCGTCGGTTCCAAAGAGCCTTGCGTGCATGTCGAATGTCCTTCGCTTGGGCAAAAGGGGTTCAGACCAGGAACGAATTGATGATGTCGGAGGCGCGCAGGTCTTCCGCATCCAGACCGGCCAGAAGCAGATGGCTGTTGTTTGCCGTCATCTCGAGGCCCAGGTCGGTATCGACGAAGGCGTTCCTGGCCTGGGTGGTACTGGTGAAGCCGAAGCCGCGCAGCTCCAGCCGGTCGCTGCCGCTGACAAAGTCCAGGACGGTGTCGAAGGCCTCGCCCAGCCGGAACACGAAGCGGTCCGCCCCGGCTCCGCCCGACAGGATGTCGTCGCCGCCACGGCCCTCGAGGCGGTTGGTGCCGGTGCCGCCCAGAAGGATGTCCGTCGCGGCCGCCCCGATAAGCTGGGTTCCGGCGGCCAGGAAATCGACCAGGACCGAATGCTGCGCGACCGCGTCGAAGGACAGCGACACATTGCCCGCACCGGGCAGCGTGGCGCCGTCCGTCCCGGTGATGCGGACCGGCAGGTTGCCTTGCGTCCTGAGGTCCACCAGCACCTCGCCGCGTCCGTGGAAGCTGAAGTTCAGGTCGGATCCGGTCCCCGAGACCGAGATAAGCTCTCCGCGCATCGGCAGGGCGGCGATGCGGGTGACATCGGCCATCTGGCTGCCCAAGGTGATCTGGAACGTGCCGCCGTTCCGGGGCAGGAAGATCGAATCCGCGTCCCAGGCATACCAGTTGGCGACCGAGGCGATCTGCCCCTCCTTCCCGATGTCCAGGGCGAAGTGGCCCGCGTCGCTGGACCCCACGGTGGCGGTGATGACGTTGCCCGCGCGCGTGGCGGTCAGGCTGCTCTGCGAGAAGCTGTCGATCCGGCTGGCCAGATCCTGACCCGTGACGAACTCGGCCCCGCCTGCGGCTGCCGCAGCGATCAGGGACTGGAACATCTGCAGGTTATAGACCTGCGTGGGATCGCCCAGGTTCCAGTTGGTGGGGCCATAGTCGTGCCAGGGGAAGGCCACGATGGGCGTGGTGCCGTTGGCCGTCAGCGCCGCGTATTCCTTGAGCCACGCTGCCTCGGCCTGCTGCGGGGTCATGCCGGACCAGCCGATCAGCGAGAAGTCGAACGACATGTTGGGGGCCAGATACACCTGGCCCTTCTCGTCGGGCGTCAGGTAGCCGAAGGCACCGGGATAGCCCGCGCCGACGCCGGAATAGCCGCCGCTGAGATAGTCGTAATACTCGATCATCTCGCGCGTGGCGTCCAGACGCTCGGGCGCGCCGGGGACGGCGGCCCCGGTGATGTCGATGCCAAGTTCGCGTTCGATGATCAGCTTCGAGTACTGGAACTGGAACGTGTAGGATGCCTCCAGCACCGCCCGCTCGACCTCGGTCAGGGCCAGGACGCTGACGGCGTTCGGATTGGCCGGGTTGGTCCGGTTCAGCGTGTCGGCAAGGATCGCGTTGATCTGGCTGACGCTCATTTGGGACAGCGTGTTCAACACCGCCGGACTGGCATCGCTGCGGGTGGCATAGGGGGACCAGCTGGGCACGCCGTGGCTGACGATGCTGCTGTAGGCGGCGATGCGCGCCTGCAGGATCTGGTCCGTGATCTGGTCCGGCAGCAGCAGGTTGGTGTCGTGGGGATGGGTATAGGAATGCGACCCGATCTCGCTCTCCAGGGCGCGGATGCGGTCGTAATAGGGCTTCGACACCGCCCAGTCCGTCACCTGGTCTGGCGCGTAGGCGCCG
>NZ_JBVFUV010000005.1:0-143678 GCF_055693925.1 Paracoccus sp. BR5-17
CGATCTCCAGGCCCAGCGAAAAGCCGCCCGCGCCGCCCAGGTTCCGCTCGGACCGGTGCAGGATCAGCCGCGGGTCGCGCTGCCCGGCAAGCCAGCCGGCCGTCCCGTCCCCCGAGGCGTTGTCCACCACCACCACGTGCTGCACCGGCTCTGCAAGAAGGCGGGCCAGCGTCGTGGCAAGCTGGTCCAGCCGGTCATGGGTGACGACGACGGCGGCCAGGGTCAGGTCGGGATGGGGCATCGTCGCGCGCCTTGCAGTCCTTGGGTTGCCGGACTGCTAGAGCGCCGCGCCCGCGGGGGCAAGCGCCGCGCCGGCCTCAGGCCGCCGCCGCCCACAGCCGGAAGCGCCGCGCGCCGGTGATCTCGCGCACCAGACCCAGGGCGCGCATCCGCGACAGAAGCCGTTCGGCGGTGTCGCGGCTGATGCCCGCCAGCTCCTCTACCTGGGCGGTGTGCAGGACCGGGTGGGCGGCCAAGGCCGCGATGATGCGGGCGGGGTTCCGGCCCTTGATGGCGGCGGTGGCCCCGCGCGCGGCCTGCGCCCAGTCGGCCAGGCGGTCCAGCATCCGGCAGGCGTCCGCGGCGCCGCGCGCCACGGCGGCCAGGTGGCGCGACAGCCGGGCCTCGGGCGGGCCGCCGTCGGTCCAGATCGCCCGGCCGTGCCGGCCCAGGGGCAGGAAGGCCAGGCCCGGCGTCGCCCGGGCCATGTCGCGGGCGGCCCAGACCGCGGCCTCGATCCCGGCGCCGCCGGGCGACAGGTCGGCCAGCCGCCACAGCATCCGGGCCGCGGGCGCGCGGGCCAGGGGATGGAGCCGCGACAGCCCCTCGACCGCCTCCAGGAAATCCGCCGCCGCCGCGTCGAAGGCCGCGCCCGAGGGGCGGTCCGACCAGGCCGGATCCGCCGCCCGGCCGCCTTCCCGCGGGCCGGTCCGGTCATCGCTCCGGTGCAGGGCCAGGAAATCGCGCAGCCGGGCCGGGTCGGACTGTCCTTCCAGCCGCCGCAGGGCCCAGCGGGCCTGGGCCATGGCCGCCAGGTCGGTGCCGGCGCGGGCCGCCATGGCGTCCAGCCCGATCTCCTCGCGCGACAGGGGGTGCCCTGGGCGCGCAGCATCTCCTCGATCTCGGCCAAGGCCAGGCGGCGGTGGCGCCGGCGCGGGCGCTGTCCTCCATCGCCGTCAGGCGCGCCTCGAGCCGGCCTGCGGCAAGCGCCGCCCCGGCCAGTTCGACCGCCAGGGCCGCCTGCGCCGCCAGCCAGTCGGCCGGGCGGGGCGGGGCGGGCTGGTCGCCATCGCCCGAATCGTGCCAGGAAAGCCCGGATCCGCGCATGTCCGCATTCTAGCGCGGCCCTGCCGGGATGCCAGTCGCCCCTGAAGGGGCGGCTCGGGAGCCGGGCCGGGGGTCCGGGGGCGAAGCGCCCCCGGCCACCGCGGGACGCCAGCCCCTATTCCGCCGCCACCGGCGCGGCCTCTCCGGCCGGCTTGCGCCGCATCCCCTCGATCAGGACATAGATCACCGGGGTGATCAGCAGCGTCAGCACGAAGGCCAGCGACAGCCCGCCCACGATCACCGCGCCGATGGCCCGGCGGCTTTCGGCCCCCGCGCCGGTGGCGATGGCCAGGGGCACCGCGCCCAGGATGGTGGCGATGGTGGTCATCATCACCGGGCGCAGGCGGGTGACCGCGCCCTCGCGCGCGGCCTGGACCAGGGGCCGGCCCTCCTCGCGCAGCTGGTTGGCGAATTCCACGATCAGGATGCCGTTCTTGGCCATGATGCCGATCAGCAGGATCATCCCCACCTGAGAGAAGATGTTCACCGTCCCCCCGGTGATGAGCAGCGTCACCACCGCCCCGGCCAGGCCCAAGGGCACGGTCAGCATGATCGTCAGCGGCGTGCGGAAGCTTTCGAACTGCGCGGCCAGCACCAGGAAGACGATCATCAGCGACATGGCGAAGACCGTGGCGATCCCGCCCGAGCTTTCCAGATAGTCCTTGGCCTGCCCCTCCCAGGCCAGGACCGCGCCGGCGGGCATCCCGGCCATCGCCTCCTCGACCGCGGCCATGGCGCCGGCCAGATCGGTGCCGGGGGCGATGTCGGCCTCCATCTCGACCGAGATCAGGCGGTCATAGCGGTTGACGGCGGGGGCGGTGGCGCCGGTCGCGATGCCGGCGAAGGCCGACAGGGGGATCAGGTCGCCCCGGTCGTTGCGCAGGAACACCGACAGCATGTCCTGCACGGAATCGCGGTCCTCGGGCGAGGCCTGCAGGACCACCGGATACTGCCGCCCGTCGCTGGTGTATTCGCCGACGCTGCGGGACGCGAACAGGACCTGCAGGGTCTGGGCGATGGTTTCCGCCGACAGGCCCAGATCCTGGGCGCGGGTGCGGTCGATCGACAGGTTGGCGCCGGGCTGGTTGGCGGCGTGGTTCACCTCGACCGAGGCGAGCCGCGGGTCGTCCTCCAGCACCCCCGCCATGTCGTTGGCCCAGGCCGCCGCCCGGTCCATGTCGGGGCCGCCCAGCATCCAGCGGATGTTGCCCTGCCCGCTGCCCAGCCCCAGCCCCTCCGCGGCGCGGATGAAGGTCGCGGCATCCGGGATGCGGGCCAGTTGCGGGCGCAGGTCGGCGATGACCTGCTCGACGCTGACGTCGCGCTTCTTCCAGTCGGCCAGGTTCACCAGCAGCAGCGACCGGCGCAGTTCGCCCCAGGTGCCGACGATGGTGGTGACGTTGGTGACGGTGCCGGCCTCGCGCAAGGGTTCCAGCAGCGCCTCGACCTTGCGGGTGGCGGCGTCGGTATAGGCCAGGTTCGAGCCCTGCGGCGCGGTCACGGTGATGCGGATCTGGCCGCGGTCCTCGTCGGGGGTCAGCTGGCGGGGCAGGTGGCCATAGACGGCAACGGCCCCCGCCATCAGGAAGGCGGTCAGGGCCAGGATCGGCACGGGCCGGGCGATCAGCCGGTCCAGCACCGCGCCATAGCCGCGCTCCAGCCAGCCGATCAGGCGGTTGACGCCCCGGGTCAGCACGTTGGGGCGTTCCTCGCGCGGCATGATCTTCGCGGCCAGCACCGGCGACAGGGTCAGCGCGACCAGGGCCGAGACCGCCACCGCCACCGCCAGCACGATGCCGAATTCGGCGAACAGCTTGCCGATCTCGCCCTCCATGAAGCTGACGGGCACGAAGACCGCGATCAGCACGGCGGTGGTGGCGATCACCGCGAAGCTGACCTGGGCGGATCCGTCGCGCGCCGCAGCCAGCCGCGACTTGCCCATGGCGCGGTGCCGCTGGATGTTTTCCAGCACCACGATGGCGTCGTCCACCACCAGGCCGATGGCCAGGATCAGCGCGAACAGCGTCAGGATGTTGATGGAAAACCCCAGGGCCAGCATCGCCAGCCCGGCGCCAAGCGCCGAGACCGGGATGGTCACCACCGGGATCATCGACAGCCGCATCGAGCCCAGGAACAGGAAGATCACCGCGATCACCAGGGCCACCGCCTCGGCAAAGACCTTGAGGACCTGCGCGATCGAGCTTTCGATGAACACCGCCTCGTCGGCGGTGATGTCCAGGCTCATGCCCGGCGGCAGGGTGGGGCGGATCCGGGCCAGTTCCGCCTTCACCGCCTCGGAGATGGCGACGGTATTGGCCTGGGCCTGCGGCTGGACCCCCATCCCCAGCGAGATCACCCCGTTGGCGCGGAAGATCGATTCCCGCTGCTCGGGGCCTTCCTCGATGCGCGCGATGTCGCCAAGGCGCAGCGGCCGGCCGGCTTCTGCGGGTCCCGCGTCGCGGATCACCACCTGGCGGAAGGTGTCGGGGCTGGTGAAGCGGGTCTGGGCCAGGACCTGCAGCTGCCGGGCGCCGGTCTCGATCTCTCCGGCGGGCAGTTCGATGTTGTTGGCCTCGAGCGCGTCGATGACGTCGCCGGTGGTGACGCCATAGGCGGCCATGCGCGACTGGTCCAGCCAGATCCGCATGGCGGGCGAGCGGGCGCCGAAGACGACGGTGTTGGCCACGCCCGGCAGGCGCGAGAAGCGGTCCACCAGGAAGCGGGTGGCGTAGTCCGACAGTTCCAGCGGCGTCATGTCCGGGCTGGACAGCGACAGCCGCACCACCGGATCGCCCTCGCTGTCGTTCTTGTCCACAAGCGGGCGCTCGGCCTCCTCGGGCAGGCGGCCCACCACGCGCTCGACGGCGTTCCTGACGTCGTTGGCGGCCGCGTCAATGTCGCGGCCGGAATCGAAGGTCAGCACCGTGCGCATCCGGCCCCGTTCGGATTCCGTGGACATCGAGGTGACGCCGCTGACCCCCGCCAGCGATCCCTCGATCACCGAGGCCACCTGGCTGTCCACCACGTCCGGGGCGGCGCCGGTGTAATCGACGCGGACCGTGACCTGGGCGGCATCGACCTGGGGCAGTTCGCGGACGGGCAGGCGCGACATGGCGACGGCGCCGATCAGGACGATCAGCAGGTTCAGGACCGTGGCCGTCACCGGCCGGCGCAGGGACAGGTCGGGCAGGCTCATCCGCCGCCCTCCGCCGGGGCGGGGGCGGGAACGGGCGGGGCCGCCGCGGGCAGGGCCTCGACCCGGCGTTCCTGGGCCACGGGCTCGATGGCGGCGCCGTCGGTCAGGCGGTGCAGGTTGGTGACGATCACCCGCGCCGAGGGCGCAAGCCCCGACACCACCTCGACCAGGCCCTCCTGCTGCTGGCCGGTGACGATGTCCACCTGCCGCGCCGTGTCGCCGTCGGCGACCATGACCAGGGTCCGGTCGCCTTCCACCGACAGGGCGCTTTCGGGGACCGCCGGGCGGCGCCGTTCGCCCAGCACCAGCCGCACCTGCAGGAACATGCCCCCCGCAAGCGCGCGGTCGTCGTTGGGGATTTCCGCGCGCAGCGCCAGGCTGCGGGTGGCGGCGTCCACGCGGCTGTCGATGCGGCTGATGGTGCCCTGGAACACCCGGCCGGGCCAGGCGGCCGAGGTCAGTTCGACCCGCTGGCCGCGTTCCAGGCGCGGCAGAAGGGTTTCGGGGACGCTGAAATCGACCTCGATCACCGCCAGGTCGTCCAGGGTGGTGACGGGGGTGGCGGTGTCGATCACCTGGCCCTCGACCAGATCGGACAGGCCGACGACGCCGGCGAAGGGCGCGCGCAGGCTGCGGTCTTCCAGGGCCACCAGGGCGCGGTCGCGCTCGGCCTCGGCGCGCAGCAGGGCGGCGCGGGCGGTCTGGAAGGCGGCGTCCGAGGCGTTGCCCGTCCGGTTCAGGCTTTCCAGGCGGTCGAAGGCGGTCTGCGCCTCGGCCAGGGTAGCCTCGGCCGCCTTGAGGTCGGCCTGCTCGGCGCGGTCGTCCAGTTCCACCAGCACCGCCCCCGCCGCGACCAGATCGCCGGGCTGGAAGGCGATGCGGCGGATGCGGCCGCCGGATTCGGGAAGCAGTTCCACCGCCCGGCGCGCGCGGGCGGTGCCCACGGCGGTGACGGCATCGGCGAAGGTCACGGTCTCGGGGGCGATGGTTTCCACCCGCAGCGGGCCGCCGCCGCCCTGCTGCGCCGCCGCCGCCGGTTCGGAGGCGGCCAGCAGGCGTTCGGTCAGGTACAGCCCGCCCGCAGCCGCGGCCAGGATCACGACCAGTCCCAGGACGGCCTTGACCGCGCGCATTCCTTACTCCCTCCGGCGACCCGACGATCTGGCACCAGAACACCCCATCGCGCGCCTCGGGACAACCGATATGCGCGCGGTCCCGGACATGTGAAGTCGCTCACACCGCCCGGATCGGCGATCATGGCCGCCCTCGGGCGACAGCCGGTCGGGCCGGTCGCGGTCGGTCCGGCAAGTCTACCCCCCCGGGCCCCGATGTCAGCGCCGCCGGGCCCGCCTACGGCATCGTGACCGCCGGGCCATTCCCCGCGCCCGGCCGGCGGCTTAAGTGTGGCGTCCCCATCCGAAAGGCCCGCCCCATGATCCCCCGCCGCCTTGTCCTGACCAGTGCCGCCGCCTGCGGGGCGCTTGCCGCCCTGCCGCTGCGCGCCGCCGACCGCCCCAACCCGATGCCCGAGGAGCTGCGCCAGGCCCTGGAACGCGACCCGACCGCGCCGGTCCTGGGCAACCCCCGGGGCGACATCACCCTGTCGGTGTTCTTCGACTACAACTGCCCGCATTGCCGCAGGATGGCCGGCCCGATCCAGGGCCTGATCGCCTCGGATCCGCGGCTGCGGGTGGTCTATCGCGAATGGCCGGTCTTCGGCGAGGGCTCGGACTTCGCCGCCCGCGCCTCGCTGGCCTCGTTGCCGACGGGCCGCTACTGGCAGTTCCACACCGCCCTGCTGGCCATGGACGGCCGGGCCGAGGAAGCCAGCGTGATGCGCGTGGCCCGCCGGATGGACCTGGACGAAGCCGCCCTGCGCCGCGGCATGGAGGCCGAGCCGGTGAGCCGCCACATCGGCCTGTCCTTCCAGCTGGCCGAGCACATGGGCCTGATGGGCACGCCGACCTTCCTTGCCGGTGACGAGGCGGTGTTCGGCGAACAGTCGCGCGCCGACCTGGCGGCGCTTGTGGCCCGCGGCCGCGCGACGCTGGGCCTGGGCTGAGCCCCCGGCGGCCGCGCCCGGGTCAGGGTGTCGAAGGTCACAGCAGGCTTCACCAGGCTGGACAACAGCCAGGGTTGCTAGTTCCAGAACCGCCGCTTGACCTTTTGCCATAGGCTGAGCGGATGTTCCTGCGATCGCCAATGCGCAATCCCAAGCCGCGACAAGTCATCCTTGTAGCCTTTATAATGAGCGGAAACGACCAGTCGTTCGCCATCGAAAATCTCTGACCTTACCTTTCGAAGCAGACGGAATCCATGATCGTAATTTCCTGCAGGGTTGGGATATTTATCCCGCCGGCCCAGGACGCGATTGACGGAAATACCTAGCCCACCTGGTCCTGTCGTGAAAAATCCGTCCAGATCGCCCCTGAGAGTGAGGTTCGTAGCCCGCGAAATGGCCTTTTCCAGAAAAGGATGACCAGGTGCCGAGGCTATCATCCCGTTTGAAATTACCCAAGCAAGTCTACCGTCTGGACGAACACCTGCGGACGCAACAAACCTGTCTTCATTCCGAAGATATTCATTCAAAGGCGCAAAACATAATGAATCTATATCAGCATAAACGCCACCTGTTTTGTACAGCGCACAGTAACGCCACAAGTCAGCCTTGAAGGCCCCACTGGGAAGAAGGTCGTATGCGCGTAAAGGCTTTTCACCAAACTCGGAAACAAGGGCACGACGCTCCTCAGCGTCATGCAGGATGTGCTGGAAGTCAGGATTTGCAGTCAGCCATGTGTCTCGAGCTTTCGCCATACCCTCGCTCAACTCGTGCGTTTCCCATGTCTGATACAGAATAGAAGGGATGCTCTCTGGCAAAACTTCAGACCTGGAAGAGCTTTGAAACATTTTGTCACCACAAAGACGAATTGCACCAGACACTGCTGCCAAACCCTAAGGATGACAATGGGGGTTGCCAGTCGGCAAGCTGAAATTTGGCGAACAGTCCCGCGCCGACCTGGCGGCGCTTGTGGCCCGCGGCCGCGCGACGCTGGGCCTGGGCTGAGCCCGGCGGCCGCGCCCGGGTCAGGGCCGGGGAAGGAAGAAGGGGCCGCCCCATGCGGCGGTCCCCTGCGGTCACCAGCTGGTCAGCACCGAGCCTGCGTACTTCTCCTCGATGAAGGCCTTCACCTCGGGGCTGTGATAGGCCTGGACCAGCTTTTTCGCCCAGTCCTGGTCCTGATCGCCCTGGCGCACCACGATGATGTTCACATAGGGGCTGTCGGCCTTTTCCATGGCGATCGTGTCGGTGTTGGGATCCAGGCCCGCGGCAAGCGCGTAGTTGGTGTTGATGATCGAGGCATCCGTGTCGGCCAGCGACCGCGGCAGCTGCGCCGCGTCCAGTTCCAGGAACTCCAGGTCCTTGGGGTTCTCGGTGATGTCCAGGGGCGTGGGCACCAGGCCCGTGCCTTCGGCCAGGGTCAGCAGCCCCAGATCCTGCAGCAGCAGCAACGCCCGCCCGCCATTGGTCGGATCGTTCGGGATGCCGATCCTGGCGCCGTCCGGCAGCGCCTCCAGGCTGTCCAGGCTGTCGGAATAGACGCCCATCGGCGTGGTGATGGTGGTGGCGATCTCGACCAGGTCGAAGCCGCGGTCGCGGATCTGGTTTTCCAGATAGGGCCGGTGCTGGAAGCTGTTGGCCTGGATGTCGCCGTCGGCGAGCGCGGTGTTCGGGATCACGTAGTCCGAGAACTCGACCACCTCGATGTCCAGGCCCATCGGCTCGGCGACGCGGGCGACCTGCTCCATGATCTCGGCGTGTTCGCCGGGGGATACGCCGACCTTGATGTCCTGGGCCAGGGCGGCGGCGGCGGACAGCGCCAGGGCGGAAGTCAGGGTAACAAGACGCAGCATCGGACGGGTTCCTTTCTTGTCTGCGGGGATCGGGGCCATGTCAGCGGCCCCGGTTGCGGGGGGCGCGCCTGTCGAAGCGGGCGGCGATCCATTCGCCGGCCGACTGCACCAGTTGCACCAGCACGATCAGCACCACGACCACCGCCAGCATCACCTCGGGCATGAAGCGCTGATAGCCGTAGCGGATGCCCAGGTCGCCCAGGCCTTCGCCGCCGACGGCGCCGACCATGGCGGAATAGCCGATCAGGCTGACCACGGCCAGCGTCAGCCCCAGGGCGATGCCGGGCCGGGCCTCGCGGAGCAGCACCTTGGTGATGATCTGCAAGGGCGTGGCGCCCATGGCGCGGGCGGCCTCGATCAGGCCGGGATCGACCTCGCGGATGGCGTTTTCCACAAGCCGGGCGATGAAGGGGATCGCGGCCAGGGTCAGCGGCACGATGGCGGCATCGGTGCCGATCGAGGTGCCGACGATGGCGCGGGTCAGCGGGATGATCGCCACCACCAGGATGATGAAGGGCACCGACCGCGTGGCGTTGACCACCAGCCCCAGAGCCTTGTTCGCCCAGGGCGCCGACAGCAGTTCGCCCCGCTGCGAGACGGCCAGGAACACCCCCAGCGGCAGGCCGAAGGCGGTGCCCAGCAGGGTCGAGGCCGCGACCATGTAGAGGGTCTGCAGCGTCGCTTCCCACAGCAGCCAGATCAGGTCAGCGGACATGGCCCAGCACCTCGGTCAGAAGCCCGTGCCGTTCCAGATAGGCCCGCGCCTCGGCCCCCTGCGCGGCATCGACAGAGATCAGCAGGTTGCCGAAGGGGCGCCCGCCCACCTCCTCGATGGCGCCGGCCAGGATGTTGGAGGCGATGCCCCTTTCCACGGCCAGCCGGGACAGCATCGGGTCGGTGGCGTGGGTGCCCGCGAAGGTCACGCGGATCACCTGCTGGGACGGGCCGTCGGGGCGGCGGTCCAGCATCCGCCCGGCCAGGAAGGCGGGCAGGGTCAGCCCCGTGACCCCGCCCAGGAAGGATCGCGTGGTCGGATGGCCGGGACGGGTGAAGATGTCGTAGGTCGGCCCCGATTCCACGATCCGGCCCGCCTCGATCACCGCCATGTGGCTGGCGATGTCGCGCACCACCGCCATTTCATGGGTGATGAGCAGGATCGTCAGGCCCAGGTCGCGGTTGATGTCGGCCAGAAGCCGCAGCACCGTCCGCGTGGTCTCGGGGTCAAGCGCGCTTGTCGCCTCGTCCGACAGAAGCACCCGGGGCTGCATGGCAAGCGCCCGGGCGATGCCCACGCGCTGCTTCTGCCCGCCCGAGAGTTCGGCCGGATAGCGGTCCTGCAGCCCGTCAAGGCCCACCCGCGCGATCAGGTCGGCGACGCGGGCGCGGATCCTGTCGGACGGCGTGCCGGCGATCTCCAGCGGCAGGGCGATGTTGCCCGCCACGCTGCGCGAGGACAGCAGGTTGAAGTGCTGGAAGATCATGCCCACCTCGCGCCGGACCCTGCGCAGGTCGGCGCCGCGCGCCCGGCCCACGTCGCGCCCCGCCACGGTGACGGTGCCGCTGGTCGGCCGTTCCAGCCCGTTGACCATCCGCAGCAGCGTGGACTTGCCCGCGCCCGACCGGCCGATGATCCCGCAGATCGCCCCCGGCTCGACATGCAGCGTCACGTCCTCGAGCGCCACGACCCGCGCGCCGCCCGGCCCCTCGAAGGCCTTGCCGACCCCTTCGAGGCCGATCGCCGCGCCCGCGGCCGTTCTGGTCGCCGCTGGCGCGGCGGCTGTGCCGGTCATCCGTTTCGTCCCTGCGCTGCGTCCACCCCGGCGCGGTTGCCCCAATCGCGGCCGGGACGCAAGATGGGCCGGTGGCGGGATGGGGCCGCAAGGGGACAGTGCGCAAGCGGATGCGCCGGTTCCCGCGGTCCTTTCCCGGGCCGGGGGCGGCGGCGCAGTGCCGTAAACCTTGATCCGGGAAAGACGCGCCTTTTGCGCGGCATCGGCGCTAGAGTGGCCGCGGGCGCAGCAGGGGGGCATCATTGACCAAGGTATTCGGGATCGGCTTTCAGAAAAGCGGCACCACCACCCTGGGGACCATGCTGGGCCAGCTTGGATACCGGGTCGCGGGCTATCACGGCTTTCGCGACCTGGCGGCGCGGTCCGATCTTGGCTGGGACGATCTCGAGCGGCGGGCGGTGTCGATCATGGACAGCCACGACGCGGCCAAGGATACGCCCTGGCCGCTGCTCTACCGCTTTCTGGACCAGCGGTTCCCGGGGTCGAAGTTCATCCATGTCATCCGCGACCCGGATGCCTGGATCGCAAGCGCGGTGCGCGATTTCGCCGACCATCCCAACGCGCTGCACCAGCTGATCTACGGCTCGCCCTATCCCAAGGGCCACGAGCGCGCCTGGCTGGAGCGTTATCGGCGCCACAATGCCGAAGCTGCCGCCTATTTCGCCGGCCGGCCCCGGGACTATCTGCAACTGCGGCTCGAGGAGCTGGGCTATGACCGGATCTGCCCCTTCCTGGACAAGCCGGTGATCGCCGCGGCCCCGCCCAAGGCCAATACACGGCTGAAAAAGAGCCTCAAGATGCTGCACTGGCGGATCAGGAACGGGTTGCGCCGGTCCTGACGGGAAGGCGGCCCCGGCCCGGCCTGCCCTGGCCTGCCGGCCGCCATCCGGGTCTGTCCTTCCGGCGGGGGCGGTTTCGGGGTGACGCTTCCGGCGCGGAAGGATATGGGATGGCCCGACGCTGCCATTCGAGCTGTTGATCTTGCGATTGATGAATCATTTCAGGGGCGAGGGGCTGCGCAGCCGGGTGATCCGGGGCACGGTGATTTCCCTTGCCGGAACCGGCGGCGGCCAGCTTCTGCGGCTGCTGTCGAACCCGGCGCTGACGCGCCTGCTGTTTCCCGAGGCCTTCGGCCTGATGGCCCTGATCCAGACCTTCATCATCGGATTGCAGATGTTTTCCGACATCGGCATCCGTCCCTCGATCATCCAGAACAAGCGGGGCGAGGAGCCGGATTTCCTCAATACGGCCTGGACCATCCAGATCATCCGGGGCGGGGTGCTGTGGCTGGTGGCCTGCGCCCTGGCCTGGCCCCTGTCGGTTTTCTACGAAGAGCCGCAGATCCTGTGGCTGCTGCCGGTGGTCGGGCTGAACGCGGTGATCTCGGGGTTCGCGACCACCAAGACGGCGGTGGCGAACCGCAGGATCCGGCTGGGCCGGCAGACCGTGATCGGGCTTTTCACGCAGGCCATCAGCCTGGCGGTGATGATCGGTCTGGCCTGGGTCTGGCCTTCGGTCTGGGCGCTCGTGATCGGCACGCTCGTCGGCAATGTGGTGGCCGTCCTGGCCGGGCACCGCTTCATGGAGGGGGTGCCGAACCGCCTGCGGTGGGACCGATCGGCCGTGCACGACCTGCTGGGCTTCGGCCGGTTCATCTTTCTCAGCACCCTGGCGGGGTTCCTCATCAATCAGGGCGACAAGCTGTTTCTGGGCCGGTTCGTCAGCCTGGGGGATCTGGGGGTGTACAACATCGCCTTTTTCATGGCCGGATTTCCCGCCATGCTGGGCGGGATGATCGCCGGGAAGATCCTGTTCCCCCTGTACCGGGAGATGCCCCCCTCGCAGAGCGCGCAGAACCTGCGCAGGATCCGCCGGGCCCGCAACCTTCTGACGGGAAGCCTGGTGCTGATGTTCGGCGCCCTGGCGGTGGTCGGCGGGCCGCTGATCCAGCTGCTCTATGACGACCGCTACGCGGGGGCGGGGCCGATGCTGGTCGTGATGGCGCTGATGAACATCCCGGGCGCCCTGATCATGGGCAGCAACAACCTGCTGATGGCCGAGGGGGATCTGCGCCGGTTCTCCTATCTGGTGATGATCCAGATGCCGATCTATCTGGTGCTGACCTTCCTGTGCTTCTGGCAGCTGGGGCTGTTCGGGCTGGTGCTGGTCAAGGGCTTGCTGATCTGCGCGGTCTATCCGCTGCAGCAGTCCTATCTTCGGCGCTACAAGGGCACGGACATGTCCCGCGATGCCCTGTTCGCGCTGCTGGGACTGGCGATCGGCGCGGCGGCCCTGTGGTTCAACTGGGACGCGGTGGCCGAATTCGTCGCGGCCTCGCGGGCCCTGGCCCCCGCCGTGACCGGAAGCTGGGAGGCGATCTCGATCTTCCACTAGGGTCAGGACCCATTAATCGGCTTGCGGTCGCCTTGGCTGCGTGATTCACGCTCCCGAACTGATGGGGGCAATGATGAGCAATCTTTTCTGGCTGACCGACGAGCAGATGGAGCGTTTGAAGCCGTTCTTTCCGAGGAGTCATGGCAAGCCGCGGGTTGATGATCGTCGGGTCTTGAGCGGCATAATCTTCATCAATCGTAATGGGTTGAGATGGTGCGATGCGCCACGTGAGTATGGACCTCCGAAGACGCTCTACAACCGATGGAAGCGGTGGGGCGACATGGGAGTCTTCGCCAGGATGATGGAAGGACTGGCCTCCGAGGGTGCCGGGCAGAAGACCATCATGATCGATGCGACCTACCTGAAAGCGCACCGCACGGCTTCGAGCCTGCGGGCGAAAAGGGGGGCCCGACGACCAGCGCGGACGTTTGATTGGCAGAACGAAGGGCGGGCTCAATACCAAGCTACATGCCGTTACCGACGCCAAGGGACGGCCCCTGAAGTTCTTCATGACCGCGGGCCACGTGAGTGACTACACCGGAGCCGCCGCCCTGCTGGGCAGCTTGCCCGCTGCCGAGTGGATGATCGCGGATCGCGGTTACGACGCCGACTGGTTCCGGGAAGCGCTGAAAGACAAGGGGATACGCCCTTGCATCCCGGGTCGGAAGTCGCGCGGCAAGGCGGTCCGCTACGACAAGCGGCGCTATCGCCGCCGCAACCGCATCGAGATCATGTTCGGTCGCCTGAAAGACTGGCGACGCGTCGCAACACGCTACGACAGATGCCCAAAGGTCTTCCTCTCCGCCGTCGCCCTCGCCGCAACCGTCATGTTCTGGCTTTGAAGATCAATGAGTCTGGACCCTAGGGTCCGTGGGCCGCCCGCCTTGCCAGGGGCGTCACTTGTATTCGATCAGCCGCCCGCCGCGGCCGGTCAGCCGCCCCAGGCGGTATTCCAGCACGCCCAGGGCCTCGGGCAGCTTGCCCAGGACCAGGAAGGCCGCATAGGCCGCGTCGCGGTGGCGGCGCCACAGCCGGGCCATCTGCAAGGGCCAGGCCAGCAGCAGAAGCAGCGCCCCGGGATGGACCAGCAGCGCCCCCAGCCCCGCCGCCAGGGGCAGGCCAAGGCCCCAGATCAGGGCGCGGCGGGTCTGCGCGACATTGTGGCGTTCGGGGGCGGCGCCGTGCAGGGCGGCGCCCTCGGCATAGGCGTGGCCCGCCCGCCGCGCCCGGCGCCACCACTGGCCGAAGCGGGTGATGGCGGCGTCGTGGCGGGTCATCTCGGCGTCCAGCCGCCAGACGGTCCAGCCGGCCCGGCGCAGCCGCACGCAAAGCTCGGGCTCTTCCCCGGCGATCATCCGCGGGTCGAAGCCGCCCACCTGGCGCAGGGCCAGGGCGCGCATCAGCGCGTCCCCCGCAGGCGCGCGCCGGCCCCGCAGGGGTATCCCATTCCCGGTCGATCAGCCGGTTGTAGAGCGACGCCCCCGGGGCGATCTCGCGGCGCCTGCCGCAGGCGACGCCGGCCTGCGGATCGGCCTGCAGGAACCCCGCCGCCAGCGGCAGCCAGCCGGGAACCAGTTCGCAATCGCCATCGACGAACTGCACGAAGTCCGGCGCCTCGCGCCCCTGGGGCAGCGCCTCGAACCCGGCATTGCGCGCCCGGGCCGCGGTGAAGGGGCGCGAGAGATCCAGTCGGACGACCTGGACGCCGCGCGCCTCGGCCTCGGCGATGCTGGCGTCGGTCGAGCCGGAATCGACATAGACGATGCGGCGGAAGCCCGCCGCCCGCAGGCTGTCCAGGCAGCGGACCAGCCGCGCCCCCTCGTTGCGGCCGATGGCCACGGCGTCGATGACCGGCTCAGCCATCGGCGGGCTGGGCCGCGAAGGGATAGCACAGGCGCAGCGCCGGGTGCCCGGGGAACTGCCGGGCCAGATCCGCGCGGTCCTGCAGAAACCGCGCCTGCAGCCGGTCGCGCAGATCGGCGGGCAGGGCCGGGCGGGCCTCGATCCGGCGGCGGTTGCGGATGGCGGTGCGCACCGCCTTGGGCACCAGGGTCCGGCGCAGGGCGGTGGCCACCGGATTGGCGATCAGCAGCCGTTCCAGGGGGAACTTGCGCACCCGTTCGGCCGAGACGTTCTGCGCCCCCAGATCGGCCCGCCAGGCCACCGGCCCGGCCAGGCCGATGTGGCGGGCGACGCGGGTCAGTTCGCCCTGCGGGTCGGCGGCCAGCTGTTCCAGGCTGGTCAGCAGCACCGCGTCCCGTCCATAGGCCTCGATCCAGGGGGCGATCTGCCAGGCATAGCGGCCGTAATCGACCAGTTCGGGATGGCGGGCGAATTCGGCGACCGGGTCGGCGCCCATGCGCGCCTGGCTCCATTCGTGGATATAGTGCGAGACGGCGCGCTCGAGCGGGTTGCGGATCATGTAGACCAGCCGGACCGAGGGCAGATGCGGGCGCGCCCTGGCGATGGTGTCGGGATGGGTGGGCCGCTTGGTGTAGTGGGTCGATGCCTCGCCCTTCAGATCGCCCGGGCGGGCCTTCGCGAACAGCCCGCGATACCAGTCCATGCCGCGCGCGAAAACCGCGTCGTCGGAAAAGAAGTTGGGCTCTTTCGGGGTGGTCATGAAGATGCCGGGCTGGGCCGCCAGCTGCGCCTGCAAGGTGGTGGTGCCGCATTTCATCGCGCCGACGATGAGGAAGTCGGGCAGGCGGTCGGCCTGAGGATCGGGCAGGCGGTCAGGCTGGCGCATGAGGGGGTCATCCTTGCGGGCGGAAGGGGTCCAGCGGGCGGCGCGCCCCGATCCACAGGTCGCGGGCCTCGCTTTCGGCGGCGGAATGGACCGGCTTGCCCAGCAGGCGGCGGAACTGGGCCAGCCCGCGACCCGCGTGCCAGGCCAGGTTGGCCGCGATCAGGCCGCCCCGGCCGTGGGCCTGGGCCAGAAAGCGGCTGCGCGAGCGGTAATAGTATTCCGGCCCCCGCTTGCGGGCGCGCGCCAGGGCCTTGACCGGCCCCGACCCGCCCCGGAAATGCACCGCCACCGCGTCCGGGGCCCGGCGGATCCGCCAGCCTGCCCGGCGCGCGCGCAGGCAGTATTCGGCATCCTCGAAATACAGGAAATAGCCCTCGTCCATCGGGCCGATCTGCTCGACCATGCGGCCGTTCAGCAGGATGCAGGCAAAGCTGGCCCATTCGATCCGGTCTTCGGGCGGATCGACCGGCAGGGCGACCTCGCGCGCCTTCAGCAGCCGCGTCACCGGCCCCGACATGGCCCCGCGCATGAATTCGCTGGCCGGCCCGGCAAAGCGGAAGCAGTTGACCTGGGGGGTGCCGTCCTCTCCCTCGAGGCGGGGGACGATCAGCCCGGCGTCGGGATCGGCCCGGGCCGCGGCCAGCAGCGCGTCGAAGAAGCCCGGGCGCAGCAGCGCGTCCGAGTTCAGGATCAGGTAGTGGTCGGCGGGCGCCGCCGCCATGCCCCTGTTGTGGCCCCCCGAATAGCCGGCATTGATGGGCGACCGGACCAGCCGCACCGGCACCGGCGGATCCTGGGCCGCGATCCAGGCCTCGATCTCCTCGGCCGAGCCGTCGTCGGAGCGGTTGTCGACGACGACCACCTGCCCGGCATGGCCCGCCAGGTCTGCCAGCACGGAGCGCACGCAGTCCAGGGTCATCGGGCCGGTGCGGTAGTTGATGATGGAGACGGTGATCGAGGGTGTCATCGGATCATGCGCGAGGCGGACAGGGGTTCGGGACCATGCGAGGGATGGCGGCTGCGTTGGCGGCTATAGGCATTGCGCCGGGCCGGCAAGGGGTCGGCCGGATCCGCGCCCGCCGCGCCCTGCGGCAGCCGCCCCAGTTCCAGCCGCCCCGCCAGGGCGCCGGCCAGAAGCCATGTCACCGGGGTCATGGTGGCGTTCGGAAGCAGGTCGACCAGGTTGGCGGTCAGCGCCAGGGCGATGCCCGCCGTGGCCGGGGTCAGCGCCATGCCCTTCCATCGCATCCCCAGGAAGATCAGCGGAATGGTCAGAAGCCCGAATTCGCCGATGTAGCCCACCCAGCCGCCGGTTCCGATCAGGATCACCCAATAGCCGTCGGTGGTGCTGATGTCGTTGCCCTTCTCGTCGAAGACCCGGTTTCTTCCCCAGCTTCCCCAGCCGAACAGCGGGCGTTCGTTGGCCTTGTCCAGAAGGATGTCCTCGTTCTCGATCCGGTAGGCCAGCGATCCCGCGCGTTCGGTGTCGATCCCCTGGGCCAGGGCGATGATGCGATCGACCGGCACGACCCCCGCGCCCCGCAGCATCGGATAGACCAGCACCACGCCCGCCAGGACCGCGGCCGTCAGGATCTGAAGCCGGATCGGCAGGAACAGGATCACCGCGCCCAGCAGGATGCCGATGCCAAGCGCGCCCAGCCCCTTGGACAGCGCCAGCGTCATGAACAGCCAGCCCGCTGCCAGCATCCACCGCATCCGCTGCGGCCCGGCGCCGCTGCGCCACAGGCTCAGGGCGGCCAGGAAGGCCGAGCACAGGAAGATCGCCAGCCACAGCCCGTGGTTCAGGAACACCACCGGGCGGAAGCCGCCGCCCCGTATGTGCTGGATCCAGGAATGGGGGAAATAGCCATAGATCATGCGGCTGAGCTGCGGCGACATCCGCACCTCGTAGAGCGCGGGCAGGGAATAGAGCAGCCCCGCCACCGCCAGCGTCACCAGCAGCGTCCGCTGCGTGTCGGGATGGGCCAGGAACTTGCGCGCCAGCAGGAAGGGCAGCAGGCCGAACAGCGCGTTTCCCAGCATGGATGCGGCGTCATAGGGCCGCAGCCCCGGCAGGAACGGCCGGGGAAGCGAAGCGCGTCGTCATTGGTCAGCACCGTGCCCAGCACGCCCAGGACCATCAGCACCAGCAGGATCCGCAGCGAACGGCTGCGCGGCACCAGGCCCGGCAGGACCATGCCCGGGGCCAGGGCCTGCAGCCGCGGCCCCTTGATCAGGACCAGGCCCGCCGCAAGCGCGGCAAGCGCCGTGATGGAGTTCTTGTCCAGCGTCGGGAAGGCAGGCAGGTCGATGCTGAAATTGCGCGGCAGCAGCAGATAGCCGCCCAGGATCGTGCAGGCCAGGGCCGCCGCCGGCTGGCGCCGCGCGAACAGCCAGAAGACCACGAACGGCCAGGCCAGCGACACGAGGATGCTGGTCATGGGGCCCCGGGCAGGTCGGGATCACCGGGACGAAGGCTCACTTCAGCCATCTGCTGATCTTTTCATCCATGCGCAGCCGCACCCGGGGACGGAAGACGCGCAGCCCCGGCAGGCGCGTCGCATGACCGGCCAGAAACAGCGGCAGACCGAACCGGCCGATGTTGAAACGCCAGCGGCGGGTGCGGTTCAGGACCGCCAGGGCCAGGGCTTCGGCCCGGCGGGGCGCCCGGGGGCCGCATTCGGGCGCATAGCCGCGCGCCGCCATCAGCGCCGCGCAGCGCCCCTCGATCAGCGCGATCTCGGACGGGGGGCCTTGTGGCGCCATTGGTGGGCGATCCGCGGGTCGGGCGGCTGATAGCTGGATTTTTCGTGATAGCGCAGCATTCCGTCCGTCCAGGGCACCTCCAGGAAGGCGCAGACCTGGGCCAGCTGGCCTTCCAGATCGCGCATCAGATCCTCGAAGCGCAGGGTCAGCACCTGTTCGGGCCGCAGCAGCGGCGCGGCCTCGTCCCATCCCCGTTCGGCGGCAAGCCAGTTTGCGGCGGCATGATAGCTGGTTCCCGCCCAGCCCATGCCCACGCAGGACCGCGCCACGTCCCGCGGGTCGCGCAGCATGTGGATGAAGCGGGCCCGGGGCCACAGCCGGGCCACGCGGGCGATGTTGTGATGGACGTTCACCGTCAGCACCGCGCCGGGCGCGCGCGCCGCGAACTGGCGCAGCATGTCGCCCATCAGCTCCATCCCCTCGAGGTCGGGGCGCAGCTCCAGCCGGTGGGCGCGGAAGATCCGGCTGGCCTGCAGCCCCGCCCGGTCATAGCGCCAGCCGCCCGGACGGGCGGGATCGGGATGCAGGTGGTCGAACAGGAAATCCACCTCGCCCGGATTGGCGACAAGGGGGTGGCTGTCCAGCATCAGCCGGAACATCGTCGTGCCCGATCGCACCGCCCCATAGACCACGACCAGGGCGGGGACATCGGGACCTGCACCCGCCGCCGCGGCGGCCGGATCACTCGGAAGGTTGCGCCGGACTGCTGTCATCGTTTCCCGAACCGCCTGTTTCGCGGATTATGGCGCGCAAATCCGGGAAAGGCAAAGCTCTCCGGCATCTTGCCGGCCGCCGCGCGATCGCTATCGTCCGCCCGGCGCAGGACCCGCGCAAACCGGCGCAAGGGGCTGCGCGCGTCCGCCCTGCCCTGCCGCCCGAAACAGGAGCAGGAGAGCAGCGCATGGACCGTCTGACCTGGGGACTTCTGGTCGCGACAAAGGACCGGATCGGGCCGCTGTGCGAATGCGTGTCCCTGGCCCTGCGGCAGACCCGCCCCCCGTCCGAGATCGTGATCGCCGATTCCAGCACCGACTGGCAGGCGCATCGCGACCGCATCGCCGACATCCTTCGCGCCAGCCCCCATCCGCCGCGCTTCGTCTATCTGCAGGGGGCGGCGCCGTCCCTGACCGTGCAGCGCAACCAGACCCTCGAGGCGGGAACGGCGGATGTCTTTTTCATGATCGACGACGACAGCTTCATGCATCCCGACTGCGCCGCGCACATCATGGAGATCTACGAGGCCGACAAGGCCGGGGTCCTGGCCGGGGTGCAGGCCTCGGTCAGCCCGCAGAACCCCGCGGCCGGGCCGGTCGGAGCGCGCAAGACCGGCGATGTCGACCTGTCCCGTGTCCGCTCGGCTTCGCCGGTCCTTCGCTGGTTTCTGGAAACCGTCATGATGCGAAGCATGACGGCGGTCTTTCTGCCTTACGACAAGGCCTTCCATGTCCGGCCCGTGCCCGAGACGGTCCAGCGGCTGGATGTCTTTCCGGTGCCGATGCTCGGCGGCTTCGGGATGACCTATCGCCGCGACGCGATCCGGCGCGAGGGCTTCGATCCCTGCCTGCGATACTATTGCCCGGGCGAGGATCTGGATGCCAGCTACCGCGTCTCGCGCCGGGGGGGCTGGTGACGTCCCGCCGGGCCAGGCTGCATCATCATGAAAGCGCGACGGGACGGCTGAATCGGCTTCAGGTCGCGCATCTGTGGTCGTTCAATCAGGCCGTGCTGCTGTGCCGGCACGCCGCGGACCGGAACTGGGCAAGGCGGGCCTGGGCGCGCAAGATGGCCCACCGCATCGCCACCGACATCGTCAAGGACAGCCTGATGAAACGCTTCGACTATCCGCAGACCCGCGGGTCCTGGCGGGCATGGCGCGACGGGCGGCAGGCGTTCCGCCTGAAGGAAGGCCTTCTGGAGGCCTGGTGCCTGGACAGGCAGGAAGACATCGTCCGGAGGTGAGGCGCGGGAACCGGACGGGCGGGCCTTCCGGGGTTCTTGCGGCGTCTTCGGCGGCTGCATGGCCCGACCCCGCCGGCAGGACCCCACCGGCAGGAACGGCGCGGGAATCTTTTTGAACAGGCATCTTCCTGTTCCCCATCGCGTTTCTTTTCAAGGTTGTCCGGAGCAAAACATTTTCTCCAAGACTTTTCAGAAGTTCATGGATGAACCTTGAACCCGAGGATTTTTGCGTCAGGAGAGTTTGATGAGTATCAGGGTATTGTGCGCGGCGGCTGCCGTGGCCGTTGGGGTGGGGCAGGCCGAGGCGGCGACACTGACCAGCGGGTTTTACGAGGTCAACATCGCCCTCACGGAGACCTATTGGTTTTGCGAGGATTGCTCTGAATTCGACCCCGAGCCCGAGGTCCTTGAGCCATTCTACGGCCTTAACCTGGGCGATACCGTTCAGGGCACTTTCAGCTTCCATGTCCAGAACCAGTCTCTCTACTTCGAACTGGCTCACGCCGGGGCTACCATCAGAGGCGACGGCAGCCACTATGAAGCGCAGGAGAACATATACGTCAGCTTAAATCACTTCACCGTTGTCGAATTTGAAGTAGCCGATGGCCTGTTTCGAGGCTTCTTTGATGATTATGCCGATGGATCTAGCTGGCGCCAGGTAGGTCAGCTGGAATTCACCGAGATACCACCCCTGGCCCCAGTTCCCCTGCCCGCGGCGGCTGCCCTTCTGCCTCTCGGGATCGGCGCTCTCGCCTTGATGCGAAAGCGCCGACGTCCCGCTTAGGCCGCAGCCACCACGACCTCGACCCTGGTGGCGGTCTTGTTGACCGTCGCCGTCATTCCTGCCGACAGGCCGGTGATCTGCTGGCTGGCGAAGGTCCCGTTGATCGCGTTCGCCTCGATCAGGGTATAGGTGCCGGGTCTTACCAGCGTCAGGTCCAGCCGCAGCGGCCCGGCCAGGTTGACCGTGACATTGACCGTGGGCGCGGGGTGATCGCCGTTGGTCTTGAACTTGGTCAGCGTAGGTAGGGTCGAAGTGACAAGGCTGTGGACGGCCGGGATTGCCGTGACGCCCAGGGGCAGCGGATAGACGCCGTCCGCATCGGGCGAGATCATGTTCTCGCCAGGGGCAGGAATACCTGTCATGTCCCGGATTGCGACCCGGTAGGTGCCGCCTGACGATCGCACCTTTACTGCATGATCAAGAATGCCGGTAAAGCCGGTCCCTTCGCCCTTAAGGGCGGTTCCCTGCCGATAACGATAGAGCATCCGCGCCGCGTTAACGATCGGCGTGGAGCGGATGTCCAGGGTGCCGTTCAGGGCAAGCGTGGCCGTCCCCGTCCCGGTCCAGCCGGCGAAGCATTGCCCGCCGTCGATGCGCAGCGTCCTGCCTGCCGGAACGCTCAGGCCTGGCCCGAACACCACCTCGGCATCGCCCGAGACCTCCAGGCCGCAGGACTGCGCGCCGGTGAAGGACAGGCGCCCGCCGCGGGCGACATGATCGCCCGATCCGGCAGGCAGGACCAGCTGGCCGCTGATGCCGACATGGGTCTTGGCCGCATCGTTCAGGGTCTGGATCGTCAGCTTGCCGGAGGTTACTTCCAGCAGCCCGCCCTCGGATGTCCAGTCGGCAATCGTGCGGGTGTATTTCGCCCACTTGATGCGGTTGCCGTGCTGGCGGATGCTGTCGCCGTTCCGGGGCAGATCGCCGGTGGACCAGTTCAACTCGGTATCGGCGCGGAAACCCTCGCCCCGCGGATCGGGCGAGAAGTGCAGCGTCGCGGCAGTCGTGCGACGGGCGGAAGGGATGGCGTCGAACTCTCCGCCATACGCCGACCGCACATAGTCATGGAACCGCCACAGGATCTCCGTGCGCTCCTTGGCGGTCTTGGTGTTCAGCCAGGCGCCGAACTGCCGCACGGAAACCGCGGCGGAGGACGCCATTTCCTGCTGGGCGAAGCGCTGCAGGGTGATGGTCATCAGCGCCTGCGCCGACAGGCTGCGGATGCTGTCGGCGGCCTCCCACTTGAAGTGCAGGGTGTTGTCGAACAGCGAGTTGCCGTTCGCGACCTTGGACGACCACGCCTTCTTCGACTTTCGCGCAAGATCGGCGGCATTGTCCGGGTTGGCCATGTGCATGGCCACGTTGTCGACCACCGACACCAGCTTGCTGGCCGTGTCCATGCCCCAGTTCAGCGCGCCGATGCTGTCCACGCCTTCATGATAGGCCGCCTCGGTGACGACATTGCCCGATACCAGCGTGTATTCCCCGACGGGACCGGCGTCACTGTAGTTGCCGCCCAGGTCGTTCATTGCCACGCCGCTGTCGGCCATGACGGTGTTGCGGACCCGGCCGCCCGGACGCATCATCCAGCCGATCGAGGCCGGGCTGATCGACCAGCCGCCGTCGATGTCAACATCCCGGCAACCATCCTGGATATAGGCATTGTGGCTGTACATGCTGGGGGGCTGGCCGTACTGGCCGTTGTTCCAGGCGATCCCGTCCGGGCTGTAGCCATCCGCCCAGCCACAATGATTGAAGCCCGTCTCCAGGAACAGCAATCCATGAAACCCGTTCCAGTAACCGCCGCTGTGGCGGTCGGAATGTGCCGACCAGGAAACGCCGTTGTTGGGCGCCTTCCCGGCCCAGTCATGGGTCCAGCAGCGGTGCTGAGTCGCGAAATCCACCCCCATGGTGCCGTCGGCGGCGTTGCCGTCCAGAGGGGCAAAGGTGGACGACTTGATATTGCTGGCCAGAAGGAAGGCCCCGCTTCGGGACGAAAGCCCGCCATCGTCGACATCGCGGATCGCGACGTTGGTCCAGGCGATGCCGTTGCTTGTGAAGCTGACCCCCTTCGGCGCAGAGCCGGTTCCCCAGGCGCCGATCAGGATCGGGTGCAGCGGGCTTCGCCGCGCGTGCCGTCCGCCAGACCGCTGACGCCAGTATAGGCATGGCCCCGTTCGAACAGCAGCCAGTGGGACGATGCCGGCCGGGTGACGGCGATCAGGCTGCGCCAGAATCCAAGGCCGAAGACGTATTCCAGCGGCTTGGCCTGCGAGCCGTATTCAGGCCGCGCCTCCAGCCAGGCGTTCGTCACGCTGGCTTCGCTGACGCCCGACTCGGCCGCGATCTTGGCCTTGGTGTAGCCATTCGGCCCCGCCGTCACATGGACCCTGCGGTGATTGCGGCCCGGCTCCACGACCAGCCAGCCGTCCGCGTCGGTCTCCAGCATGTAGTAATCGCCCGCGCCCCAGCCGTCGCGCTGCGCGCGCGGCTGGACGGCGATGGCCCCCACCCTTCCGTCCTGGGCTTTGAAGGTGATCGTGCGCGCATCGCGATCCGCCAGCAGATCAAGGGCATGGCTGCCGTCGGGCTGGGCCTTGCCGCCGGGCACCGGGAAGTCGAACCGGCATATCCGTCCCGCGATGGCAGAGGCTATGGTGTGCGCCGTGCCCCAGACATCGGCGCGCAGGGCCGCGTTCTTCAGGCCCTGGGTGGCTGTGCCGCGGATACGGCTGCCCTCCTGGAAATTGAAACCGATCCGCATTACAGCGATCCCCCGTTGAATGTCTTGAGCCTGCCGTAGAAGTTGTTCGATTTATACACGCTCCGTATGGCGCGCACGCCGACGCCGCCACCGCTCAGGGCAGAAGCCGAAGTGTCGGTAAAGGTGCCAAGCAGAACCCCGTCCGCGTAAACACTCAGGACGGGCTGGCCGGAGGTGCGGTCCACTTCAAGCCTGTGGTTGCGCCTTGTCGCTTTTAGAATATCCACAAGCCATTCGGCCAGTGTCGTCGCCGTGTTGTTGACGTAGCGATACAGAATCATCTTGCCGGGGTAGGGCGGCGTCGAGTTGAGACCAGCATTCCGATGGCCCAGGACATAGCCGTTGGTGCCGATCATGCAGACGCCGATGCCGTGACCGGACTGGGGCTGGCCGATCCAGAAACATAATCTGCCTCGGCGAATTGTTTCGGTCCCCGATCCGCAGCGCCGCGGATGTAAATGTCGCCGTTACCATCGCCGCCCACCAGCGAGTCGACCGTCACGAACATCTCGGAATTGGTGCTGGCCGTGTCGTCGTGGATCTTCGTCCACGCCTCTCCGCTGGCGCCGACGAATGCCGTCAGCATCACATCGGGCGTGGCGGCAAACACGTCAGCGGACCGATAGCTGGCCGGAACCGTGATCGCGTTCGAGGCCTGATCGCGCGGCGTCAGGCCGCCCTGCAATGCGCTTTCGACCTGGACGACGGGCTTGCCGCGATAGGTTTCCAGGAAGGGCAGCGATTGTCCGCTCTGGCCGGCAAGGGTGACGCCGTTCTGCCGCCACAGCTTCTGGATCGTGACGGTTCCGCGCGCCGTGTCCCAGATCCACAGGCCGATCTTCGTGACCCGGTATTCGGTCAGATCGCCGTCGATCTCGATCGCCGGCGGCACCAGGCAGACCGGACCGGCCGCCATGTCCGCCATCATCGCGGGCGTGATCGTATGGGTGCCGGCATGGACATGCGGCGGCTCCAGAACCAGGGTCAGCGGCTGGGCCGGATCGGCATCCAGTCGGAACGTGCCGTCCCCGTCATGGACGACAGAGATCCCCACCGGCTGCGGCACAGGCTGAGGCTGAGGTTCGGGCTGCGGCTCAGGCTGGGGCTCCGGTTGAGGTTCCGGTTGCGGCTCAGGCTCAGGCTCAGGTTGCGGCTCAGGCTCAGGTTGCGGCTGAGGCTCGGGCTGCGGCTGAGGTTCCGGTTGCGGCTGAGGTTCCGGTTGCGGCTCGGGCTGCGGCTGGGGTTCGGGTTGCGGCTCGGGTTGCGGCTCGACAGGCAGTTCAGGGCTGGCGGCTTTCGGGATGACAACGGCCTGCGAGACCACCGCCGTTTCCCGCAGATCCTGGCGTGCCGTTTCCGCATAGCACAGCGGAAGACCTGCCAGTGCCGCATCGGCGGCAAGCGAAAGGCCGGCGGTGGCGGCAATCGCCTTGCCGTTGGCCAGCCATTGCCCGTCTAGCCGGGAAACCCCCAGATCGGGATCGCAGGCCCAGAGGCCCCCGGTGGCGACAACGGCCGATCCGTCCGCCGCAAGCTGGGCCGCGGGCGGGACAAGGCAGACCGGGCCGCCGGCCAGCAGGGCCGTGTCAAGGCGGTATTCGCCGGCGTGGATCGAAGGCTGCGGCACCTGGACAAGGATGATGCCCTTGCCCCGGGCGACAGCGATGCTGTTGTCCTGCGCGGAAAACAGGGTGACCTGTTGCGCGGGCCGCACGGGCGGCCGGCGCAGGGGGCGGGGGCGGTTCCCCAGCGAAAAGCCGATCATCAGGCCAGGGCGACGATCTGGGTTGCGGTGGTGCCGGTGGCCCAGACGCGGCTGACGCGGATCGGGAAGGGGGCGCCCGGCGCCACGAAGATCGTGCCGACCGATCCCGACAGGGTCGTGACCTTCACAAGACCTTCGCCGCCCACCGCAAGGGCGCGGCTGATGAAGGCCAGGTTCTCCTGGTCATGGGGCGTCACCGCCTGGATGTGCGAGGCAGGGCTTTCGAGGCTGGAGGCGTGATTGTGGAACTGGTCGATCATGTCAGGGCTCCGATGGGTCGCTGCCGCAAGGGAAAACGACCTGCTGCAAGGGAGCCTTAAGATCCCGGTAAACGTTTAACAGGGTCTTGATCTATCGGGCGTTGCATCAACCGTATGCGCACCGCCAAGGATTGCATCATGCCATGTTCATGATCGGATTGCCATTCCCTTGCCCTATCTCTGAACCCTTTTCCCACAGGCGCCGCGCAGCAAGGGGCATCGCCCGGGAAGCTGCTTGAGTCTCGTGCCGGTTTTCCGGCATGGTGCGGGCATGATGAAGGTCACCATCGGCCTCTTTGCCCATGACGAGGAACGGGATCTGCCGGGCCTGATGGAGGATTTGTCCCGGCAGGACATCTTCCGGGACGCCTCTTTCGACGCGCGCATCCTGATCCTGGCCAATGGCTGCACCGACGCGACCGTGGCCGTGGCGCGCGACATGCTGGCCCGGCTGCCTGGGCATTTCTCGGGGCGCGTCAGGGTCATGGATCTGGAGCAGGGCGGCAAGTCGCGGACCGCGCACCGCTTCATCCACGCGCTTTCCGGCCCCGAGGACGACATCCTGGGCTTCATGGACGCCGATATCCGCCTTCCCGATCCCCAGGCCCTGCGCAAGATGGCCCAGATGCTGCGGGACCGGTCGGAACTTCTGGTGCTGACCTCGCGTCCGGTCAAGGACACGGTCCTTTCCGGCACGGCCCGGGGAATGGTGCCGCGGCTGATCGCCGTGGGCGGGGACGGGCTGACCGACTGGCGGAAATCCATCTGCGGCCAGCTTTTCATGGCCCGCGCGGCGGCGGTCAGGCGCATCGGGATGCCGACCGGCCTGCCGGTCGAGGATGGCTTCTTCCGGGCCATGCTGCTGACCGGCCTGCTGTCGCGGCCCGAGGATGTCTCGGTCATCGACGGGCATCCAGAGGTCTTCCATGTCTATCGGTCCATAGACACCCTTCCCGCCCTCGTGCGGCATCAGGCCAGGATCGTCATCGGCAGCGCGATCAACGCGGCCATCTACAGGAAGATCCGCGCCCAGACCCGGTCCGAGGCCGAGGCGCACGATCTGCTGATGCAGGCCGCGGCGGACGAAGGGTGGTTGCAGACGGTCATTGCGCAGGAACTGCCCCGCCGCCCCTACGGCTATGTGCCTTTCGGGATGATCGGCAAACGCTGGCGCCGATACGCCGCCGGCAGAAGGTTCGGCGCCAGGCCGACCCTGGGCCTGGTTCTGGGAACCGGTCTGGATATTGTGGTCTGGTTCGTCGCCAGCTACAAGATGCACAAGGGTGCGGGCGCGGGTCACTGGTAAAAGCATGAAGTCCCGTCGTCAGCCCAGATCCCGCGCGTGGCCAAATGACCCTGCGCGGGGCACCGCCGGCCCCCGCCGCATCGCCTATCTGACCGGGGAATATCCCGCCGTCTCGCACACCTTCATCCTGCGCGAGGTGCTGGCGTTGCGGGCCCGCGGCCTGGAGGTGATGACCTGTTCGATCCGCCGCACCGGTCCCCAGCATCACCGTGGCCCCGACGAACGGCAGGCGGCGCGCACGACCTTCAATGTCCTCGAGGCGGTGGCGAGATCCCGCGGTGCTGCTGCCGGCCCTGGCCTGGGCCCTGGGGCGTCCCGGCCGGCTGTGGCGGACGGTCCGCCTGGCCCTGGCGACCCGTCCCGCCGGAATCAAGGCGACGATCCGGCAGGTCTTCTACCTGCTGGAGGCCATCGTGCTGGCCCGCCACCTGACCCGCGCCGGGGCCACGCAGATCCACAACCACTTCGCCATGGCCTCGTCCTCGGTGGCGATGCTGGCGTCAGAGCTGTCGGGGATCGCCTACAGCCTCACGTTGCACGGCCCGGCGGATTTCCTGGATACCGGCCGCTGGCGCCTGGACGAAAAGATCGCCCGGGCGCGGTTCGTGGCCTGCATCAGCCGGTTCAGCCGCAGCCAGGGGATGCTGTTTTCCGACCCCGTCCACTGGCCGAAGCTGCATGTCGTCCATTGCGGCGTGGTTCCCGCGCGCTATGGCCGCGATCCGTCCCGACCGGCGGGGCGCAGGGTGCTGTTCGTGGGCCGGCTGGCCGCGGCCAAGGGGGTGCCGATCCTGCTGGACGCCTTCGCCCGGCTTCATGCCCGCTTTCCCGACGCCCGGCTGACCCTGATCGGCGACGGCCCCGCCCGGCGGCAACTGGAAGCCCGCGCCGCCGGCCTGGGCCTTGCCGAGGCTGTCGCCTTCACCGGCTATCTGGGCCAGGACGAGGTCGCGGCCCATCTGGCCCGAAGCGATCTTTTCGCCCTGCCCTCTTTCGCCGAAGGCGTGCCAGTCGTGCTGATGGAGGCCATGGCCACCGGCCTGCCGGTGCTGGCCACGCGCATCGCCGGCATCCCCGAGCTGGTCGAGGACGGCCTGTCGGGGCGCATCGTGGCCCCGGGGGATCTGGATGCCTTCGCCGATGCGATGATCGCCCTGCTGGAGGATCCCGGACGGGCCCTTGTCCTGGGCCAGGCGGGACGCGCGCGGATCGCCCGGGATTTCGACGTCGAAACCGAAGCCGGAAAGCTGGCAGCCCTGCTGGAAGAAGCCGGTCATGACCGCTGAGGAAGACAGATGAACGACCTGACCATCAGGGACCGCCCCAGCCCCGATCGGCTGAACCGCCTTCTGGCCGACCGCTTCCACCAGGCGGTCGGCCCGCTGGTCTCCCCCGGAGAGCCCTATGCGCTTCTGGACTTTCCCGACTATTCCAACATCGGCGACAGCGCCATCTATGCAGGCCAGATGGTCTTTTTCGACCGTCATGCGGGCCGGCCGCCCGATTACGTCTGCACGATCTCCAGCTATCGCCGCGATGTCGAGGACTTCTGCCCGGAAGGCCCCCTGTTCCTGCAGGGGGGCGGGAACTTCGGCACCGTCTGGTGCAGGCATCAGCGTTTCCGCCACGAGGTGCTGGAACGGTACCGGAACCGCCGGATCGTGCAGCTGGCGCAGTCGATCCATTTCGACCCTGCCGACCGCCAGGCCCTCGAGGCCAGCAAGAGGGCGATCGGAAACCACCCGGATTTCACCCTTCTGGTCCGCGATCTGCCCAGCCGCGACTTTGCGCGCGCCCAGTTCGATTGCGCGGTCATCCTGTGCCCCGACGCGGCGCATTGCCTCGTGCATCTGCCGGCTGCAGGCGCGCCGCGCCACGAGGTCCTGGCGCTGATGCGCGACGACAAGGAAGCCTCGCATCAGGCCATCCTGGACCGGCTGCGCGGGCAGGGCCCGATCACCGATTGGGGGCGTCAGCCCCTGGCGCGGACGCCGCTGGACCGGCTGGTGGACAGGATCCTGGCCCCGGCCTTCCCCGGCAGCCCGTCGCTGATGCGCCGCCGCGAACGCAGGTATCGCCGGCAGGCGGCCTATCGCCTGGCCTGCGGCGTCAGGCTGCTGTCGCGGGGCCGGGTGATCGTCACCGACAGGCTTCACGCCCACCTGATCGCAAGCCTGATGGGCAGGCCGAACCTCAGCCTGGACAACATCTACGGCAAGATCTCGCGCTATCTCGAGGCCTGGGGCGTGGACGACGCGACCTTGCAGCTGTCCGCGCAGGCAGCGGGGGTGGCCGGCTTCGACGAGGCCCTGGCCCGGCTGAGGCGCGCCGCTTCAGGATAGCTCAGGCGGGCGGCTGCCAGCGGCCCGCCCTTTCGGCCTCGATCTCGGCCACGGCGCGGGACTTGCCGACCTTCAGGGCGCGGCGCTGATAGCTGCGGATGAAGGCGCGCAGTTCGGCATCCCCGTGGCGCGCCGACCGGCGCAGCCAGGCGCCCAGGAACCCCTGGATGGTGGCAAGTCCGCCCAGGACATAGGGGGGATGGGCCATGCGATAGAGCCCCGTGGCGATGAAGTACAAGGGATCCGATCCCATGTAGTACTGCCCGAAGCCGTGCCGCCGGCGTCCGGTGAAGACCCCCTTCTGCGACGATCCCATCGGGCGCAGATGCTCGAAGCGCAGATCCTCGTCGTTCCAGCTGACCGCGATCCAGCCCAGTTGCCGGGCCTTGTGGCAGTCGATGGCGTCCCACATCACCTCGCGCACGAAGCCGCCGATCTGGGCGAAGCATTCGCGGCGATAGAACTTGGTCATGCCGACCGACATCTCGTCGCCGCATTTTTCGGAAATCCAGCGGCCTGCGGCGTTGCGGAACCAGGGCTTGCCCGAACAGGTGCCGATCCGGGGATTGCCCTCCATCCGCGCCATCAGGATCTCGAAGTAGCGGGGCGGCAGGTCCAGATCCAGATCCAGCTTGCACAGATAGGGATAGGCCTCCGCATCCACCTGATCCAGCCCGTGATAGAAGGCCTCGATCACGCCCGGGCCCACGGCGCGGTGGCCACGGTCCGGCCTGGTGACCACCTGGATGAAATCGTGCCGCCCGGCGTAATCCGCCAGGATCTCGGGCGTGCCGTCGGTGGAGCCGTCGTCCACGATCACCCATTTCGCGGGCCTGACCGATTGGGCGATCACGCTGTCCAGCGTCCGGCGCATGTATTGCGCCTCGTTGCGGCAGGGCGAGACCAGAAGATAGGAACGCTTGTCGTTCATGACACCTCTTTCGGGCGCGGGATCCCGCCGTTCTGAAGCCTGCAGGACCGATCCGCAAGCCTTGGACGCCGAATCATGCGCGGGGACAGGGCCGGCTTTCCACACGGCAAGGAAATTATCGGTTTCTTCTTACAACCATAAGGAAAGTAACCTCGGGTTCCCGCCAATGGAAAATATAAAAACGGCTCTTTTTTATCGTTAATGGTCTTTAAGCCCTTGTGACTGCAGTCCGACAAATGGTAAAAATTTAGTTATGGTGGTGTTGCTCCGCCGATGAATAAAGAGTGGGTGATCCTAATGAACAAGTTGAAACTTCTGGCACTCGGTGTTGCGTTCGCCGCTACTTCGGGCGCTGCCAATGCAGCCATCTACTATGCAGACGAAGTGATCTCGGCCAATTACGGTACCTGCACCGGCGGGGCTCGCTGCGACAATGACGACCGTCTGACTGTGACCAACGCCCTGGGCGAGCCGGATGATCTCGTTCTATTCGCTGGGCTTCGGCGGAGATCTGACCGTGGGCTTTGCCCAAGATCTTTTCACCGGCCTTCAGGAGGTCGTGGCTCTTGAGGTCACCTTCGGCTCCGTCCCGGCGGCGAAGCACTTCGAATCCGCGAATGTCTATTCGGTTCTGGGCGACGTCGAAACCTTGCTGGGCGAGATCAGCAACGTGAGCGGCGGCGGCAGGGTGACCTCCAAAGGGCCGTTCGAATACATCAAGCTGGTGGACACGACCCGGGAGAGGTTCGCGGACACGACCAGCTTCGACGGCTTCGATGTCGAAAGCGTCAGCATTGCGCCGGTTCCGCTGCCGGCTGCCGGCGGGATGCTGCTGGTGGGCCTGGCGGGCATGGCCGCGCTGCGCCGCCGCAACAAGTCGGCCTGATCCTTTGGGGCAAGGCACGGAAAACGGGGCCTGCCTTCCGGGGCAGGCCCTTCACATTTTCAGATCATGCTTTCCGGATCGCCCGCCCGCGGTAGCCTGGGCCAGCCGAAGGCGCTAGAATGCCCCTGCCCCCGGGTCCCTTCCACAGTTGCGAGTGTGACATTATGACGATGACCGACAGCCGCTTGCGGCAAGCGCGTTTTCTGGACAGCGGCATATCGGCCTGGGGCCTGTTCTGGCTGGCGCTTGCCACGGTCTCGGCGGGATGGTTCTTCATCGACGGGCTCGACGCGCTGCTTCTGGCCTGGCAGACCCCGGAATACAGCCACGGACCGTTGATCCCGATCCTGTCGGCGCTGATGTTCCTGCGCGAAATGAAGCAGCACCCGCCTCAGGACGGCCCCGTCACAGACCGCTGGCCCGGCGTCCTTGTCATCGTTCTGGCCTTTCTGGCGGGCGCCCTGGGCAAGCTGGCGCGGATCGACGACATCGTGGCCTATGCCACGATCATCTGGGTCGCCGGGATGGTGCTGGTCTCCTTCGGCTGGTCGCGGGGCAGGAAGTTCTGGCCCTCGGTCCTGCACCTGGTCTACATGCTGCCGCTGCCCGCGACGCTGTATTACAAGACCTCGCTCTGGCTGCAGATGGTGTCGTCCGAACTGGGCGTGGGCATCCTGCGGCTTCTGTCCGTCCCGGTCTATCTTGAAGGCAACATCATCGACCTGGGGGTGATGCAGCTGCATGTCGCCGAGGCCTGTTCGGGCCTGCGCTATCTGTTCCCGATCATGTCCTTTTCCTATATCTTCGCGGTGCTTTACCGCGGGCCGAAATGGCACAAGGCGGTGCTGCTGCTGGCCGCGGTGCCGATCACCGTCTTCATGAACTCGGTCCGCATCGCCGTGGCCGGGCTCATCGCCAATGTTTATGGCATCGAATGGCTGGAAGGGTTCACCCATTTCTTCGAAGGCTGGGTGATCTTCATCATCTGCATCGTGATGCTGTTCGCTCTGGCGCGGCTGATGCTGCTGTTCCATCCCGGCCGACCGTCGCTGGCCGATGCCTTGGATCTGGACACCTCGGGCATGGGCGAACAGCTTGCCCGGATCCGCCTGGTGCGCCCCTCGGCCTCGCTGGTGGCGGCGGCCATGATCGGGGTGGGCGCCCTGCTGGCTTGGCAGGCCGTTCCCCAGGTGCGGGGCGAACAGGTGGAGCGCAGCCCCTTCGCCATGTTCCCGCGCCAGCTTGGCGCCTGGCAGCAGCAGGGGCCCGAAGAACGGCTCGAGCCGCGGATCGCCAAGGTGCTGGGGGCGGACGATTACCGGCAGGCGACCCTGATCCGCGACGGGGCGGCGGCGCCGGTCGGCCTGTTCATGGCCTTCTACCACGACCAGTCCCGCGGCGGCGTCCATTCGCCCGAGATCTGCCTGCCCTCCTCGGGATGGGAAATGTCCAGCCTCGAGCGGGTGGACATGGCCGACCGGCTGGGAACCGAGGGGGCCTTTCCCCTCAACCGCGCGGTGATCCGCAAGGGCCATGCGCGGATGATGGTGTATTACTGGTTCCAGCAGGGCGAACGCCGGGTGGCCTGGGATGTCGCCGCCAAGTTCCACCTGCTGATGGACGGGATCCGCACCGGCCAGACCGATGGCGGCATCGTCCGCCTGACCACCCCGATCGGCATCGACGAGACCGAGGCCGATGCCGAGGCCCGGCTGGTCGAGATGGCGAAGGAAGTGATCGCCCCCCTGCCCCGATTCATGCCGGAGGACTGACCTCCGCCGGGATCAGGATGAAAGCACGGCCTTGACAGGCTGCCCGTCCCTGCCGCTGCTCCAAAAGCGGCGATGGGTCAGGTCGACGAACCGTCGCACCGTTTCGAGGCTGTCACGTTCTCGCGCCTTCAGGTCATCCAGCAACAACTGCCGGGTCGTGCGGGCATGTTCCAACTCTGATGGGCTGTCCCCATAGGCAACCCCGTAACGGCCCTTCGAATGGGCGGCTGCCCATTCCGCCCGCGACGCATAGAGACCGGGAACGACGATGCTGGTGCAGCCGGCAATGGCGGCGAACTGCGAATACATCGTCGCCTCGTCATAGGAATAGAACGTGTCGCAGCGATTGAAGACCTCGTTGATCTGGGCATGGGTCATGCCGTCGATGCGGATGGCATCGGGCGTTTCGGTCTGCGGGATCCGGGGCTTGGCATTGCCCTTGCGCACCAGGTAGCAGACCCCCCGTCGGTCCGGGCGGTTTTCATTGCGATAGGCGGGATTGATGGTCCACATGGTCAGATCCGGCGCCCCGCCCGTCACTTCGGGCAGGTCCGACATCTTGCCGGCCCGGAAGAACATCTCGTCGGGTCCGAAGGAATAGGGATGCCGCAGTCCCGGCCGGTAAAGAAGCCAACGAACGACATTTTTTGCCCTGAGCGGGTTTCCGGGAAGCAGTTCAGGATAAACGACGATCGAGTCAGCGGTCAGGTCGCGGCGCCGTGCGACCGGCGTATCCAAGACCGGATTGGTCAGCATCGGGCCGCGGTTCAGGCGCCAACGCAGCCAACCGCGCGGACCCAGCGGGACGATCGGGCCGATCCGCCACAGGAAGGCGCGCTCGCCCATCTTGTTCAAGGCATCGACAAGGTGATGCTGGAAGATTACACCACCCCGGTTTTCGGACCAGGGCCATGTCACGACGATATAGTTACGACTCACGCTTTGCTGCCTCTGTTTCTTCAGCAAGATAGGCTTCTGCGGCCGCCAGCATCTCGCGGCTGCGCGCGCGCAAGCGCCTGGCCGGGGCACCGACATAGATAGACCAGGGCTCAGTAGATTTCAGCACCAGCGTTGCCGCTCCCAAGGCGGTTCCCTCGGCCACGGTGACTCCGGCACCTATGATGCTGCCGGCGCCGGAAACCACATGATCGCCAAGATACACGGCTTCCGCCCTGACATTGGTATAGGTCTTGGGAACGGTTGGACCGATCAGCGCCGCACCGCTGTAATCATCGGTATGCGCAAATATCTTGGTGCCATAGGACAGGCCTACGAAATCTCCTATGAAAATTCCGGCCGATCCACCATTGACAAGGCAGAAGGGCGAAAAATGGCTGTTCCGCCCAATCTCGACTCTTCCCGAGACCACGCAGAAGTCGTCAATGCGGCTGTTGTCCCCGATCCGCATCCGGTCGGCGTTGTATATGGCGGCCTTGTCGCTGATCTTGACATTCTTTCCGATCATCGCAAAGCCCAGGGCCCGCAGGGCGTCCTCCGACAAGAAAGCCACTTCCTCAGCCCTTGCCGTTGGCGCCAAGCCAGGCGCGCGAGATATCGATCACGCGCTCGATGCCGTCCCCAAGCGTGTAATACAAGGGCAATCGGACAAGCCGGGCGTGGGTGTCGTTGGTCACGTTCAGGTCACCTTCGGCGCGGGCAAGCCGCCGGCCCGCAGGCGCGGAATGCAGGGGGACGTAATGGAAGGGCGCGGTAATTCCCTGGCTGCGCAGATGCCCGATAAAGGCGTCCCGGTCGTCGATGTCGTCCAGCAGCAGATAGAACATGTGGCCGTTGCCTGTGGTATCTGCCGGCACCTTTGGCAGCGCAACCCTGCCCTGTGCGCCAAGGTCGGCAAATCCTTCAGCATACCGGTCGAACAGGGCCAGACGCATCCTGCGGATTTCGGCTTCTCTTTCCAGTTGGCCATAGAGAAACGCCGAGACCAGTTCGCCCGGCAGGAAGGACGATCCGATGTCGACCCAGGTATATTTGTCCACCTGACCGCGCAGGAACCGTGACCGATTGGTGCCCTTCTCGCGGATGATCTCGGCCCGCTCCACCAGATCGGGCCGCGTCAGCGTCAGTGCGCCGCCCTCGCCGCTGATGATGTTCTTCGTCTCGTGAAAGGAAAAGGCGGCCATATGGCCCAGACTGCCAGCTGGCC
Organism: Paracoccus sp. BR5-17; assembly: GCF_055693925.1. NCBI lineage: Bacteria > Pseudomonadati > Pseudomonadota > Alphaproteobacteria > Rhodobacterales > Paracoccaceae > Paracoccus > Paracoccus sp. BR5-17. The sequence goes on from NZ_JBVFUV010000005.1 coordinate 35,067, forward strand.
GGCCCTTGTAGGTGGATCCCAAGGCTTGAGCGGCATCCTCGACCAGCACAAGGCCATGCGCATCGGCAATCCGCGACAGCGCATCCATGTCGGCGGGAAATCCGGCGTAATGGACCGCAAAGATCGCGCGCGTCCGCGAGGTGACGGCTGCCGACGCCGCTTCAGGACTGATGTTGAGCGTGTCCGGATCAATATCGACGAAGACCGGAACCGCCCCGCGCAAGGCCACTGCATTGGCCGTGGAGACAAAGGTAAAGGAGGGCATGATGACCTCGTCCCCCGGGACAAGATCGCAAAGGATAGCCGCCATTTCCAATGCCGCCGTGCAGGAGTGCGTGAGCAGTGCGGCCGGCGCGCCGCTCAGCTCAGTGATCCGGGCGTTGCATAGACGCGTGAAATGCCCATCCCCCGACAGCTGACCCCGGGCAAGCGCCTCCTGGAGACAGTCGAGTTCGCGACCCACCAGCGAAGGTCTGTTGAAGGGAATGCTTTCCATGAAAGAGCCATTTTTACTGCCGCTTGAGCGGATTTGATGTCAGCGGGACCATAGCCCAGCTTGCCCCCCCTCACCAGTGCGATCATGTCGGAAGGGGCTGCGGGCAAAGCCCTTCGGGCATGATCGACTAGGTAAAAAAGATAGAATTTGACCTGATTATTGCCCCAGCCTGCACCAGTAGCCGCGCCAAGACCGGAGATCGGGCCGCCGGACGAGCAGAAAGACTTCGTGGCCGTTTTCATGAAGATAGCGTGCGCGCACCACGGTGATCCGACCACGGATTCCATAAACATCCGGCCGGCCATTCCACGACCATCCGACCACCCGCTCCAGCCGCATCCGACCAGGCTGATCTGAGCGGGCTCCGTCACACGGAGCGGGTCTGAGGCAGACACCTGCGCTACCCAGAAGCTGTTGCGACAGCGGAAGAAGGGGCGCGATGAGGAGACTGCCGATGAGAAAGATCGAGGATGTGCTGCGCCTGCATGCGCAGGGAATGTCGACCCGGCGGATCGCACTTGCGACCGGCGTCGGCAAGACAACGGTGATCGAGTATCTGCGCCGTGCCGCAGTGGCTGGCCTGTCCTGGCCGCTGCCCGAGGGCCTGGACGAGGAGGCACTGGAGCGGCGGGTGTTTCCGCCTCCACCACCCTCGCAGGGCCGCCCACTCGCCGCCGCGGATTGGGCGATGGTTCATCGCGAGCTGAAGCGACCGGGCGTCACGCTGGCGCTGCTTTGGGACGAGTATCGGGGCCAGCACCCCAACGGCTATGGCTACTCGGCTTTTTGCGAGCATTACCGCCGCTGGGTTGGGCGCCTTTCGCCGGTGATGCGCCAGCGCCATGTCGCAGGCGAGCGGATGTTCGTCGACTACTCGGGCACCCGGATGACGGTGACCGACCCGGTGACCGGCGCTGCCCGTCCAGCGGAGATCTTCATTGCCGTCATGGGCGCCTCGAACATGACCTACGCCGAAGCGACCTGGAGCCAGGCGCTGCCGGATTGGATCGGCGCTCATACCCGTGCCTTTGCCGCGTTTGGGGCGGTGCCGGCGCTTGTCGTTTCGGATAATCTCAAGGCCGGCGTGATCCGAGCCTGCTTCTACGAGCCCGAGATCAACCGCAGCTACGCCGAGATGGCGGCCCACTATGGCACCGCCATTCTTCCGGCACGTCCTTACAAACCGCGCGACAAGGCCAAGGTCGAAGGGGCGGTTCTTCTTGCTCAGCGCTGGATCATCGCGCGACTGCGCAACCGGCAGTTCTTCAGCCTCGACGAACTCAACACCGCCATCCGCGAAGAGCTTGCTCGCCTGAACGTCCGTGTCAGCCGTCATCTGGGCGCCGCGCGTCAGGACCTTTTCGAGACGCTCGATCGCCCGGCCATGCAGCCGCTGCCTCCGGAGCCTTTCGTCCATGCCGACTGGCGCCGCGCCACGGTTGGTGCCGACTATCATGTCCGGCTGGAAGGCCACCATTACTCGGTGCCACACGACCTGATCCGCCAGCAGCTCTGGGCACGGCTGACGGCGGGCACCGTCGAGATCTTCCGCGCCGGCAAGCGTGTGGCCTGCCACAGGCGCGCTGCCCCCGGCGACACCGGCGCAACGACGCTGAACGACCATCGTCCTGCCAGCCATCGCCGTTATGCCGAGACCACGCCCGAGCAGCTGCGCGACCGGGCTGCCCGCATCGGTCCTGCCACCGGGATCCTGATCGACGTCATCCTCCGCGACAGGCCGCACCCCGAACAGGGCTTTCGCTCCTGCCTCGGCATCCTGCATCTGGCCCGCAGCTATGGGTCCGAGCGGGTCGAGGCCGCCTGTGACCGCGCGCTCGCCATCAACACCCGCACCATGACGTCGGTGAAGTCGATCCTGCTGAACCGCCTCGATGGCCGTCCCCCGGACCGGCCACCCGAAGCCCCGCCCATCACCCACGCCAACATCCGTGGCGCCAAGTTCTTCCACTGACCAAAGGAGACAAACCCTTGCTGACCCACCCCACCCACCAAGCGCTGAACGCGTTGAAGCTCGACGGCATGGCCGAAGCTTTTGCCGAGCTGATCAGCGAAGATCGCGGCCGCAGCCTCGACCCCTTGGCCTGGATCGGGCTGATGCTGGACCGCGAACAGGCCCGGCGCGGCACCCGCCGGTTCCAGTCGCGCCTGCGTGCCGCCAACCTGCGCCATGGCGGCGCCTGCATGGAGGATGTGGACTACCGGACCTCCCGCGGCCTTGATCGCGCCTTGTTCCAAAGCCTCACCAGCCCAGACTGGATCGACCGGCACCGCTCGGTCCTGATCACCGGGCCCTGCGGGGTCGGCAAGTCGTGGCTGGCCTGCGCACTCGGCCACGGGGCCAGCCGCGCGGACCGCACCGTTCTTTACCACCGGCTGCCGCGGCTCTTCTCCGACCTCGAGCTGGCGCGCGGCGACGGGCGCTTCGACCGGCTGTTCCGCAAGATCGCCCGTGTGGACCTTCTGATCCTCGACGATTGGGGCCCCGACCGCCTGACCGCCACGCAGCGCCGCGACCTGATGGAGATCGTGGAGGAGCGCTACGGCCGCCGATCGACCATCGTCACCAGTCAGCTCCCCGTGGAGACTTGGCACGATGTCATCGGTGAGCCCACCTTCGCCGACGCCATCCTCGACAGGCTGGTTCACAATGCCTATCGGATCTCCCTCGATGGCCCGTCGCTGCGCAAGACCGGCATCGACAACCGCCCCAAGGCCCGCCAATGAGCAGGATCTCGACCCCAGGTTGCCCACTGGCCCCTCCCACGCGCCCGACACCGCCAGCCTCTTGGCGGGCGCGGCGCCGGGTCACGTCCGTCAAGCTGGTGTAATTTCCCGGATGGCCTGAGGGCATGATCAGGCGGCTTGGGTTGTGATGCTGAGGATGGGGTCGATCTCCTCCTTGTCGATCTGGGCGAAGGCCTCGACCATCATGTAGCGGCTGGCTGTCTGCCACTCGTCATTCTGTTCGAAGAGAACAGCGCCGATCAGGCGCATGATTGAGGCTTCGTTGGGAAAGATGCCCACGACATCGGCGCGGCGCTTCACCTCTTTGTTCAGCCTTTCTATTGGGTTGGTCGAGTGCAGCTTCGTGCGGTGCTGGCGAGGGAATGACATGTAGGCCAGGACGTCGTGCTCGCTGGCGTCCATGAGATCGGCCAGCTTGGGCCACCGCGGGCGGAGTTGTTCTGCCACCCTGCGCCAGGTCTCGCCGGCATGGGAGCGATCGGGCTGATCGAAAGCCTGCCGGATCGCAGCGGCAACGACGGTGTGCTGGCCGCGCGAGACATGTGCCAGGGCGTTGCGCATCCAGTGGACACGACAGCGCTGCCAAGTGGCTTCGAGCACCCGCGATATGGCCGTCCTGAGGCCGGTATGTGCGTCACTAATCACCAGCCGGACACCCCCGAGACCCCGAGCCTTCAGGGAGCGCAGGAACTCGGTCCAGAAAGTCTCGGCTTCAGAGGGACCGATGCCCAGGCCGATGATCTCTCGCCGCCCCTCCGTGTTTGCGGCGACGGCGATTATGGCCGCGACCGGCACGATGCGCCCGCCTTGGCGGACTTTGAGATAGGTGGCGTCGAGCCAGACATAGGGCCACTCCCCGGTCAGCGGACGGTTCAGGAACTCGCCGACGCGCTCGTCTATGTCCTTGCAGAGCTTGGACACCGTGCTCTTCGAAATGCCACTCAGCCCCATCGCCTGCACCAGATCGTCGACGCGCCGGGTCGAGACGCCGCCGATCCACGCTTCCTGGATGACGGCGACCAAGGCTTGCTCTGAAGTCTTCCGGGCCTCGAGGAAGCCCGGGAAATAGCTGCCTTGCCGTAGCTTCGGCACCCGCAGGTTCAATGTTCCGAGACGGGTATCGAGCGCGCTCACGGTAGCCGTTGCGCCAGGTCGTGCGATCGCCGCTGCGCTCATGACGCCCGGCACCGATCAGGCCCTCGACGTCGGCCTCCATGATGAGCTGCAGGACGGCCTCGGCGATCGTGCGTAGGAAGTCACCTTGATCGTGCTTGGCCAGCAGCTCGGACAAGTCCATGTTGCTCTTGGTCATCGGGGTCTCCGTATGGCTTGGGGTTGAAGCGTCGAAACTCCACCTCAATCCTACACCTCGATGGCCACCCGGGATCACACCGTCAGCGGTGTCGAAATTACACCAGCTCCTCGGACGCTAACAGGGATTGGCCTGCCACCACTCCCGGTATGCCGTGAGAAGCCTGCGGGTCGGCTCCACAAGGGATTTCACTCCGGCGAGCGCGGCAGCCGCCCTTACCGGATCGTCTGCATCTTCTAACTCGACGGCGTGGCGGTCGAGGAGATCGGCCCATTCATGGCGCGAGATGTCGGCCAAGTCGCGGTCACGCCTGCCACGCCAAGGCGCGCGCGGGCCGAATGTTCCTCTGGACCAGACGAAAGTTCGCGCCGGGTCGTTGATCTGAGGCTCGGCATGCAGCTCGACCCCGTCGAGGCATGCTCCGATCCGATCCACGATCCTGGTGCCCCTTGAGCTGTAGCCGTGCCGTCTTGCCATTTTGAGTTCCAGAACGTCGAGGGGCAGCGGCCCCTCGGCCGCGACGATCTCGGCAATCAGATGTTTCAACTCGGACTTGTAGCTGGGCATGTGGAACAGGTCTCGGAGGCTGGCTGTCCCAGAATGCGTCCCCAGCCTCTCATCCGGCTCTGTCATGCTCATGGGATACTGCCGGATCAGCGGGCTTGTATCATCGATGACAAGGCCACTGTGCTGCCCGTCCGGCGAAGGCGCGACGCGGATCCACAAAACATCTCCGTGCTTGCGGGCATCGGCATGGAGCGACAGCAGCTGGCGGACCTCCTCCACCTGATCGCGCGGAACCCAGCGTTCGATGCGCACCTCGCCCTTGATCTTCCTGGCCACGCGAGCCCGCTGGTTCTGCTCCTTCTTCGCATAGGTCTTGGCCAGGGATTGCCGGGCGAGCTCATCCTTCTGCTTTTTGGACAGCCTTTTGAAAGCGGCATCGGCATGGGTCATGGGATCGCGTTCCGGATGATGTGCAGGTCTTCGGGGATAGAATCGAGGCAGTCCGTTTTTTTGACAACGGCTTGTCCACAGGTTTCCATGGCGATCTTGGATTGTTCAGGATCGGGCAGGCTGCATCAGGGAAACGATCGGCAACAGGGTAGTCCCCGACCAGACACCATCGGCCCGGGTCTGGCTGGTCGGGCGAAGAGGGCAAGGTCATCCGGGTGGTTCTACCGGTAGTGGCATCCGGAGCATCTGCCGGTCAGATGGATGGCAGGTTCACGCCGAGTTTTCGCAAAGCCCCTGAACGGCTTCATCCACGCAAGATCCCTGCTCAGACGCGAGATAGCCTTCCGGTCCGCCCCGCTTTTCCATATTATCCCGCTCGGTATCGCAGGCTTGGTCGGCAATCATCGTGTTTTCGCACGTCTTTGCGGTTCACACTGGCCGGTCCAGTCGGGTCAGCCGCTTGATCTTTTCTCGATGAATTCGCCCAAGAATCGGCAGAAAAAGCTTGTCTAAGCAACCGAGAGGAAGGTCTTTGCAGTGGCACTGCCCCGAAAGGAAATATGCTAAGAGACAGGATAACCGGTCTGCTGGCCTGCTCAGAAATGCCAATCCTACTACGGAGCGCCAAAAAGCAAGGTCAGGGGCAAGTCAACGATTATGATCGTTTGCTGGAAATAACCCTTCCGCCAGGCTGATAGAGATCAAGGACTTTTACTCGCGTGATCGACGGCAACTATTCCCTCTGGAGATAGCCTCGTTCTTTCAGCCAATCCGTAAGGATTAATTCTGCCATTGCTGCCACTGATCTTCGGTCATCTTGCGCCGCCTTTTCGAGAGCTTCCTTCATGGAAGGTAAGACTCTGAGGCCAAGAGGTGCAGAGCGCTTCTCGCGATCTTCTAGCATTGTTAGTATTTTCCTGTTGACCTCTAGCTCAAGATGAAGAATACTTTCTAGTGCTAGCAACAGCAAGCGGAGCCTCAAGGTGTTGCACCACCCTAAAGCTCCTAACCCTGCCACTCTGACTGGAGACTGACATGGCTACCTTGTTCCATACACCGCGCCCCTTCTACATTGAAGAGCCAAGCTATCCTTTCGCAACTCGGTTTGTCGGGCTGCTCAACGTGCTTCTTCATCACATCCGCTGCGAAGAGGCTCTGTTCCAGAGCGAGCCGTCCGATCCCGGCCACGATCGCGTGTCCAGCGATGCCACAGAGGCACGAGCCGCGCTTGACCGTGTCCTTGAGACGATCACCGCCGTGACGGGCGTTACCGGCACCGATGTGCCGCTCTATCGGATGTCGCTCATCGTTCAGGAACTCGTGCGCACTGGCACGACCCCGGCGTTCCGCTGCCAGGCCGAGGAAAGCCTGGCTCTGGATCTGGTGGTTCCTGGTGAGGATGCCGCGGAGGTCCGGGTCCGCAAGATGCTGCTCGCCGCCCGCAAACGCCTGCTCATGATGGCGCAGATCCCGCGTTATCGCAGCGCCCGCACCGGGACCGAGATGGCAGCAGCTCCGGATGTCCCTGCCCAGGCAGCCTGACGCTGCGCCTTCCTGATCCTCGCTTTCTGACAGCTTCGACGGACTGACCCGGCTCTGACCGGGCCAGCCCTCCTGCAGCCTGCCGGCCTCTCTCACCCCGAGGGACATCGCCCTGCGTCTGCGCGGGCCGCCGGCGGCCGCCTGTTCCCATTCTTATTCAAGAGAGTCGTCCCATGACGGACCAGATCCCCGACTTTTTCGATGCAGCGTTTTCGGTCGATGATCGGACCCGCGGCTCCATCACCCTCCCCATCCCCGATCACTGGCACGGCTACGCCGAGGACAAAGGCTTCTGAGATCGTCGCCCGTGGCCCTGACCGCTACCACCTGCACCTGCGCTGCGAGCGCTGCGGCGGGAGCATGATCTGCAAGATCTTCACGCTGCGCACGGCCCAGCCGACCTGCCCGCACTGCCTCGAGGCCCGCTGGCGGGCGCTCTGCCAAGACGCCGGAGTCACGTTTCTGGGACGCGGCGATCGCCCAAATTATCTCCGGGTCCAGCTTCCCTGCGGCCACGTGACGGATCGCCAGCAGGAACTCCTGGAACGGGTCCGGCGCGGCGCGACCGCCATCCGCTGCAGCGTATGCCTCGAGACGCGGATGCAGGCTGAGGCGCGGGAGCGCGGTTGGGATCTGATCGGCGAGGATCCCGAAAGCCGCGCAAGCCATCGCCTCTATCGGCACGACTGCGGCCATGTCCAGCCGGTCGCCTTGGCGAATATGACGACCGGGCGGTTTACCTGCGGCGGCTGCAGCGAAGGCTGGACCGGGGACCAGAGTTTCCTTTACATGATGCGCTTCGGCCTGAGATCCGGTCGGGACGCGATCAAGGCCGGTTTCTCGCGCGATCCCGTCTCGCGCCTGCGTTATCAACTGATCACCGAGAAAGATCAGAACGCACGGCTGATCCGCACCATCGCGGTGCCGACCGGCCAGGAGGCCATGATCCTCGAGAAGCGCCTGCACACCACCCTCCGGCAGCAACATCCGGAGGCTGTGCTCGACCGCGTGGAATTCGCGAATGAGGTGAAGGTGGTCTCCGAGCTCTATGACGCAAGCATCGAAGGCTTGATCATGGCGCTTCTGGACAGGATCGAGGTCCGCCTCAAGCGGCGGGTCCGGCGCCGCGAGAAACGCCGTCTCGAGCGCCTGCGGCGGCGCCTTGAGCAGAGCCAGGCGCCTGCCCGCCCCGCGGCGGACGACCCTGCCCTGGCCAGCAGCTTGCCCCCTTCCGCGGCGGACGACTCCTTACCCTCCGACCCGGAATAGGCTCCTCCGACCGGAACGGGAGCGTCACGGGGAATGGCGGGATGGCTCCCGGACCGGACCCATCCTGCTTCACCCGTCCCTCTGCCACCCGAGCCGCGCGCACCCGCGTCCATGCCGCCTCCCGGAACCCCTCCGGGGCGCCGCCTTCCCTCGTTCCGGAGACACCCGATGCCCCCTGTTCCGCCCCGCTCTTCCAGCCCTTTCTATCCTGCTTGGTGGGAACTCGCGCAGACCGCTGTGATCCGCTTCCTGGCCGCGGAGTCCGGCCGTCATGGCGCGGACTCCGCCACCCATGGCTCCCGGGCCGCCGCCGGGGGCGAGGAGCGCGCGCCGGCAGAAACGGCGCCTGCCCGGTCCCGGCGAACGGGAACGAAGGCCGGCACCACGTCCGGCGCCTCCGGGAGCGACAGATCGGTTCCGCTGCCGCCGGTGCCCGTGTCGGTTCCCCGTCATCACCTCCTGCTGCTCGTCCGCCTGGCAGCAACCCTGGGCGGCGCGGACGCCATCGATCGGCTGCTGTCGCCAGGTGCGCTGACCCTCCTCGATGGCATTCCCGGCGAGGATCTGGAGGACACCCGCAGTCTGCTCGAGTTCGTCCTGCCGCTATCCTGCACGATCGCCTCGAATTCCCAAATCGCGACCGGGGAGCCGGATCTGGTGGTGATCCGGCCCGCGCTGTCGGACGGCCGGATGAGTGATTATGCTCAGCGCGAATACCGCCGCGACGTGGTGGCGGCGCTGCAGATGAGGGAGTCGTCGCGCGCCTGGCGAGGGCCGCAGAACCGGCGGCACCGGCTCCCTCCCCGGCACGCCCTCCCGCTGCACCCCTTGCGACCGGCACGCCCAACCTGGACGACTTCACGGGAGACGCCCCGGCCCTGGTCGCGGCCCGCCAGATGGCGGCGGACCTGCAGGCATGGCGGGCGGGGCAGATCCGCTGGAACGAGTTGTCGCGCTCGCTCCTTCTCTACGGTCCGCCAGGCAGTGGAAAAACGTGGCTGGCGCGGGCCATTGCCCACACCGCCGGCATGCCGGTCATCGCGGCGACCTTCGGCCAATGGCAGGCGGCGGGGCATCTCGGCGACATGCTGCGCGAGATGCGCAAAAGCTTTGCCGAGGCCCGCGCCAAGGCACCCGCCCTTCTCGTCATCGACGAGGTCGACTCTGTGGGCTCACGCGAAGATCGCGGCAGTCAGAACGCGTCCTACCGCCGCCAGGTCGTCAACGCCTGCCTCACCGAACTCGACAGCATCGCGCAGCACGAGGGGGTCATTGTCATCGCCACCTGCAATGACCCCGATGCGATCGATCCGGCGGTCCTCCGCCCCGGTCGGATCGACCGGACGGTGGCAATGCCGCAGCCCGACAGCGCCGCGCTGCACGGCATCCTGCGTCACCATCTGCCGGATTGGGCTGAGGCGGACCTGCTGGAGCTGGCCCGCTCAGCCGTGGGTCTCAGCGCAGCGGAAGTCGACGCCGCCATCCGCCAGGCGCGCACGGACGCCCGGGTGCACGGGCGGGATCTTCTGCCCGCCGATCTGCGCGCTGTCCTCGCCCCGGCATGTGATGACCACGATGCCTGGGGCGTGTCCCTGCACGAGTGCGGGCATGCGCTCGTCTGCGCGGCGCTGCGCCTCGGGCCGGTGCATCGCATCCGGCTGGGGCGACGGGGCGGTGGCATGACCTTTGTCGACCCTATCCCAGGATCGGTCTCCCTGTCGCGCCTGCGCGATGAGATGGCTCAGCTTCTCGCCGGGCGCGCTGCCGAGGCCGTGGTGCTGGGCACCGTCTCGACGGGCGCGGGCGGCGGCAGAACGTCCGACCTGGCCCAGGCTACCGCACTGGCCGCGAGCATCCACACCCGCCATGGCCTGGGGGCTTACGGACCGGTCTGGCTCGAGGACGCGGAAAAGGCTTTGCTGCTCGATCCGGCCCTGCGCCGTCAGGTCCGCCACGATCTGGAGGCCGCCGAGGCACGGGCCCGCGCCATCCTTGCCGACAACAGGGACATCCTGGAGGGCATGGCGCACGCGCTCCTCGCGGCGCGCGAGATGGAGGCCGAGGCCATCCGCCCCTGGCTCGAGCACGTGCGCCACGGGCTTCCCGCGGGCGGGAGCGAACCGGGTCGCGCCGATGACCCTCTGGCGCCCGACGATGACAGCGCAACCGCATGAGGACGCCAGAAACCCCATGAGGCCGGACACCGCGGCCTCCGCAGTGCATCCCGGCAAGCCTTCCTTTCTCACGACCCCCGCTTCTGGAGATCTTCATGATTACCGATGCCGTTCCCTGGCTTGAGCAGATCCTCGCCGCCACTGACGAAGCCCGGTCCGGCCCGACGCCCGAAGACCTGGCCACCGCCCCGACGCTGAGCCCCTGGCACCCGATCCTGACCCTCGCGGCCGAGCCGCTGCTGTGGGGCCATGTCAACGGCCACCCGATCCTGGGGGCGCGATGGATCACCACCGCGCGCCTCATCGCTCTCGACCCCGACGGCCAGTGGGCGCGGACCTCCAGCCGCTGGTATCGGCTGGGCCGGGGGATCGGCCAGCCTGCAGCCGGTCCCGAGGCGCCAGAATGCAGACAGCCGGCGTGCGGCGACAGGGCCCGGCTGGCGGCCGACGCCGCGCGCCTGAGATGTCTGCCTGTCAGCAATCGCGCCTTGCTCGATCGTCTGCTCGCGTCCCACAGGGACCGATTGCGCGCCCACCGCGACACCATCGCGGCCGAGCGAGCGGCGAGACACTGAGCCGATAGCGCGGCGGCGGGGCGGGCCAGAGCCTGCCCTGCCCGCGCTCCGGCAATGACCGGCACCCCAGCCAAAGACCGCCCTGACCGCCGTGTCCTGTGCCAGCCGCCGCCGCCGAGGCGGCCTGCCCCATGCCCCAAGACCGTGAAGGAACACCACCCATGATCCTCGTCGTCGCTGACCTGCACCTCGACGCCTGGATGCGCGACGGGCGCGATCCGCTCGCCCCTATCGCCCCGGTGCTGTCCCACCTCGACGCGCTGATCGTCGCTGGCGATCTGAGCAATAATCCTGGCTATCAATGGCCGCGCTGCCTGGCGCGCCTCGGCCGGCTGATCGACCTGGACCGTGTCTGGATCGTGCCCGGCAATCACGATCTGTGGAACCTGTATTTGCACGGTGGCGACCACCGGCTGGCTGAGATTGCCCGGACGGCCGGGGCCCATCTGGCACAGAAGCAGGTCATCGACATCGGAGCGGTCCGGCTGCTCTGCTGCACGCTGTGGACCGATTTTGCCCTCACCGGGGATCGCCCGGAGGCCATGCACCGCGCCCGGATGGTCATGCCCGACTACATCCGCATCCGCAAAAGCGCTGACGTCGCCAAAGGCCCGATCCGCCCCGAAGACACTCTGGCCGTGCACCAAGACCATCTGGATTGGCTCACGCAGGCGATGGCTGAGCCTTGGAGGGGACAGCGCATTGTCGTCACCCACCACGCCCCAAGCCCCGCCGTGGCCGGGCAAGTCAATGGCTTGTCGCCCGCCTTTGCCTCCGATCTCGACACCTGGATCGGCAGGCATCGCCCCGATGGCTGGTTTTTTGGCCACACGCATCGGCTTCTGGATGCCACCGTCCACCGCGTGCCGGTGATCAATGTCTCACTCGGCTATCCGGACGACGTCGAACCAGGCTACGAAGCCGAGCGCCTGCTGCGGGGGCTGATTGATGAACGCGGAACCCGGCCACGAGGGTGAGATCATGCCCGCAGCGACCATGACGAAGATGCCGTAAGCTGCGCCCGTCCCTTTCGTCTCAGCCAGGGCGCCGAGGGAGACCACCTGGCCCCTGATGGCCGGGACATTCCAGGGACAAGGGCCCTGACCGAACCGGGCCAAGCTTGCGCTGCCGGCCTATGCCATCGGGCAGGCATGGGGGAACTGGACGACACCCGGGAGGCACAAAAAATCCTCTAGTCACCACTGTAAAACCGGCCAGGGAGCCTGTCCCACAGCCCCAGAGGGCGATTTCCTGCGCCGCTGTAACAGGCGTTTCTTTTGAAATCATAGTGTTACAGAGGTTACAGGCTGTAACGGAAACTGTAACAGATCAAGATATTGATTTCGTTGAAGAATAGGGCGAGTGTTTCATTGTTACATGTTCTGAATATATATATACTAGGTGATGTTGACAAAAGGGGTTCCACCGGCGTTCGCGCTGTGATTCAAGCTGCTCTCTACGTAGGAGATGAGCTTGGCACGCAACCTGATGTCCGACGACGAATGGGGATTCTTTGAGGGCTTCATCCGAGCCGTCCGGCATCCGAACGGGCGCAAGCCTGCGGACCATCGTCTTGTTCTGGATGGCATTTTCTGGATCGCAAGGACTGGTGCGCCGTGGCGCGACCTGCCCGAAGAGTTCGGCAAGTGGTCCTCGGTCTACCGGCAGTTCCGCCGTTGGACCCTTGCCGGGCTGTGGGAGGATATCCTGGACGCGCTGAACCACGCTGGGATCGCGCCGGACAAGCTGCAGATGATCGACAGCACCGTGATCCGCGCCCATCATCATGCGGCGGGCGCAAAAGGGGACTCCGAAAGAGGCTCTTGGCCGTTCGAGAGGTGGCTTCTCGACCAAGATCCATCTCCGCGTCAACGGCGCTGGCCTCCCGATGAGGACCGAGATCACGCCGGGGCAGGATTCCGACTACACCGGCTATGATCTGGTGATGGCCGACAACCTGCCGCAGCCAGCCGTCCTGGTCGCAGACAGGGGCTATGACTCTGATAAAATTCGGGAAGACATCGAGAGCCGCAACGCCCTCCCCATGATACCGATGCGAAAGAACCGAAGGGTGCGCAAGGCTGTCGACATGACCATCTACACCCTGCGCAACATGGTCGAGCGCTGCTTCAACAAGCTGAAAAACAGCCGTCGGCTGGCAACCCGCTACGACAAAACCGCAGAAAGCTTCCGCGGCTTCATCGACATCGCATGCATCAAGCTCTGGCTCCGCCATTTGTCAACATGACCTAGTACGTGCGCGCACCCACGCGCCCACGCACGCACGCCCGCACAGGAAGACACTCGGGCCGTTTTTTTGGCGTAACACTGTAACATCGTGTATTTTCAATATCTTATCTGTTACAGACCCTGAAACAGGGCGTAACAGCGTAACAGGCAGGGCCTCCCTTCGGCGGCATTCAGGCGTCCGGCATGCCACCCTCTCCTGAGGCATCGCAGTGCGATGAGCTGCCCCGTGAGCGCCTCAAGGCGCCCGACATGCGCGGCTCCGGCGGCGCCACGAGACCGCGCTCGGCAAGATGGCCGCGCAAGGCATTGATCGTCTGCGTGGGTTGACCAACCAGACCATTCTGGGTCCGGTAGGCGATCGCGGATGCCTGCTGGGCCTCGGTCTTTACCGCCACAAACCGCATCGTCGGCCGCGACTCGCTTCCGCAATCGCCTCGGCCTCGGCTATATCGTTCTGCTGCCGCGTCACGAAGGCTTCACATCGGCTGGCGGGATCAGCCGCACGTCGTGGGCGAGGTCACCGATAGCCCGGCCCCATTGATGTGCACTGGCGCAAGCTTCCATCGCCACGATGCAAGGCGCCTGTATGGTCATGAAGTTCAACAGCCGCGCCCGTGACAGCCTGCGGCGGAAGACCGCTGCCCCGCCAGCTGCAGCGCCATGCGCCTGAAGCACGCTCTCGGCCACATCCAGGCCGATGATACGAACCTCTTCCATGGTCGCTCCCTTCCGTAGCGGCGCTCCAACACCCGCCGCCAAGGCACATCGATGCCGCCCAGGAGAGGCCTCCACCCCATCGCTCATGGAGCATGGATGCGGCTGGCTCCTGATGTTCCCCTTTTGTCTCGTTATCCACAGGTTTGGCAGCGTCGAGCGAGCTGTGTCGCTAGCGGTTTTCACAGCCGGAATTTATCGTCAGTCCCAACAGCGCGAAGACCGCGCAACTGGAAAAAAGCTCGATGAAGATGCGCGATTTCAAGGTGAACAACGCAGGTGCGTCAGCGGCTTTGGCCGTGGACAAGTTCTATACGACGGACGCGACGGCGCGTCAGTGCATCGGCATGGCGTGGCGTGAGGTCCGCTTTCGGACAGATGATCTTTTCATCGAGCCCGCTGCCGGTGCCGGGGCGTTCTCGCGTCTTTTGCCTCAGGATCGGCTGATCGCGGTCGATCTTGTCCCTGATGCGCCTGGCATCGAAGAACGGGACTTTTTCACCCTGCCCGCGCCTCGCCATGATGGCCGCATCATCGTGCTGGGCAATCCGCCCTTCGGGCGCGGCGGCCATCTGGCGACACGCTTCATCCAACGCGCGGCTTTGTTTGCCGATGTCATCGCCTTCATCCTGCCCGCCTCCTTCGCCAAGGCCTCCATGCAGCGTGGCATCGATCCGCGGTTTCACCTGCGCCGCCAGGTCGACCTGCCCAATGAGCCCTTCCAAACCGAAGACGGATTGCACCGGGTCAACTGCGTCTTCCAGATCTGGGAGCGGCGGCCTGAGGCACGCGTCATGACCCGCACCCCGGATGCCCATCCCGATTTCGAGTTCGTGGCCGACCTGGCGCAGGCCGACCTGGTCATCCGCCGGGTGGGGAACCGCGCGGGCGTCATCCTCCCCTGCCCCGATGCGGCCGCCCTTGCTGCCGGAGTGACGCCCCGGGGCTACTCAAACAGTTCGAATTACTTCATCCGCGCTAATGGCTGCAGCCCCGAGGAACTGCGTGACCGGCTGGACAGGCTGCCCATGGCGGCCGCTGCCGCACGGGCCGTGCAGCCTTCGCTCGCCCGCCGCGAGATC
Source organism: Paracoccus sp. BR5-17 (assembly GCF_055693925.1). Classification (NCBI taxonomy): domain Bacteria; kingdom Pseudomonadati; phylum Pseudomonadota; class Alphaproteobacteria; order Rhodobacterales; family Paracoccaceae; genus Paracoccus; species Paracoccus sp. BR5-17. Next base: position 50,204 of record NZ_JBVFUV010000005.1, read on the forward strand.
GTGGCGCTCTACAACGCTGATGAACGGATCCGGCACGAGGCCGGGATGGATGAGCCTGCCAACTGGCCAGAGGCTCCGGGCCCGGCTGCAGACGAGACAGAGGCCGTGCGGGGCATCACCTTCACGGGTCAGCCCAGAAAGGTCGCCAACGGTCTTGATGCGTCCTTCATGGATCCGGCTTCTACGGCGATCTGGACAGCCTGGCGGCAGAACGCTGATCCCCCTTCCCGCGGTGTGAGCAGGATGCCGCACGGCAGGACTTTGGTCCTGGAACAAGTGCCGAAGCTTGAGGCACGCGAAGTGCGAATTGAACCGTCAGGTGAACTGATGGATATGCGCTTGCCCTTAGCGTCCGTCACCAGAGCCCTCTGCGTAGAGGTTGCTTGAATGCGTGGTGACGATCTTCCTGGTTGTTTGGTGATCTTGGATAAAGCAAAGGAGCAAAGGCATGGGTGAGGCTAAGCGGCGGGCGGCGACCAAGAACACAATGCATGAGACCCTGGACGGCAGACTGCGTGATCTTGGGGTAGGACAGTGTCCCGGGTGGTGGTGTAGGAGGCCGCGCGCGGAGCCTCCGGCGTAGCGCGAGCCGCGCGGCCGTGGGTGACGCTGGCGGTCACCGCCGATCTTCGGAGAAGGCTCGGGTTGCGAGACCTGGAACCGACAACGGAGATGACGATGACCGAAGAGAGAATGGCGCTGATCGAGCTGGTTGAGAAGAAGGCTGATGGTGATCTCGTGCGGGAGATGCTGGCCTTCGCGGCGGAACGGATCATGGAATTCGAGCGGAGGGAAATCGATCCAGTGGATCGATTTCAGCGAAGAATGAGGTGGAAGCCCGGACCGGCGCGGCCAAGGGCGCGCGCACTGCGATGCGGGAGGTCCAGCGCAACGGATACCGCGAGCGCGACTGGGAGACCCGTGCCGAGACTGTCGAGCTGCGCATTTCGAAGCTCCGGAAGGGCAGCTATTTCCCGAGCTTCCTTGGGCCGCGTCGCACGGCGGAGAAGGCCCTCGTGGCGGTGATCCGGGAGGCCTGCGTCCATGGCGTCTCGACACGGTCGGTTGATGACCTCGTCAAGGCGATGGGCGCAGGCGGCATGTCCAAGAGCCAGGTCAGCCGGCTGTGCACCGAGATCGACGAGCGGGTGAACGCCTTCCTGACCCGGCCGCTCGAGGGCGCGTGGCCCTGCCTCTGGCTCGACGCGACCTCTGTGAAGGTGCGCGAGGGCGGGCGGATCGTCAGCCGAGCGGTGATGATCGCCGTCGCCGTGAACGACGACGGCAAGCGCGAGGTGCTGGGCGTCGCCACCGGCCCCTCCGAGGCCGAGACGTTCTGGACCGAGTTCCTGCGGTCCCTGGCCGATCGGGGCCTGCGCGGCGTGAAGCTGGTCATCGCCGACGACCACAAAGGCCTGCGGGCGGCCGCGCGCCGCGTCTTCAACGCCACCCATCAGAGATGCCGCATTCACTGGATGCGCAACGCCCTGGCTCACGCCCCGGCCAGGAGCCGCACCGCCGTGGCGGCGATGCTGAAGACGATCTTCGCACAGGAGACCAAGGCCGAGGCCGAAGCCCAATGGCAGATCGTGGCCGACGCCCTGCGCGAGAAGCAGCCCAAGCTCGGCGCCCTGATGGACAACTCGCGCGACGACGTCCTGGCCTGCATGTCGTTCCCCCGCGAGCACTGGACCCAGATCGCCTCGACCAACCCGCTCGAAAGGGTGAACCGCGAGGTGAAGCGCCGCGCCGATGTCATCGGCATCTTCCCGAACGACGAAGCCATCATTCGCCTTGTCGGCGCGCTGATGCTGGAGACCAACGACGAATGGGCGGTCGCACGGCGATACATGTCGCTTGAAACGCTCGCCCGCGTGACCGACAATCCCAATGTCAGGCTGCCCGCCGTGGCGACCTGATCAAGCCCTGACCACTCCGAGGGTCGGCGCTCTTACACCATCCCCTGGGACACTATCTTCCGGAAATGTCCTCGCGACCCAGGACACAGGCCTCCATCCGGTCGCGGTAGGCCGTGATCAGACCGTCGCGATCGGACATCGGAATGCGGATTCCTCGGCCTTGTGCGGCCAAGTGGCCCGGGGCGCCGTAATCGCTCACAATGCAGGGCAGACCCGATGCCATGGCCTCGATCACCACCCCTGCTCGCGGATCGAGGGGAAGACGAAGGCGTCGCTTTTGCGCATGGCATCGGCTACCTCGGCCTGGCTCTTGCGGCCTTCGAAGATGATGCGTTGCTGGGCCCCCGCCTGCTGGACGATCGCCCGCAGGCGTTCCATTTCGGGACCATCGCCGACGATGTGCAGGCAATGCGGGTTCAGGATGTTCGATCCGACAAAGGCGCGGATCGCGACTTCGGGAAGCTTGTAAGGAACCAGACGGCCGACATAGAGAAACCTGTGCGGCCCCGGCGTCGAGAAGGCCGGAAAACGTCCCTGGGCATGAAAGATTTCGGGATCGTAGCCAATTTCCGGCATGGGAACGATCCGGGCCGGATCGGCGAAGGACAGGTCCTTTGCGGTATGATCGAAAGCCGCCAAGACCGCCGCTGCCTTGTGATAGGTGCGACGCGCATAGGGCAGCATCTTGTAGAGGTCACGCAGTTTCCTCAGCCCCTCGCGCTCTCGCTTCTGTTCCCGGGAAAATTGCCTGGGCCAGTCCAGATTTCCATTCAGGGGCCCACCACGAAGGGGACTCGGCCGCGCCCGGCAATCCAGGACGGCAAGGTGGGCGACATCGGTGTGATGCGGTGAATCAAATCGAACCCGTCAGCCTTCAGGGCTTTGCGGAATCTTGACCAAGCTTGGCGTTCGAAGGCCAGATAGGGAGCATAGGCCATCATCTGGTTCGTGGACCAGCGACCTCGTTGCCTCCGCGCAATCTGCGGGCCAGGCGATACATGGGCCGTGCCAGCCATTCATTATCGACATAATGAACAGGCCCGGTCATGTCGCCCGCCTTGTCTATGTTCGGGCGGTTGCGGACATGGGTGACCAGGGTCATGTCCACAACCTCGCCTAACGCCCGCGCGTACTTATAGCCCACGACAGGCAGGGACGGCCATTCCGGGTTGCAGCTTTCGGCAAGAACAAGAACACGAGGACGCGACATGAGGATGCCTTTTGCTGAGATGCAGATGGTCTAGCGCAGCTTTCGCTCTCGCGCCACTGCTACCGGGGCCGGGTTCCGACCCATCCCAGAAAGGCCCGGTCCGGGCTGCGCAGCCGGGGGCGTCCGGTGGCTGCCCACCAGTTGCGCCATTCGGCCTGCAGCGCGTGGACATCGGCGCCGGGGACCAGGGCGCGGGCCTGGTCCAGGGTTTCGGGGCGCAGATGCGGGCCCTCGCCGGGTTCCAGGACGGCGGCGCGCGGGGTGACGCGCAGGATGTCGCCGCTCTCCTCAGACAGCAGGTAGTCGGGCAGCCGGTTCTCTCGGATCATCTCGCGCAGCATGGCGCGGAAGACGCGCAGCGGGCTGGTCGAGCCGGTCTTCTTGGCCAGGACCGCGACCGACACGCTCCATTCGGCCTGGCGGCCGCAATGCTTGCGGGCCAGTTCGTAGATCCGCCGCTCGAGCGGTTTTCGCATGCGAAAATAGTCGCGGCTCAGCGTCAGCACCGATCGCGACAGGACCGCGTTGAACAGCCATTCCGACAGGGTGATGGTGACGGCGACCATGCGGCCGGCGCGCGTCCTGCGGACGATCTCCCAGCTTTCGATCAGGCCGAAGCCGTGGGTGATCTCGTGATCGCCGGTCACGATGTTGGTGGTGATGCGGGTGCCGGCCAGGCGCTCGAAGGCGTCGCGCAGCCGCTTGTAGCCATCGCCCGAGGTTTCGCGGTTGGTGGCCTGCAGCAGGTCGCGCGCGGTCAGCGTCAGCCTGCGTGAGACCGCCCGGCCGACATTCAGCGCGGCCATCAGCTGGCTGATGCAGAAGATCAGGATGTCGGCATCGAAGATCGTGGCGCGGCCCTTGACGCTGGGGATCACCGTCAGGGTGGCGCCGTTGTGGTCATAGCTGACCACGCGCCGGTCAGGCCGGGTCGAGAGCGAGAAGATCGGATGCTCCATCGAGGCCAGGTCGTGCTTGGGGACCGCCGCGAAGAAGTCGCAGACGAAGAAATCCTGCACCGGCCGCGTGTCGGCCTGCGCGTCCAAGAAGGCGGCTGGAGCCATCCCCGTCCCTTTTCCGTCCACCCGCCGGCCATCATCCTGCCCGGTCGGGACGCGCTCGGCCGCCTGTCGCCGGGATAAGCCGGGTCGGCGCAGCTTCGTCGTTTCATTGACGCCACCCTACTTATCCACAGGCCGCCCGTCCAGCACGACAAGCGCCGACGGGACCGGCGCTTCGGGGGATCGGATTCGGATCAGCGTGGGTTCGGAATCGCGTTTGCGTGGTATCGGATTCACCGCCCCCATCGGGGCGGACCCAGAAAGTTCCTCCCTTCAATGGGTTGGGGGCAAGGTCAGGCCCAAGGGCGGTGGCGTAACTGATACTAACTGGATTCTAACAAGGAAAGGATGGCAGAATGGCCACAGCCGGACCCTGGAAAGCCGCGAATTTTCCAGAAAGAGGCTGTTGAGTATCGAAATTCCTTTCATGTATCGCGTTACAGGATATGATCCCAAAAAAGCGATACATGGTTACGGACAGGCGATGAGCGGCCAGGATCTGCCCCCTATTTCAACATCTCGCCCGATCGGGCCATGACCCTGCTGGGCGAACCCACGGGAACCGAAGGTCTGGCCCGGATCGCCGCGAACTATCGCCGGGGACGCCAGGATCTGGTCGGCCGCGGGCTCGAGGAGAATGGCGATCGCAGGCTGCGGCTGTTCTCGACCTGGGAGATCACCCGCTATCTGATCCCGGTCGCGCCCCAGCATTTCCGCCGCGTGCTGCGCCAGAATCCCGACCTGCCGCAGGGCCGATCCGAGACCGGCGGGGGCGCGCGGTGGTTCACCCTGGACGAGGTGCAGCGGCTGCGCGCCCATTTCGGGGCCGAGGGGTCCAAGACCAAGGAATACCTGCCCTACCGCCCCGCGGGCCTGCCCGCCAAGATCGTGGCGGTGGCCAATTTCAAGGGCGGCGTCGGCAAGACCTCGACCTGCGCGCATCTGGCGATGTCGGCGGCGCTCGACGGCTACAAGGTGCTGGTGATCGACCTGGACAGCCAGGGCTCGCTGTCGTCGATCTTCGGCGCCCAGGTCGAGGACGAATGGCAGACGGTCTTCCCGCTTCTGGCGCGCCACTATGCCGAGACGCTGCGGGCCGACAATCAGCGCCGCATCGACCGGGGCGACCCGCCGGTGGCGATGGACGAGAGCCTGACGGATGCGCTGAAGATCGCTGCGGGCGACCTGATCCGGCCCACCCACTGGCCCAACATCGACCTGATCGGGGCGCAGCTGAACCTGTACTGGGCCGAATTCCAGATCCCGGTCTGGCGCATGGCCTCGCGCGGGTGGAAGCTGTGGGACGCGCTGACCGAGACGCTGGCGGCGGACGGGATCCTCGACCGCTACGACCTGATCTTCCTCGATACCCCGCCGGCGCTTGGATACCTGACCATCAACGGGCTGGCCGCGGCCGACATCCTGCTGGTGCCTTTCGGCGCCTCGTTCCTGGAGTTCGATTCCACGGGGCGGTTCTTCGACATGCTGCATTCGACATTCGCCAGCATCGAGGAGGGCGAGAACATCGCCGCCCGCGCCCTGGGCCGCGAGGAACTGCATTTCGAATGGGACGCCGTGCGGGCGGTGATGACCCGCTATGACGCCAGCCAGCAGGCCGAACTGGCGGGGCTGATCCAGTCCTATCTGGGCCCCAGCCTGTCGCCGCACCGCCAGGATTTCACCGCCTTGATCGGCCAGGCCGGCGAGCAGGTCCACGGCATCTACGAGGCCGATTACCGCGACTTCAACCGCGAGACCTATGCGCGGGGCCGCGAAACCTTCGACCGCACCTATGCCGCCTTCAAGTCGCTGCTGCTGGGCATCTGGCGGCGCGAGGAACTGGCAAGCAGGAAGGACTAGATTTCGCATGCGAAACCTTTTCGGAGCAGGACAATGGCCAAACGCAAGCGGCTGAGCGCCCTGGGCATCATCGGCGAGGCAGAGGCTGCCGCAGGCGGCGCACGCATTCCGCCCGTCGCGCGCGTCGCGGCCGACACCGCGACCCAGGCTGCGCTCGAGGAACTGGCGAACGAATGGCGCCAGGCCCGCGACAGCGGCCGCATGGTGCTGGAACTGCCCCTGTCATCGGTCAAGGCCACGCATCTTCAGCGTGACCGGATGCACATGGACCCCGAAGGAATGGCATCGCTGACAGCCAGCATTCGCGACCGCGGCCAGCAGATGCCGATCGAGGTCGTCGCCCTGTCCGAAGGGCAATACGGGCTGATTTCGGGGGCGCGGCGGCTGGCCGCCCTGACCGCCCTTCATGCCGAGGGTGGCGACAGCCGGTTCGCCCGGGTCAAGGCCCTGCTGCGTCCCTTCGAGGCCGCGCCCGAAGCCTATCTGGCCATGGTCGAGGAAAACGAGATCCGCGCCGACCTGTCCTTCTACGAACGCGGCCGGCTGGCCCATGAAGCCGCCCGGCTGGGCGTCTTCGAAAGCCCGGCGGCGGCGGTGCGGATGCTGTTCCAGCACGCCCCCGCCCCCAGACGGTCGAAGATCCTGTCCTTCGTGAGCCTGCACCAGGCCTTGGGCCACGCGCTGCGCTTTCCCGAAGCCATTCCGGAAAAACTGGGACTGGCCCTGGTCAAGGTGATCGAAGCCAACCCGGATCTGGTGACCCGGATCGCCGGCGACCTGCAGCGGGCAGGGACGGCGGCCGAGGAGCGTGCGGTGCTGGAGCGCGCCCTGAGCCAGAAGACCCAGGGGCTTGATCGCCAGGACGAGGGCATCGATCAGGACATCGGGCAGGGGATCCGGCTTCAGGGCCGGGTCGGGCGGATCACCCTGACCGGCAAGGGGGTCAGCCAGAAGCTGATCGCCGATCTTGCCGAGTGGCTGGAGGGACGGGAATAGTTTCGCGCGCGAAACACGGGTTTCGCGCGCGAAAGATCTTACTGCAGCGGATCGTCGATCCGGGATCCGGAGGCCGCGTTCATGGCGTCCCACAACTGGACCAGGGCGGCATCGTCACGATACTCCGTGAAGGCCTCGTCCCCCGATGTGGCGACCCGAACCTGGCCGCTTCCCTTGCCTGCATCCCCCAGGATCAGATGGACCTCGTCCCGGACGTAGTCGATGCGGATCAGGGCATCCTGGCGCCTGCCCAGCCCATCGACGATGACATCATCGAACTGGCCGACCAGCTGATCCACGTCGATCAGGGTGGTTGTTCCGGCTTTTGCGGCATCCTTCCATCCGGTCAGGTCGATGCGCAGCGTTCCGTCCAGATGCGCCCCCGAGGTGACCTGACTCGTCTCTCCGAAGGCGCCGGAACGGAATTCCGAAAGCTGTCCCATCCCTGCCGCCAGGGCATCGAAGAACAGCACCGCGTCATCATGCATCCGCAGCACGGCGGGGCCGGGGCTGGCGCCGTCGAAGCCCGTCTTGCCGTCCGGTCCCTGAATGGTCAGGCTGCTGCCGGCCTCCAGATCGAAGCTGCCGCCCGAGACGGCCAGAAGCGCCTGCGCGTCGCCGGTCGAGGTGATCTGGATCTGGCCCGTGATGTCCCCGGCATTGGCGAAGCGGCCGCCTGAAAGATCCACCTTCAGCAGGTCGCTGTCGCGATAGCCGTTCATCCAGACCTGGCCGGCGCCTTCGATGGTCAGGCGGGCGCCTGTGCCGGCCACGTCGACCGCGCCCTCGATGTCCAGCCGGCCCGAACTGGCCGTGAACCGTCCGAAGTCGCCGAAGATGAAGTCGTCGACCGCAACCGTCTTGGCGCCGAAATGGACGCTGTTGCCGCCCAGATCGACGGTGGTCGCCGCGCCGTTGCCGGGCAGTTCGCCGGTGGACCAGTTCAGCCTGTTGTCCCAGCGGATGCCGTCACCCAGTTCGTCGGGAACGAACCGGGCCGTGGTGTCCAGGCTGCGCCTGTCGACCTCGATGCCGAAGCCCTTCTGGAAGAAGGCGATGATCAGGTCGGCATCGACGACATGATCAAGCTGGCCTTCGGCTTGCGCGCGCAGATGGTTGGCCAGATCCGCGATGCTGGCCTTGTCGCGGTTCAGCAGGTCGGCGGTGAAGTTCTGAATGGTCGTGGCATTCAGGGTCGAGCCGGACAGGCCTTCGACATTCGTGTCAACATTCCGCTTGTTGCCTTTCTCGCTGGAGAACCAGTTGAACACGATCGTGTCGTCATAGACCGCATCCGCCACCTTGAGCGCGTCATGGGCGACGGTTTTCTGCGCGAACTCCCTTGCGTTGTTGGGATCGGCCAGATGGGCGATGATATTGTCGATCATTGCCGATTTCCGGCCGGCGGCGTCCACGCCCATCGACAAGGCGCCTTCCTGGGCCGCGACGCGCTTGTGGCCGGCCGAGGTGATGACGTTGTCGGTCATCAGGGTGTAATGCCCGATCGGCCCGGCCTTCTTGTAGTTGCCGCCCAGGAAGTTGACGGCGGCGTTGTTGTCGATGAAGACGTTGTCCTCGATCACCCCCCGACCGGAGCTGGACGCCGAAGGAGGCGCCGCGCATGACGATGTTGTCGCGGAAGGTCACATCCAGATTGTCGTTCTGGAGATAGTAGTTGTGGCTGAACATGCTGGGCGGCATGGGTTTTCTGGACGACATGTTGTAGTCGTAGCCTTCGGCCCAGCCGTTGCGGTCCGCAAAGGTGTTCTCGATCAGAAGCCCTTCGATTCCCTTGGCGAACATGCCGGAATCGCGGTTGGGCGAGGGATGCCAGGTGCTGCCCTTGTTGACCGGGGTTTCCTTGATCACGTCCAGGATGCTGCTGTTGCGGAAGGTGTATCCGTCGACGTTCTGGATGTTCAGGCCGTCATTGACGACGGTCAGGTTCTCCATCAGCACGTTCGAGCCCTGCAGGATCTGCACCCCGCCGTGGAATTCCAGATCCCGGACCACGACGTTGTTCGAGTCGTTCTGATAGATGTTGAGCTCGTCCAGGATCCGCGGCGCGTCTCCCTCTCCGTAGGCGCCGACATAAAGGGGGTGAAGCGCGCTTTCGCCGCTGGCCCTCCGCCCGACCAGGCGCCCGGTGTCGGCGTATTCGTAGCCGCGTTCGAACAGCAGCCAGTTCGACGACGGGGTGTCGTCCAGATGGTACCACAGCTCCGTGCCCAGGTCGGTGGACAGCGCCTTGTCGGGGGTGGCGCCGTATTCGGGATGATCGGCCAGCCATTTGGCGGTGATCTTGTCGGCAGCCAGTCCCTCGGCCCGGGCGATCTCGGCGCGGGTCCAGCCGTTGCTGCCTTCGGTCACGTGGATCTTGCGGTGATTGTCGCCGTGCTCGACGACGACGCGTCCCTGCGCATCCTCCTCGAGCATGTAGAAATCGCCCTCGCCCCAGCCGGCCTTCTGGCTGGCGGGCGTGACCTTGACCTGGGCCTCGGCCTGGCGGGTCCGGCCGTTCTCGTAGGTGATCTCGTACTGGAAGCCGATCGGCCCTGTGGCGGTGGGATCCTCGGAGAGGACCAGCGACAGGGTATTGTCGGGGTTGACGCTGACCTGCCCGTGCGACCCCTGCGACAGGATCCTGATCTGGGCGATGGACCCGCCGTCGCCCTCGGTAGGGTCGAGGATCGTGACGCGGCCCGCTTCGGCCGTTGCCCTCAGGCTGACCGGCCCGGAAGGGGAACCGGACGAGCTGTCCTCGCCAAGGGGTGGGCTGGAGGCAGGAGGAGTGGCGACAGGAGGAGTGGCGACAGGAGGAGTGGCGACAGGAGGAGTGGCGACGGGAGGAGTGGGGACGGGGGTTGCGGGGCAGGGCTGCCGGAGACAGGAGGATGGAGCGGCGAACTGCTCTGGACGAAGTTCAGGACCGGACTGGAGCTGGAGCTGGCTTCGCTGAAGGACGCCAGGTCGGTCGAGGGCAGGAGCATTTCCGCCGGAAGGCGGTTGGTGCTGGAGGACGGAACGAGTCCCAGCAGGGTAACGGCGACATCTTTGATAAGCATGGAAGTCCCTCGTTCTGAGGTATGTTGATTTTTGCCATGCCCCTTGCTGCGTCATGGGCTGCAGGGGCCAGGATGGCGAAGGGCATAGCAGAGATTTTTCGTCTGAAAACGCCGGCGCTTCCCGGTTTCGGGTTTTCGGCGGAATGTTGCCCCGAAGGTCAACATCTTGCCGATCCTGCGGGGGAAGCGGATCAAGGGCCCCGTGCAGACCCCGTCAGGATTGCGATGGGCGCTTGCGCAGGCCGAGGGGCATTCCGGGACGGCGCCATCTGGCCAGCCGCTGGACCAGAAGGCACAGGGGAAGCCCCAGGATCAGCCCGGCCCAGCCCCCGGCAACATAGCCCAGGACGATCTGCCAGAAGGTCGCGTCCCGCAGCCACATCCCCGATGCCCCGGAAATCGACCCGATCAGGATCAGGATCAGCGCCAGGACGATCATGGCAGGACGGTCTGGCAGGAAAGCTTTGTGCCTTGCACGTGCAGGGCCATCGTCAAGGACACCTTCTGCTTGTTCCGGTTCCCCGGTTTAATCATCTTAAGGTAGAATATCAAAGAAAATACTCATCCCCAAGGAACGGCCTCGATTCGCCTGAACCGGCCGCCCGGCCACCTTGGAACGACAACTTGCATCTCCTTGCGAAAGCGTCAGATCGCGATTTCAGCCCTGGGTTGCGAAATGGCTGCCGTGTTAATAACATCCTAATTTTTCAGGGAAATTAACCATATTGCCGGCAGTTTTCCATGGGATCGGTCAAATTTTACGGATATGACCGTCCCAAGACATGAAGATGGGGCCGGTCCGGCCAGAAGGCCGGATAAGGCAGGGGCAACGCATCCCTGCTCCTCATGACTCATGTCCGGTGTGTCGCCCCTGTCGGGGCAGATCGGGAAAGACTGTCATGAGTTACTTTTTCAAGAAATTCGAATGGTCCGCCTTTGCCGAGGCCGATCTGCTGAAGACCGGCAGGAACGGCTGCGATTTCGGCAAGGGCGACAGCTTCGTGGCCGGATCCCCCACCGTGAGGCTGTCCACCTATGACAACGATGCCAGGCTGTCGGGCGGCGAGGGCTGGTGGTGGAACAGCCGGGCCGAGGACGCGATCGGCCAGGGCGGCCATGTGAACGGCTGCCGGGTCGGCTGCCAGATGTATGCCGAACAGTACCACGTCCTGAAGGGGTCGGACGGCAGGACCTATCACCTGATCGAGATCAGGATCGAAGGCCACGATTCCCCCGGCGCGGGCAACGGCTATTTCACCTATTACGGCGCCCAGCCCCCGGCGGGCACCACGCTGAAGGTAATCGACACCTGCAAGGTCGAGGGGTCCTGGATCGACTATTCCTGTCTCGGCGCGGGCGACATGGCGCCCCCGAACACCCCCGGTCTTCACCAGCATCCCCTCGAACGGCATTTTCTGCGTCAATGAGAACACCAGGCTGGTGGTGGATCTGAACGCTTCGGACAAGGATTGCGACGCGCTGTCCTTCAGGATCGAAGGGGCGCCGACGGCGCGGCCTTCACCATCGACGCCAGGACGGGGGTGCTGTCCTTCGTGAACGCGCCCGATTACGAAAAGCCCGCCGATGCCGACGGCAACAACAGCTACAAGGTGATCGTGTCCGTCAACGACGGCAAGGGCGGCGTCACCACCAGGGAACTGACCGTCAACGTCTGCGACGTCAGGGAAGACGCCCCCAAATGCGTGGTCATCGAAGCCGAGGACATGAAGCTGTCCTGCTATACGGTGAAATGCGCGACCTCGGCCTCGGGCGGGGAATACGTCTCGCTGGCGGGCTACAGCGGCAGCGCCAGCACCACCTTCAAGGGGGCGGCGGGCGAATACGACCTTACCCTGCGCTTCTGGGACGCGGCCAAGGGCGACGGCAGCATCAGGATCCACGTGAACGGCACACTGGTCGAGACCGTCCGCCTGAACGCCGAGACCAACAGGTGGTCCGAGATCACCCTGGAAGATCTGGACCTGAAGAAGGGCGACGTCATCACCCTGAAGGGCGAGGGCAAGGGCTGCGAAGACGCGATCATCGACAAGATCAGGATCTGCCCCTCGGAGCCCGAGATCAAGCCGGGCGCCCTGGAAGGCCGGGTCTTCGTGGACGCCGACAGGAACGGCATCGACACGGCCGAAGCCGGCGTCGCGGGCGTGACGGTGCAGCTGCTGAACGCGGCGGGCGTGGTCGTGGCGACCACCGCCACGGCGGCCGATGGCGGCTATCGCTTCGACGGGCTGAACCCGGGCGACTACCGGGTGGTCTTCCCGACCGAGGTGGACGGCCGCGTCCTGACCGATGCCAATCTGGGCGGCAACGACACCGTGGACAGCGACGCCGACACCGCGACCGGCGAAACCGGCACCTATGCGGTCGCATCCGGCAGCGTGGTCAAGGACGTGGATGCGGGGGTCGTCGATCCCGGCAGCGCCGCCATCGAAGGGCGCATCTTCGTCGATGCCGACGACAATGCCGTGGACAATGACGAGGCGGGCGTGGCGGGCGTCACCGTCACGCTGCTGAACGCCGCGGGCGCGGTCATTGCCACCACCGTGACGGCGGCCGACGGATCCTATCTGTTCGACGGCCTGGACGCCGGCACTTACAGCGTCCAGTTCCCGAAGACCGTGAACGGCCTGGTGCTGGTCAACGCCGATGCCGGCGCGGACGACACCATCGACAGCGACGCCAGCCAGGCCACCGGCCGCACCGGCCCCATCAGCCTGGAGATCGGCGAGACCGCCTCGGACAACGACGCCGGGCTGCGCGATCCGGGCACCGCCAGCATCGGCAACCTCGTCTTCCTGGACGCCGACAGGGACGGCCTTCAGGACGGTGCCGAGACGGGCGTGGCGGGCGTCACCGTCACCCTCTACGACGCCTCGGGGGCGGCCACCGCCACCACCGTGACCAATGCGGCGGGCGAATACCTGTTCAGCGGGCTGAAGGCCGGGACCTACAGGGTGGGCTTCACCGAAAAGGCGGGCCACGACTTTACCGCCGCCGATGCGGGCGATGACGCCCAGGACAGCGACGCCGACGCGCTGACCGGCCTGACCGCGCCGATCACCGTGGCGATCGGCCAGGCGAACCTGACCGTCGATGCGGGGCTGGTGATCGAGAACCTGGCACCCGACGCCCGCGACGACATGGCAGGCACCTGCGCGACGGATGCCAGGATCGTGGACGTGCTGGCCAACGACACCGATGCCGACGGCGATCCGCTGACCATCACCCAGGTGGACGGCCAGGCCATCGTCGAGGGCGGATCGGTCGATGTGGACGGCGTCATCGTGTCGCTGGTCGGCGGCAAGCTGGTGATCGACGGATCGGACGCCTATGCCGACCTGCTGATCGGCCAGAAGGCGCAGCTGGACATCAGCTATACCCTGTCCGACGGCAATGGCGGCTTCGACAGCGCCACCCTGGACATGGATTTCTGCGGCGCCAGGAACACGCTGGAGACGATCGAGGCCAGCCTGCCCGACAGCGGCTTCCTGACGGTGGCGCGCGACCGCGTGGGCGACACCTTCTACAACGGCACCGTCACCGGCACCGGCGACGACCGTCTGGACGGCAAGACCTTCGCCATCACCTACTGCGTGTCGCGGCTTGATCCGCTGACGATCAACAGCACCTACCCGGTAAAGATCCATCTGGCCGACGAAGGCTCGATCCCGGCCGGGACGATCCCGCGGCCCCAGAACCTGGACATCGTCAACTGGATCCTCAACCAGGATTTCAGCGCGATGGGCAACGGCGAGGGCGGCACCTATACCGAGGCCGAGATCCAGGGCGCGATCTGGGGGCTGACCGACGGCTTCGTCTTCGTGAACGAAAGCATCCCCGCCTATGGCACCATCGCCAATGCCAACGAGATCTACAGCATGGCCCTGGCCCAGGGCGAAGGGTTCCAGGCCGGCGAGGGCGACATCGTCGGCCTGATCCTCGATCCGGTCCTTCCCGACGCGCTGCCCAACCAGCAGCCCATCATCATCGGCATCGACTGGGACGACCTGGCCCGGGACTGCCTGTGCTACTGACGAATGACAGCCCGGCGCCGCAACCCCGCGCGGCGCCGGGCGGATGTTCCGGGCGTCCAGGGCCCGGGATCGGCATGGAATGGATCCATGCCCGGCGTGTTGCGGGAACCTGGACTCCCGCTGGTAACTAGGAGCTATAGCCATGAAGAAACTCTCGATTGCCGGCCTGACGGCCTCGCTGACCAGCCTTGCGGCCTCGGTGGCCTTCGCGGCCGATTGCGAGGATGCCGGCACCTGCGTCACCCCGGTCCCGGAAATCAGCGCCCTGGAAGGCACCGCCGCCATCGCGGCCCTGGCCGCCATCGTGCTGCTGACCTGGGAACGCCGCCGCCGCGCGCAGTGATGGGTTGCATTGTCGCCATCTGACGCTTGACGGGCCCGCCCCTGGCGGGCCTGATCCGTTCGCCTTCCCCCCTGTGGTTTCCCGATGTCCGACAGCGCCCTTGCCCCCCGCCGCCTGCCCGCCGCCCCCCTGGCCCTGGCGGCCCTTCTGCTTGCGGCCGAACTGCTGGCGATCGGCCTGACCTTCAAGCACGGGATCGAGTTTCGCTGCCTGGACAACTGGCCGCCGCGCGCCTGTCAGACCGCCAGCCGGTCCCTTGCGGGGCTTTACTGCATGATCGCCGCCCTGGGCCTGTTCGCCCTGCTGCGCCCGGCGCTGTTTCGCGGCCTGCTGGCCTGTGCCGGCCACGACGCCCGGCCGCTGGGCCTGAACCTTGCCGGCTTCGCCCTGGCCATGCTGCCCGTGCTGTTCATGCGCCAGGGCCAGGGCGCGGCGATGCTGGCCCCGGCCTTTGCCGCCTGGACCGCCGGCATGGCGCTGATCCTTCTGGGGATCCTGGGCTGGCTGGCGCCGCGCGCGCTGTGGAGGGGCTTTGTGGGGCAGGCCGGCGCGGCCCTGGCCGTGGTGATGGCGGCCGGCGCCGCCGCCCCGGCGCTTGCGACAAGGCTGCAGCCGCTGTGGCAGCTGGACGGCATCGCCGGCGCCACCTTCGACGCCGTCCGCTGGCTGGTCGGCAGCCTGGGCTATGACGTGATCGCCGATCCGGTCCGCCGGCACATCGGCTCGGGCGATTTCGTGATCTCGGTGGCGCCGGTCTGTTCGGGGATCGAGGGGATCGCCCTGGTGACGATCTTCGTCACGCTGTATCTGTGGCTGTTCCGGGCCGAACTGCGCTTTCCGCGGGCCTTGCTGCTTTATCCGCTGGGGATCGCGGCCAGTGCCGTGCTGAACGTGGCGCGCATCAGCGCCCTGCTGATCCTGGGGATCGAGGGCCAGCCGGATCTGGCCGTGGGCGGCTTTCACAGCCATGCGGGCTGGGTGATGTTCACGGCCGTGGCGCTTGGCATCATCGCCCTGGCGCGGCGCGCGACCTGGTTCAACCGCACCCCAGCGGCCACGGGCACGGCCGCGCCCCTGCCGCCCCTGCGCCGCGATCCCGTGGCGGCGCGGATCCTGCCCTTCGCGGTCTTCATGCTGACGGCCGTGGTGGCCCCGGCGGTCAGCCCGGTTCCGGCGATGCTCTATCCGATCCGGGTGGTCCTGCTGGCGGGGGTGGTGGCCCTGGTCTGGCCGGCGCTGCGGGGCATCGCCTGGCGCGTCTCGCCGGCCGCCTGGGCGGCGGGGGCGGCGATCGGCCTGATCTGGGCGGCGATCCCCGTCGCGCCGTCCGAGGCCCCGCCGCCTTACGGCGCGCTGACCGGGGGCATGGTGGCGCTGTGGTTCCTGTTCCGCGGCATCGGCACCGTGGTCCTGGTCCCCCTGGTCGAGGAGCTGTTCTTCCGCGACTACCTGGAAGGCCGGCTGCGCGGCGCGGGCCCGGGCCTCCCCGCCCCGCCGTGGCGCAGCGCCCTGGCGATGCTGGGCAGCGCGGCGCTGTTTGCCGCCCTGCACGACCGCTGGGCCGAGGCCTTCGTGGCCGGCCTGGCCTTTTCCCTGCTGGTCCGCCGCAGCGGCCGCATCGCCGACGCCATCGCGGCCCATGCCCTGGCCAACCTGATCGTCTTCGCCGCCGCCGTGGCCAGCGGCAACCTGGCGATCATCTGAGGCGGCCCGGCGCCCGCCCGCCCGAAGGGCGATCCCCGGATGCGCCGGCAGGTCGCGATGGTGGTTGGGTTGGCCCCGTCTTGGCGCTATAGCGGCGGCAGGCGCGAGGCAACGCGCGGGCAGTCAGGATCGGGACGGACAGGATGAGGATACTTCTGGTGGGTGCGGGGCTGTCGGGGGCGGTGATCGCGCGCGAACTGGCCGAGGCGGGGCACCAGTGCCGCGTGATCGACGCCCGGCCCCATATCGCGGGCAACTGCCACACCGAACGCGACGCGGAAACCGGCGTCATGATGCATGTCTATGGCCCGCACATCTTCCACACCGACGACCAAGGGGTGTGGGACTATGTGAACCGCTTCGCCCGCTTCCTGCCCTTCCAGAACCGAGTCAAGACGACCGCCCAGGGCCGGGTCTATTCGCTGCCCGTCAACCTGCTGACCATCAACCAGTTCTTCGGCACCACCCTGCGCCCCGACGAGGCCCGCGCCTTCATCGAGGGCAAGGCCGACACCGGCATCGCCGACCCCCAGACCTTCGAGGAACAGGCCCTGCGCTTCGTCGGCCCCGAACTCTACGAAGCCTTCTTCAGGGGCTATACCGAGAAGCAGTGGGGCTGCTCGCCCCGCGAACTGCCGGCCTCGATCCTCAAGCGGCTGCCGCTGCGCTTCAACTATGACGACAACTATTTCTTCCACCGCTTCCAGGGGATGCCCCAGGACGGCTACACCGCGATGATCGCGGCGATCCTGGACCATCCCGCCATCACGGTCGAATTGGACACCCCCTATGCCCCCGGGATGGCGCGCGATGCCGACCACGTCTTCTGGTCGGGTCCGCTGGACGGCTATTTCGACTATCGCCTGGGGCGGCTGGGCTATCGCACGCTGGACTTCGAACGCTTCACCTACCAGGGCGACTACCAGGGCTGCGCGGTGATGAACTATGGCGACCGCGAGGTGCCCTATACCCGCATCACCGAACACAAGCATTTCAGCCCCTGGGAAACGCACGAGGGCTCGGTCTGCTATCGCGAATACTCCCGCGCCGCCGAACCCGGCGACATCCCCTATTACCCGATCCGCATGGTCGAGGAAAAGGAACTGCTGGCGCAGTATGTCGCCCTGGCCCGGGACACCGCCGGCGTGACCTTCGTGGGCCGGCTGGGCACCTATCGCTACCTGGACATGGACGTGACCATCCGCGAGGCCCTGGACACGGCGCAGGCCTTCACCGCCGCCGCCCAAAGCGGCCAGCCGATGGCTTCTTTTGCGGTTGCCCCCTCTGAGCTTTGCAGGACAACGTCCTCTCGATTCCGGAAGCTTCCGATCACACAGCCCGATCACACGGATAGCATCACCTCATGCCACCCCTCCCTTCCCGGCGCCCGAAAGCGTTGCTGCGCAAGATAATGAAATCCTTCATTCCGGCCTCTGCGGGGAAGGGAACGATGTTCTATTATCAGAAATGCACGCAGCGGCTTGGCCCGCAGCAGATGAACTACCATTTCTCGATATCGCTGAAGAACATGTACTTCTTTTGCGAGGTGGCCAAGTCGGGCTGCTCTTCCGCCAAGAAAGAGCTTTGGCGGCAGGAGATGCTGGATGTTCCGTTGCCCGAAAGCTTCCTGAAGGCCAACCACAATCCCCATGCCCCGTTCCACCAGCATATGCTGATCAAGCCGTTTCAGCTGGGGCATGCCAGGTTTGACGAATTCATCAGAAACCCGTCCGTCGTCAAATGGGCGATCGTCCGCAACCCTTTCACGCGCATCCTGTCGGGCTACCTGGACAAGGTGCAGCGCAACGAGCCCATGTTCAGCAACATCGCGCATCAGGTGGCGCAGATACGCGGGGTCGAGCCTGAAGCCGTGGAGGCGTCTTCCGTCAGCTTCGAGGAATACTGCCAGGCCCTGGCGAGGTTCCGTCGGCCCATCGAGTTCGACCAGCACTGGCGGCCGCAATACGAGCATACCTGCGCCGACATCATCCCCTATACGTTCTTCGCCAAGCTTGAAACGCTGGACGAGGAGGCCCCGCTCATCTCGCGCCGCCTTGGCCTGTCAGATCTCAGCTTCACTGCAGGCAAGAGGCACGCGACCGGATCGAACGAGAAAGTCGCCCAGTATTACACGGACGAGACGGCCGATATCGTCAGGAAGGTCTATGCAAAGGACTTCCAGCACTTCGGCTACAGCCTGGAGCTTCCCCTGTGATCTTTCGCGATAAGCCTTACAGGCGCTCGATCGCGGGCCGGAAGGTGACGCCCTTCAGGATCGCGCCGTAGATGGCCCGGCGCAGGGGCCTTGGCACATCGCCCCCGCGCATCTGCCGGCGCACCCCGTAGGCATAGGCCAGAACCCCCATCAGCCCCATCTCGCGGCGGCGCCACGAGGTTTCGTTGCGGGCGCCGTACTTGAACTTCCACAGGCTTTTCTCGTCCATCATGCCGAAGTTCACGCCGCGGTTGTCGGGCGTGTCGTGGACGACCACGCTTTCGGGCACGAAGATGCCGGGATAGCTGCGGGCGATGCGGCGGGTGTATTCGGCGTCGTCGAACCAGATGAAATAGTCGGCGATGGGCAGGCCGTGGTCGCTGACCGCCCAGCGGGGGATCAGGGCCGAGACGAAGGAACAGCTGTCCACCAGCACCCAGGCCTTCTCCGGATGGACGAAGCGCGCCCAGTCCCAGACCGGGCGGGGGCAGTTCATCTCGCACAGGGTGCCGTCGATCCATTCGACGCGCGAACAGGCGAAGCTGGGCCGGTAGCCGTTCTGGCCCTGGAACCGTTCAAGGGCGTCGTGCAGCCGCTCGATGGCGTCGGGCCGGGGATAGGCATCGTCGTCGGACACCCAGAAATACTGGCCGCCCATCTGGTAGGCGGCCTTCATGCCGGCGTGGAAGCCCCCGGCCCCGCCGAGATTTTCGGGCAGGCGCAGATGGCGGATCGTGTCGTCGCGGGCCGCCCGTTCCTGGACCAGGGCGGGGGTGTCGTCGGTCGAGGCGTTGTCCACCACCAGCACGATGTCGGGCCGCTGGGTCTGGGCCTGGATCGCGTCCAGAACCTTCATTAGCTTGGCCGAACGGTTGAAGGTGACGATCACCGCCACGGTCATGTTCAGAGCGCCCATCGGTCAGCCTTTCCGGTCCTGTTCAGCGATCTCGCGATAAAGTGGCGCCAGCACCTCCTCGGCCGTGGGATCGGCCGAAAGCCGCGCCCAGCTTGCCCCGAGGCCGGCCTTCTGCCGGGCCAGGAAGTCCGGCTCGCGCCACAGCCGGTCGATCACGGCCACGGTTTCGCGGACCGTGGCCCGCGGCTCCAGCGGCACCAGCAGGTCGGGCGGCAGCAGTTCGTCCTGCGCCCCCACGCGGGTCGAGACCGGGATGCAGCCGTGGCCGATGGCCTCGTAGCAGACCAAGGCCAGGCCTTCGTTGTTCGAGGGCAGCAGCAGGATGTCGGACCGCTCCAGCAGGGCCGGCACATCCGCGTTGCCGGGAAGCTGGGCGACCTTGCCGGCCAGGCCGTATCGGGCCAGCAGCCGCCGGACGGTCGCCTCGTAGGGGCCGTCGCCCACCAGGCTGGCGGTCAGCGTCACGCCGTTCCGCCGCGCCCAGCCGTCCAGGGCGCGCAGGCTTTCGACCGCCACCACCGGGCGCTTCTGGTAGAACAGGCGGCCGATGAAGCTGACATGCAGGGCGGTCTGGCGCGACTGCATCCGCAGGACCGGCGGGCTGCCCCCGGCCTTGGCGCGGTCCAGCATCCGCCCCAGCCGCACCCGCCCCGAGGGCGCGTGGAACCTGTCGCGCAGATGGTCGGCCAGCTGCCTGCTGATGACGTGCTGGACGTCCAGGTAGTTCGTCCACACCCCCGAGATGCGCGGATAGCCCCCGTTCGCGTATTCGAGGATATGCGTGCTGTCCAGGGTGCGGATCCAGGGCAGCCGGGCGCGCAGCATCGGCAGGGATTCATAAAGCGGCGTGCAGTGGTGGATGTGGACCGCGCGGATGTTCTGCGCCAGGGCCAGCTTCTCGACATAGCGCGGCCAGAGATGATGGGGCAGATAGCGGTCCAGCCGGATGAAGGTCAGGTCGGGGTGGTCGGGCAGCCGGTCGGCAAGCCGCTGGACCGACGCCACCGAGGCCACCACGATCACCCGCAGGCCCGCCGCCAGGGCCCAGCCGATCGTGTCGAAGCCCAGCTTCTCGGCGCCGCCCACTTCCAGCCAGTGCATCCCGATCAGGATGGCGGGGCGCCTGTCGCTGGCCGGCGCCTGGACGCGCGGGATCAGGACCGATCCCTCGCCCAGGGGCAGAGGGGACTGGGCGTGGCGGCGGTCGGCGCGGCGCTTGCGCAGCATCTCGGCCTGATAGCGCAGCCATTCATAGGCCATGGGGCTGGCGCGGAACAGGAAGCCCAGCCTTGCGGGGGGCTGCCAGGGCGCGGCGGTCTGGCGGATCTCCTGGGGAAGGGGCGGGCGGGGGATCGACAGGCGGATGGTGACCTCGGGGGAATCGTCCCGGCTGCCGGGGCGTTCGAGGCATCCCAGGAAATCGGCGCCCAGATCCCCGGGGCGCGGGACATGGGGGCCTTCGGTCACCTCGGGATGGGACCACAGCGGGTCGTTGCCCAGCCTCAGGATGAAATGCAGGTGCTGGGTGGGAAACAGGGTTTCGTAGATGTCCCTGATCTCCCGGATCTGCCGGGTCAGATGGGCGGCCGTTTCCGCATCGACGGGCCTGGAACGCGCAAGGGGGAAGATTCATGGGATCCGTCTTGAGCCGGGGAAAGGGTGCCTGGTGGTCGGTCGCAGAACCCGCGTCATAGCGGGGCCGGGGCGGCGCGTCCATAAAGCCGCTCCGCCATCGCCGCCCTAGCTGTTCTGAAGATCGCGGTGATACTGCACCAGCAGCGCCAGCCCCAGGGCCAGCAGGAACAGGCTGAGGCCCAGCTCGTAGGCATGGCTGACATAGTCCCCGCTGTAATGGGGATAGAAGGCATGGCGCATCTGCCCCACGACATGGACCAGGGGGTTCCACCACAGCCAGTCGCGATAGGGCTGCGGGATGTCGTCAAAGATGAAGAAGATGCAGGACACCAGGAACAGCGGCCGCATGAGGATCGACCACAGGGGCTGCCACCAGTTGACCGCCTCGAACAGGAAGCAGTTCATGGTGCCCACGCCCGCCGCCAGCAGCAGCGCCATCAGCATCCCGAGCGCGACCTGATCCAGCTGCGGATCGGTGCGCGTCTCCATGAACCAGCAAATTCCCGTGAAGATCAGCACCGCCACCAGGATCTGGGTGATCGAGTTGAACAGGATGCGCGCGATCAGCGCATCGACGAAGGTCACCGCCGGATAGGCCAGAAGCGGCTTGGAATAGCGGATGGAGTTGGCGACCTTCCCCGAGACGTCCAGATAGGCCATGAAGGGCACCACCCCGGTTGCATAGAAGATGGCGAAGTTGGTGCCGATGGGCGGGACCCTGAAGCCCACCGAAAAGATCAGCGTCAGCAGGATGATGCCGCCCACCGGCTCGGCGATCGCCCACATGTAGCCGCCCGCGGACCGGCCGTGGCTGGTCTGCATCTCGCGCAGGATCAGCGCGCTGATGGCGCGCAGGCTGGCGAAGCGGCGGTGCTGGCGGACCTCCTTCAGGACCGGGGGGCGGCTGCCTGCTTGCGCTGCGGCAAGGGCGCCGGGGTGAAGGGCTCTGACATCTGAGACATGGAAACGCCCCCAAGCGCGTCTGCTGTTCAAGACCTTGCGACAGGATCGGTGCTAGAACTGTTCGGCGGGCTTATGTATGAGGACCCGCAAGAGATCAACAAGACAGGCGGGGTAAGCGCATGTCCGCCCACGACCAGAAATCCGCATCCCTGCCCGTCACCTCGATCCCGGCCCCGGCCGGCGAGGCCGCCGCGCGGCCCGCTTCCGCCCCCGGGAGGCCGCGGAAAGGCCCGCAGCGGCCCCCGCCGCCCCGGCGACCCCCGCCCCGGCGACCCCCGCCCCCGCCCGGCCCAGGCCCCAGGGGCCCGGCCAGGCGCCGGGCAAGAAGCCGCCCGCCAAGAAGCTGGATCCCAAGATCCAGGAACGGATCGAGGCGGCGCTGCAAAAGCCCGTCCTGCCCCCGGCGGGCCCGGCCCAGGCCAAGCCCCGCCATTACGGGCTGGCCGTCAGCTTCGTCCTGGTGGTCATCCTGCCCCTGCTGGTCAGCGCCTTCTATCTTTATACCCGCGCGGCGGACCAGTACGCCTCGTATGTCGGCTTCTCGGTGCGCAGTGAATCGGCCGCGCCCAGCACGGCCGAGGTGCTGGGCGGCCTGGGGTCGCTGGTCGGGGCCAGTTCGACCACCGATACCGACATCCTCTACAAGTTCATCCAGAGCCGCGACCTGGTCGAGCGGGTGGACAGGCGGCTGGATCTGCGGGCGATCTGGTCCAAGGCGCCGGACGACCCGGTCTTCGGCTTCCGCGGCGACGATTCTCTGGAAGACCTGGTGGCCGAATGGGAACGCAAGGTGCGCATCCATTACGACACCGGGATGATCGACCTGCGCATCCTGGCCTTCGATCCCCACGACGCCCAGAACATCGCGACCGCCATCCTGGACGAGGGCGGCATCGTCATCAACGAGCTGAACGCCATCGCCCGCGAGGATGCGCTGCGCTATTCGCGCGACGAACTGGAGCGCGCGCAGGAACGCCTGCGCGAGGCCCGCCAGGCCGTGACCGCGTTCCGCAACCGCTATCAGCTGGTCGATCCGGCAGCCGATGTGCAAAGCCAGATCGGCGTGGTCACCTCGCTCCAGCAGCGGCTGGCCGAACAGCTTGTCTCGCTGGGGCTGTTGCAGGCCAATGCCCAGCCCGACGACCCGCGCATCAGCCAGACCGAACTGCGCATCTCGATCATCCGCGACCAGATCGAGGCCGAGCGTCAGAAGTTCGCCTCGAACGGCGAGAGCGTGGCCCTGTCCGACGTGGTCGGCCAGTACGAAACCCTGGCCGTGGACCGCCAGTTCGCCGAGACCAGCTACACCACCGCCCTGGCCAGCTATGAACTGGCCCGGGCCGAGGCGGTGCGGCAGTCGCGCTATCTGGCGCCCTATATCCGCCCGACCCTGGCCCAGGAGGCCGAGTTCCCGCAGCGCGCCCAGTTGCTGGCGATGACCGCGGGCTTTCTGGTGCTGCTGTGGATCATCGGCAGCCTGATGTTCTACAGCCTGCGCGACCGGCGATGATCCACCTGCAGAACCTCTGCAAGACCTATACGCTGAACGGCCGCCACAAGGTGGTGGCCGACAACATCACCGCGACCTTCCCCTCGGGCGTCTCGGTGGCGCTGCTGGGACGCAACGGGGCGGGGAAGTCCTCGCTTCTGCGGATGATCTCGGGGGCGATGCTGCCGTCATCGGGCAAGATCCTGTCCACCGGCACGATCAGCTGGCCGGTGGGCTTCGCCGGATCCTTCAACGGCGAACTGACGGGCGAACAGAACTGCCGCTTCGTGGCGCGCGTCTATGGCATCGACACCGACCAGCTTGTGCATTTCGTCGAGGATTTCGCCGAACTGGGCGACCATTTCCGCCTGCCGGTGCGAAGCTATTCGTCGGGGATGCGGTCGCGGCTGGCCTTCGGCCTGTCCATGGCCATCCCCTTCGACACCTATCTGGTGGACGAGATCTCGGCCGTGGGCGACGCCGCCTTCAAGGCCAAGTCGAACCACGTCTTCAAGGAACGGCTGTCCAACGCCGGCGCGATCGTCGTCGCCCATTCGATGGGGATGCTGCGGGCCACCTGCCAGGCCGGCGCGGTTCTGGAGGACGGCAGGCTGACCCTCTATGCCGATGTCGAGGATGCGATCGCCGTGCATATGGACAACATGAGGAAAGTCCGCGATATTTCCCGCTAGTCGGGAGGATGGATGCAGGCCAGGGCAGAGTTCGGCACCGGTTCATCCCTGTCTTCCGGCACGGTGGCGACGCGCGTGATGATCATGGGCGGGTCGGGATCGGGGAAATCCTTCCTGGCCCTGAAGCTTGCGCAGCTTTCCGGTCTTCCCAGCCATCACATGGACCAGCTGAGCTGGCGCCCCGGCTTTGTCCACCGCAGCACGGCCGAATTGGACGCAGCGACCCGCGACATCCATGCCCGGGACCACTGGATCCTGGAAGGCGGCCATTACGAAACCGGCCGCGAGAGGGCGGCGCGGGCCCATCTGCTGATCTGGCTGGACCCCCATCCCCTCCTGCAAGGCTGGCGGGTCCTGCACAGGTCGCTTCGCCATCACCGCAAGGTCAGGCCCTGCATGGCCGAAGGCTGCCCCGAAAGCTTCGGCCTCCATACGGTCGACGTCATCCGCTATGCCTGGCAGTCCCGGCCCTTCCACCAGGAGCGGATCCGCGAGATCATCGCCACGGCCCCGCCCGGCCTGAGGATCCAGCGGCTTGGAAGCGGCCGGCAGGCGCGGCGGTTCCTGTCGCGATGCGCCGGGGCCGCCCACGGCCCCGGCCTGCTGGTGCCGCAAGACCTCTAGGCGTTGCCGCGGCCCCCGGCGGCGGCGGTGCCGGGCCGGAAATACACTTTCACGATATGCGGAGAAACGGTCGTTTGAGGGCCTGCGCCAAGCCGGCCTCTGTGCGCCCGGGGCCGCGGTTCCGGCTGCGGCCGCCGGTCCTTGCGACGAAAAGGCCGTCTTGGGGCAGGCCGCCGGTCGATCTGTGGCGGGGGGTCGTGTCGCAACCGGCGGCACCCCCGGCCCAAGGGGGCGCCGGTGATCCGCAAATCTGGCGGAAAGCGCGGTTTCGCGGGTCCGGGGCCTGCGTTTTCAGGAAATGCCCGGCCCGGCCCGAAGCCGTTGCGGGGGCCGCCTTGGCTAGCGGCCGCCCTTCGTCCTGGGGTCGTGGGTATGGTGGCTGTCGCGCACGCCGCCCCCGCCCGAGACGTCGGAATCCGGGCCGTTGGTCGGCTCGCCCGGCTTCGGGCCGCGGCCCTCGGTCGGGTCGGGCAGGTCGCTGCGCTGATGGCTGCTGCCGGGGCCGCCGTGATGGCGGTTCGCGGCGTCGGTCTTGTCGGATGTGGACATCGCCTCACCTGTCCTGCTGGTGACCCTGGTTGGTCGTGTTCTGCTTGATGTTGCCCTGCCGGCCCTGTTCGGCCAGGTTCCGCTGGCGCTGATCGGGGATCGGCTCATCCTTCCGGGCCTGGCCCCCGGCGGGGCCGCCCGGGCCCTTGGTGCTGCGGTTCGCGGGCGGGACGGGTGGAAGCCGCTGGGACATGATGTTCCTCCTGTTCTGGGGAAGAACGGCTGGCGGCGGCTTTTGTTTCATGGCCGCCCGCGCCGGGGCCGGGGGTATCAGGCCCCCGTCACCCGCCAGATCACGTCGCCCACGTCGTCGGCCATCAGCAGCGACCGGCCGTCCGGTCCGACGGCCACGCCGACCGGGCGGCCATAGGCCAGCTTCTCGTCCGGGGACAGAAAGCCCGTCAGGATGTCGCGCGGCGGGCCGCTGGGGACGCCCTGCGCGAAGGGCACGAAGATCAGCCGATAGCCGCTGAGCCTGGAGCGGTTCCAGGATCCGTGCTGGCCGATCGCCATGCCCTCGCCGAAGCCCGGCAGGGTTCCCGCCGGCATCCAGCACAGCCCCAGGGACGCGGTGTGCCCGCCCAGGGCGTAATCGGGGGTGATCGCGCGGGCGACCAGGGCCGGGTCCTGCGCCACCCGGTCGTCCACCGTGCCGCCCCAGTAGCAATAGGGCCAGCCGTAGAAGCCGCCCTCGCGGACCGAGGTCAGATAGTCCGGCGGCGTCTCGTCCCCAAGGCCGTCGCGTTCGTTGACCACGGTCCACAGCGCGCCGGTCGCGGGTTCCCAGGCCATGCCCACGGGGTTGCGCAGGCCGGATGCGAAGATGCGGGCCCGGCCGCTGGCCAGGTCCAGTTCCCAGATCGCCGCGCGGCCCTCCTCGGCCTCCATCCCCCTGTCGCCGATATTGGACAGCGACCCCACGCCCGCATAGATCCGGGTGCCGTCGGCCGAGGCGATCAGGCTGCGCGTCCAGTGCCCGTGCGGCTTGAAGCCGACCAGCTTCCGCCCCGGCCCCGAAAGCGAGGTCGCGCCGGGCGCATAGTCGAAGACCACGATGCCGTCGGTATTGCCCAGATAGAAGCGATCGCCGATCAGCGCCATGCCGAAGGG
The DNA here is from genome assembly GCF_055693925.1 of Paracoccus sp. BR5-17. Lineage (NCBI taxonomy): Bacteria > Pseudomonadati > Pseudomonadota > Alphaproteobacteria > Rhodobacterales > Paracoccaceae > Paracoccus > Paracoccus sp. BR5-17. The sequence continues at coordinate 76,607 of NZ_JBVFUV010000005.1, forward strand.
CTGGTTCTGGTCCCGCACGAAGACCTCGCGCCGTTCGGCCACGCCGTCGCCATCGGCGTCGCGCAGCAGGGTGACGCGGTTGGCGCTGTCGCCGATGGCCCTGGCGCGGCGCATGGTGGCCTGGGCGGCGTGGTCCATCAGCGTCCTGGGCGGGCCGGCCTGTTCCTTGGATTCGGCCACAAGCACGTCGCCGTTCGGCAGCACCTCGATCCAGCGGGGATGGTCCAGGCCGGTGGCGAAGGCGTTGACGGCAAGGCCCGGCGCGCAGGTGGGCAGGTGCCCGTCCCGCCAGCCCCGCGCCACCGGCATCTTCAGGGTCATGATGCCTTGCGCCCGGGGCTCGGGGATCTGCGGGCTGGGGCCGACGGCCTGATGGCGCGGCGCGCCGATGCGGCGCAGCCGCGCGACCGTGCCGCCCACGGCCGCCGTGGCCCTTGCGATGAAGTCCATGTCACTCTCTCCAGGCTGCCGAAGGGATCCCGGTCGGGAAAGGCGCCATGACAGCAGGTTTTCCCGCCGCCGCCAAGGCCGTGCCGCGCCTTTCCTACAGCGACAGATCCTCGAGGATCTCGGCGCGGACGCCCTTCAGCGGCTCCTGCTCGGTATGGCGGAGGATGTAGTCATAGGCGGCGTCGTGGCTGTCGAAGGGCATCGGCGGCTCGACCGCGCTGAAGCTGCGGCCCGAACGGTCCAGCTTCATGTGCGGCGCGGCGCCCATGGCGATGACGAAGGATCCCATCTGGTCTCTCCCTTGGCGTGGATCGGGGCCGGCGAAGGGGCTTTCCCGGCCGCGCCCCAACGCGCGAACCGCCCCGATGGCGCCAGGGGCGCGGGTCCTGCCGTCACGTCGTCCGTCCGGCGCCCTTCAGCCCAGGGACGCCAGGATCCTTGCGACCTGATCCAGGCTCAGGACCTCGCGCAGGGGCAGGTCGGCCGCGTCCTGCGCCTCGGCGACGTGAAGCCCCTCCCAGTCCCAGATCCAGGAATAGACGGCCTCGCCGCGGCGGTCGCGGATCAGCACCCGGAAGCCGCCGTCGGCCCGGCATTCCCCGGGATCGGCGCCGCGCCCAGACGGCGCAGGCGGTGCTGCTGGAGGTGCGAGCTGGCCTCGATCATGGCGATGCGGGCGGTTTCCTGGCGGGCGATCGCCTCGGGGTCGTCGCCCGCCCGCCCCGAGGGCCGGATCAGCCGGACCACCTCGGGGTAGGGCGCGCGGCGGTAGAGGACCTGCATGTGGCGCGGACCGGAGGGCGTGTCCAGTTCCAGCACCGATCCGGGGGGCAGGGTTTCTGGGGCGGCGGCGGGCATGGCGGCTCCTGGATTCACAGCGAAAAGGATTCGTAGGCCGAGGGGTGGAACAGTTCGCCCAGCGACAGGCGGCGCGGCGACAGGCCCTGGCGGTGATGCAGGTCGAGGAAGGCCTCCAGGACCCTCTCGTTCCCCGGCACGCCGTAGGTCCACAGGTCAGTGCCGCCGGTCAGCTTCCGGGCGGTCTCGAGGATGTCCTCGACGAAGGGCATCGTCACCTTGGTGGCCGAGGTGTCCGCCAGGGCCTCGCAGGCCAGGATCCGGGCCCGCTCGAAGGCCTTCAGAAGCGCCCCCGCCAGCCAGGGATGGCGCTCGGCCAGGTCGCGGCGGATCCCCAGCAGGTGCATGATGGGAAAGATGCCGGTCCGGCGATGGTGGTCGGCGGCCGCGGCGATGCCGTCGGAAAACAGGCGCCGCACCTGCGGATGCCCCTCGTCGAAGCACCGCAGGCTGCGCGGGCCGATATAGCCGTCGATCTCGCCCGCGCGCAGCATCCCGTCCAGCGTGGCCCCCTCGGGCGCGGGGTCGAGGGTGACGTCCGCGGGCAGGGCGACGGGGATCTTCTCGGGCCGGCCGGGCTTGTGCATCCCGCCGCGGATCCAGTGGATATCGGACGGGGCGACGCCGTGATCCTCGAGGATCCCGCGGACCCAGACATTGGCCGTCAGCTGCCATTCCGCCAGCCCGATCCGCTTGCCGCGCAGATCCTGCGGCGCCTCGATGCCCCGGTCGGTCCTGATGTAGATCGAGGAATGGCGGAAGGCGCGCGACAGGAACACCGGAAGGCCGACATAGGGGCAGTCCCCCTGCGCCAGCTTGACGCAATAGGACGACAGCGACAGTTCCGACACGTCGAAAGGCTGGTGGCGGAAGGCGCGGAAGAACATCTCCTCGGGCGACAGCAGCATGGTCACCGGATCGACGCCGTCGATGGGGACACGGCCATCGTGGATCGGCCGGGTGCGGTCGTAATCGCCCATGGCGATGGAAAGCGTCAGGCGGGTCATCGGGTCACCATCCAGAAGGGAGGCCGCGGCAGCAGGCCGGGGCCGGGTTGGGGCCGGATCGGGGCGGGGCCGGATCGGGGCGGGGCCGGGATCAGGGCGGGGCCGGGATCAGGGCGGGGGACGTCCTGGGACATCATCGGTGCTCCAGGCCGACCGGCTGCCCGCTGCGGGCGCTTGCCAGGATCGCATGGCAGATCTCGAGGCTGGAGAGCCCCCAGCCGGCGGCCTGGGGGGGCGGCTGGTTCCGGCGGATGGCCTGGTACAGGGCGCGCAGGACCGGGCTGCGGGGCGCGGGATCGGGCGGCGCGGGAAGGAAGCTGCGTTCCAGATCGCCCCAGATCTCGACCCCCTTGGGGGTCAGGCGCAGGTCGGCGCGGTCGCAGCAGACGATCACCGGCCCGAAATGTTCGGCATGGGGCGCGGGCGGGGGCGCCGGGGCCGCGCCATAGCTGCGGTCGCCCTTCAGCGCCGCCTCGTCCTCGGGCCGCCCCACGGCGGCCAGGGCGCGCCGCGCCGCGCCGTAGGCGGCCGGATCGGCCGGCCAGCCCAGTTCGCCGATGCCGTCCTGCATCGTGTCGCTGAGGTAATGGGCATAGCCGGAATAGGTCAGGTTGGCAAAGCAGCCCCCTTCGAAGCCGATCATGGCGCCATAGGCGCCTTCGGTCGGCCGCGCGGGATCCCAGGCGCCGGTCATCGCATAGACGCTGCGCGCCGGGGCCCGGGCCAGCAGGCGCAGCACGTCGATCTGGTGGACGGCCTGGCTGAAGATCACCCCGCCGCCCTGATCGGTCCGCAGCTCCTCGGGGCGGCGGGGGCGATAGAGGAAATCGGTGAAGTTCAGCGCGTGGATCATGCGCACGCGCCCCAGCCGGCCCGAGGCGATGATCTCGTGGGCGCGCTGAACCGGCTGGTCGAAGCTGTGGCTGGGGCCGGTGACAAGCTGGACCCCCGCCCGGCGGGCGGCCTCGACGATGGCGCGGGCATCCTCGAGCGCGATCGCCAGGGGCTTTTCGACCAGCAGGTGCTTGCCCGCCCGCGCCACCGCCTCGGCATGGGCGCGGTGCATCTGGTGGGGGGTGGCGACATAGACCGCCTCGACGGCCGGATCGGCCGCCAGGGCCTCGACCTGCTCGTGGGCGGTGCCGCCGAATTCCGCCACGAAGGCATCCCGGCTGGCGCGGCGCGGCGCGGCGCAGGCCACGAGGCGGACATGGGGATCGGCGCGCAGGCTGGGCAGGGTCAGCATGAAGCCCCGCCCCAGGCCGGCAACCCCCAGCCGGATGGGGTCGGCGACGGGGGCGGCCCCGGGCGGCGGGGCTGCCTCAGAGATCGACAACAAGATCCCCCTCGGCCGCGCGCGAGACGCAGATCATGATGTAGTCGTCCTTCTCGTCGTCGCGCAGCACCATGTCACGGTGATCGACCCGGCCCGCGATCAGCCGCGTCTTGCAGGCCCCGCAGGTGCCGCTTTCGCAGGAACTGACCGTCGCGATGCCCGCCTCGCGCGCGGCTTCCAGCAGCGAACGGTCGGCGGGCACGTCGATCTCCAGGCCCGACCGCTGCGCCGTGACGTGGAACGGGCGGTCGTCGGCCCGCACCGCGGCCACGCCGGCGAAATCCTCGAAATGCACCCGGCCCTCGGGCCAGTGGCCGCTCAGCGCCTTGATCTCCTCCATCAGCGGCCCGGGGCCGCAGCAATAGACATGGGTGTTGGAGGGCGGCGTCTCGAAATGGTCCCAGAAGTCGTAAAACCCCTCGGGCCGGCCCTCGTCGTGATGGATCACCGCGCCGGGAAAGGCCCGCAGCCGGTCCAGATAGGCCGCCTCGTCGGCGGTCCGGGTGCAGTAGATCAGCTTGAAGGGGCTGCCCGCGCGGTGCAGATGCTCGGCCATGGACAGGATCGGGGTGACGCCGATGCCGCCGGCGATCAGCAGATAGCGCGGGGCGGGAACCAGCCTGAACTCGTTCTCGGGCGGCTCGACCAGCAGCTCGGTTCCCGCCTCGACCGCGTCGTGCATCGAGGCGGAGCCGCCGCGCGAGCCCTGTTCGCGCTTGACGGCGATGACGTATTCCTGCGGATCCGTGCCGTCGTTGACCAGCGAATAGCGCCGCATCGCGCCGCTGGGGGTCTGCACGGTGATGTGCGCGCCCGGCTCGAAGCCCGGCAGCGGGCCGTCGGCGGGATCGGCGGGGCGCAGGGTGAATTCCCGGATGTCGCGGGCCACGGCACGGCAGGAGGAGACGACCATGCGAAGCCGGGTTCTTTCACTATCCAAGAACTTTCTCCTGCCGCAAGCTGTTCAGGCCCGACTTTGATGGTTAGAGTAAGGCTGTGTCAATGTGCGGGCATTTTAATCAGTGAGAAAGTCTGCCTTTCATGGGCGGATGGAATCATGATTCAGTTGAGCCGGCCTGATCCAACCAAGGAGGACTGTCCATGCTGACGAGGGAGGAAAACGACCTTCTGACCAAGGTCCAGGGCGATGCCCCGATGGGCGCGCTGATGCGCCGCCACTGGGTGCCCGTCTGCCTGATCGAGGAGGTCGAGGAGCCCGACGGCAAGCCCCTGCGCGTCGAGGCGATCGGCCGCAAATACGTCTGCTTCCGCGACACCGACGGCCGGCTGGGCCTGCTGGACGAACTCTGCCCGCACCGCAAGGCGTCCCTGGTCTATGGGCGCAACGAGGAATGCGGGCTGCGCTGCCTGTATCACGGCTGGAAATTCGACGTCGAGGGGAACTGCGTGGCGATGGCCTCGGAACCCGAGAACTCGCCGCTGCACAGCAAGGTCAAGCACCGGGCCTATCCGGTGCGGGAATGGGGCGGCTTCGTCTGGGCCTGGCTGGACAGCGACCGGGAGGCGCCCGAGTTCCAGCCGCCCGCCTTCGCGCCCACGGAAGACACGCCGGTGGCGATCCTGAAGATGCGCATCCCCGCCAACTGGGCGCAGATCACCGAGGGGCAGATCGACTCGGCCCATTCCTCGTCGCTGCATTCCTCGGACATGAAGCCGGCGCGGGTGACGCGGGCGGCGTCGGACGACAAGTCCTGGTACCGGCCCTCGACCGACCGCTCGCCGCGGATGCAGACCGAAACCACCCCCTACGGCTTCCACTACGCCGCCATCCGCAAGCCGATCCACAACGCCGCGACGCACAACTATCTGCGCATCACGGAATACATCGCGCCCTTCACCTCGCTGATCCCGCCCAACAACAACTACAACGTCGCCACGGTGATCGTGCCCATCGACGACGAGACCTCGCATTTCCACTTCATCGCCTGGGGCGGCCAGGCCTGCCCCTCGACCATCGAGTGGCGCAAGTTCACCCATACCCTGCCGGGCATCGACGTGGACCACATGTGGCGCCCGGTGCGGACGCTGGAGAACGACTTCCTCCAGGACCGCCAGGCGATGAAGCTGGGCCATTTCGCCGGCGTCGAGGGCATCCCGAACCAGGATCTGGTGATGTGGGTGTCGATGGGCGCGCGGGTGGACCGGTCGTCCGACCTGCTGGGCGCCTCGGATCTGGCGATCGTCGAGTTCCGCAGGCTGATGGCGGATGCCGCGCGGCGCGTGGCCGAGGGCGGCCCGGCCATCGGCACCGAGGAGCCGCGCGTCCCCCACAGCCAGATCGCCTCGCGCGAGGGGATCTTCCCCAAGGAACAGGACTGGCGCACGATCGGGCGCGACCTCGATCCAAGCCTGACCTCGGCGGCGGAGTAACCGCCGCGCCTGCCGCCGGCTGAGGCCGAAACGGGAAAAGGGGCGGCCCGGGATCACCGGGCCGCCCCCTTTTTTCCGTCTGCGCGCCTGCCCTGGCGCGGCGCGGCTCAGCCGAAGGTGATCGCCACGGTCTTCTGCTCGGTATAGGCCAGGATCTCCTCCAGGCATTCCTCGCGGCCGATGCCCGACTGCTTGACCCCGCCGAAGGGCGCGCCGGGGTAATGGTCGGACGAATTGTTCACCCAGACATAGCCCGCCTCCAGGCGTTCGGCCGCGCGCATCGCCGTGTCCAGGTCGCGGGTCCAGATCGAGGCGGTCAGGCCGTATTCCACCGCGTTGGCCATCGCGAACATCTGCTCCTCGTCGCTCCACCGCAGGACCGACAGAAGCGGGCCGAAGACCTCTTCGCGGGCGATGCGCATGTCGGGCGTCACGTCGGCAAAGACCGTGGGCCGCACGAAGCAGCCGCCGGCAAGAGGCTCGGGCACCGGGCCGCCGGCCACCATGCGCGCGCCCTCCTGCTTGCCGGCCTCGATGTAGGACAGCACCTTCTCGTATTGGGGGCGGGTGGACATGCAGCCCATCTCGGTCTCGGCACTGGTCGGATCGCCCAGCCTGACGGCCTCGAAGGCGGCGGCCAGCCGCTCGACCACCGCATCATGGACGCTGTCATGCACGAGGACCCGGCTGGTCGAGCCGCAGGACTGCCCGCCCGTCCAGCCCAGGTTCATCCCCTTCACCGCGCCCGCCACCGCCTTGTCGATATCGGCGTCCGGCCAGATCACCAGGGCGTTCTTGCCGCCCAGTTCCAGCGTCAGCCGCTTGAGCGTCGAGGATCCCGCGCGCATCACCGCCCGGCCCGTCGCCGCCGATCCCACCAGGCTGACATTGCCGATGCCGGGATGTTCGGCCATCGCCGCGCCCAGACGGCCGTCCCCGTTCAGCACCGAGAACAGCCCGGCCGGAAGCAGATCCCCGATCAGTTCGGCGATGCGCAGGGCGGCCAGCGGCGTGTGTTCCGAGGGCTTGAAGATCACCGCGTTCCCCGCCACCAGCGGCGCGCCCATCTTCGCCAGGACGAACATCATCGGATGGTTGAAGGGGATGATGCGCGCCACCACGCCGATCGGCTCGCGGCGCACGAAGGTCATGCGCCCGCGTCCCGACGGCACGCTGTCGCCCTTCACCTCGGGGGCCAGGCCGATGAAGTATTCCAGCAGCGTGGTGCCCAGATCGACGTCGAACAGCATCCCCTTCAGCGGGTTGCCGCAGTCGATGGCGTCCAGCATGGCAAGGTCGTCGCGATGGGCGCGGATGCGGTCGACCACGTCGCGCAGGATGCGCGCGCGCGCCAGGGGCGGCAGGGCGGCCCAGTCGCGCTGCGCCTGCCGCGCGGCGTCCACGGCGCGGTCCAGGTCGGCCGCGTCGGCGGCCGCGACCGTGCCCAGATCCTGCCCGGTGGCCGGAGAGGTGACCGAAAGGCGCCCGCCGGCGACCGGGTCGTGCCAGGCGCCGCCGTAATACAGCCCGCGCTGCGCGGGAAAGACGCCGGGATGGGCGTCGCGGGGATTGATCAGGGCATTCATCGGCTTGTTCCTGTTCTGGGTTGTCATGGTCACGCCGTGCCGCGCAACCGGACCGAAACCCCGCCGGCGCTGAAGGACACCTCGCGGCGCCCCTCGATCCGGGCAAGGCGTTCGACGATGTCGACCAGCGAACTGCCATGCAGGGGTTCGGCCTGGGGTTCGGGAAGCCGCCGCATCTGGTCCACCGCGTCGGCATCCACGTAGAAGCGGGTGATCAGTTCCTCGTCGGTCAGGCCCTGGCCGAACCTGGCCCGGATCTCCTGCAGGGACGGTTCCTCGAAGACGTGGCCGGCCAGCTGGCGCGCCCGGGGCCGGTCCAGGATGCGGTCGCGCACGTCCGGGTCGATATGCTCCAGGGCCTCGCGGCCCCACCAGCCAAGCGCATAGCCGATGATCTCGTCCGTGACCTGGCCATAGCGCGTCCCGGTGATGACGTTGATGGCGGCCTGGGTGCCGACGAACTGGGACAGCGGCGTGACCATGATCGGATAGCCCAGATCGGCCCGCACCCGCCCGGCTTCCTCGCGGGTGGCGTCCAGCCGGTCGGCCATGCCCACCTTGGCCAGCTGGAAGGCCAGGTTCGAGATCATGCCGCCGGGGATCTGGTGGGCATAGATCGTGTGGTCGTATTCGACGGGCTGGCCGATCGGCAGGCCGTCCCGCCGGGCGATGCGGGTCAGGAACTCGGACACCTCCTCGAGCGGGGCGAAGTCCAGGGGAACGTCGTGGCCCAGGGCGCGCAGGTTGCGCACCACGCCGAACACCGAGGGCTGGGACGATCCGTTGGCCAGCGGCGGGACGGCGGTGTGGATGTGGCGGACGCCCATCCGGGCGGCCTCGACGGCGTTGTAGGGGCCCATGCCGTTGTTGCAGTGGTTGTGGAACTCGATCGGGATGTCGCCGGCCGCCTCCTGGACCAGCGGCAGCAGCACGGCCAGCCGGTCGGGGGTCAGCAGGCCGCCCACGTCCTTGAAGCACAGCCGATAGGGCCGCATCGCCGCGGCCTTGCGCACCCGGCCGATGAAATACTCGTCGGTGTGGCGGGGCGAGATGGAATAGATCAGGTTGATGACCGATTCCATGCCCATCGCCCGCATGGTGTCGTGTTCCTCGTGCAGCGTGTCGAAGTCGTTCCAGGGATCCGAGATCCGGGCATGGGTGATGCCGGCGTCGATGACCTTCTGCACCAGCAGCTTGCCGATCGCCTCGGGGACCTTGCCGATGCCGGTGCGATAGCCGCCGTGCAGGCGCAGCTGCGTCCGGCTGGCGCGCTTCACGCCCAGGCGAAGCCACTGGAAGATGTCCTCGTTCAGGTCGCGCAGCGACTTCTTGATCTGCGCGGCCGGCACGATGAACTCGATGGCCTCGTAGCCTGCCCGGTCCAGACGCTCGAGCGCGGTCAGCATGACCCCGGTGCGCATGTTCAGCGCCCAGAGGCTCTGCTGGCCGTCGCGGATGGTCGTGTCGATGATCCTGATGTCGTCGCTCATGCCGTCTTCCCCCCGTCTTTCATCCTTGCGACCGCGATGGCGCCGCCGCGCCGAACCGCTCGACCGCCGCCTCGAGCCATCGCGTGTTGATCCGGCCGGCCCGATAGTCCGGGTCGGAAATGACGCTGCGCAGGAAGGGGACGGTGGTCTCCACCCCCTCGACCTGGATTCCGGCAAGCGCCGCAGCCATGCGCGAGACCGCCTGGGCCCGGTCGGGCGCGTGGACGATCAGCTTGGCCAGCATGGAATCGTACCAGGGCGAGACCAGCCAGCCGGCCTCGGCATGGGTGTCCACGCGCACCCCGAAGCCGCCCGGCATCGTCCAGCGGGTGATCCGGCCCGGCGTCGGGGCGAAGTTGCGCAGCGGCGATTCGGCGTTGATGCGGCATTCGATCGCGTGCCCGTGAAAGCCGATGTCGGCCTGGGTCAGATCCAGCCGCTCGCCTGCGGCGATGCGCAGCTGCGCGGCCACGATGTCGATGCCGGTGATCATCTCGGTCACCGGATGCTCGACCTGGACGCGGGTGTTCATCTCCAGAAAGAAGAAGGCCTCGCGGTCGGCATCGACGATGAACTCGACCGTGCCGGCGCTGCGATAGCCGATCCGCCGCGCCAGCGTCACCGCCGCCTCGTGCAGGCCCTCGCGCAGGGCGGGCGTCAGGCCGAAGTCGGGAGCCTCCTCGACCATCTTCTGATAGCGGCGCTGCAGCGAACAGTCCCGCGCCCCCAGATGCAGCACCGTGCCCTGGCCGTCCGACAGCACCTGGACCTCGACGTGGCGGGCGTTCTCGATGTAGCGCTCGATGAACAGGGCGTTGTCGCCGAAGGCCGCCTGCGCCTCGGACGAGGCGTTGGCGAAGGCCGCGGCCAGCTCGTCGGGATGGCGCACGATGCGGATGCCGCGGCCGCCGCCGCCGGCCGCCGCCTTGAACAGCAGCGGAAAGCCCACCGACCCGGCGATCTGGCGCGCCTCGTCCACCGAATGCAGGCGCGGGGATCCCTCGGCCAGGGGGACCTCGGCCTCGACGGCAAGGCGCCGCGCCTCGAGCTTGTTGCCCATCGCCCGGATGTTGTCGGGGGTGGGGCCGACGAAGACCAGCCCGGCCGCCTCGACATCGGCGGCGAAGGCGGCGTTCTCGGACAGGAAGCCGTATCCGGGATGGACCGCGTCACAGCCGGTCCCCTGGGCCGCGGCGATGATCCGGGCGCCGTCCAGATAGCTTTTGGCGGCCGCGGCGGGCCCGATCACCACGGCCCTGTCGGCCAGCCGGGCGGCCATCGAATGGCGGTCCGCCTCGGACACGCCGGCCACCGTCTCGATCCCCAGGGACCGGGCGGCGCGGATCACGCGCACCGCGATCTCGCCGCGGTTTGCGATGAACACCCTGCGCAGCGCCATTCAGGCACCGTCCGGGCGCACGAGGAAGATCGCCTGCCCGAATTCGACGAAATCGCCGTTTTCGACCAGCCGCCTGACGACGGTGCCGGACACGCCCGCGGGGACCGTGTTGAACACCTTCATCACCTCGATGATGCCGACGGTGGCCTCGGCGTCGATGGTCTGGCCCGGCGTCACGAAGGGCTCGGCCCCCGGCTCGGGCGCGGTGTAGAAGATGCCGACGATCGGGGCGGTGATCTCGATCAGGCTGTCGTCGGGCAGCGCCTGGGGCGCCGGGGCCGCGGCCGGTGCGGCTGCCGGGGCGGGCGCCGGTGCAGCGGCGGCCGGGGCGGCAGGGGCGGGCGCCGGTGCAGCGGCGGCCGGGGCGGCAGGGGCGGGCGCGGCTGCGGCGGGCTGGGGCTGCGGCTGGACCGGATCGGCCCCAAGCGCGCCGTTGCGGCTCAGCGCGATGCGCAGCTCTCCGTCGTCGATCCGTATCTCGTCGAAGGACGATTTCTCGACCAGCTCCAGGATGCGGCTGATCTCCTCGGCGGTGATGGGCATGTGACCTCTCTTTCCTCCTCATGTCCGATGTCCGGCGCCAGCGGCATCGGCCGCGGGTCCGCCCGGGCTCAGGGCGTCGCGGTGGTGACGGCCCGGATTTCGCTGTCCGCCAGGCCGCAGTCGCGCAGCACCTCGGTGTTGTGTTCGCCCAGCAGCGGCACCGGGCGGTCGGCCGGGTCGGGAACGGCGCCGGTGGTGGCGAAGCCGCGCCCGACCAGCCGGGTGGCCCGCGGTCCCCGGCCGAAGACCGACACCAGGTTCTGCGACTGCACGTGCGGATCCGCCAGGGCCTCGTCCAGGCGGTGGATCGGCGCGCAGGGAACGTCCGCCGCCCGCAGCATCCCCAGCCATTCCGCGCGCGGCCGGGTGGCGATGGTGCGCTGCAGTTCGGCGCGCAGGGCGTCGTAGTTGGCATGGCGCCGCGTGCGCGGGTTGAAGCGCGGGTCGCTGTCCAGATCCTGCCGGTCCAGCACCCCCAGCAGCGCCGACCAGAACTTCGGAAGCGAGGACAGGTGGATCGCCAGGGCGCCGCCGTCCGCCGCCACGAAGGCATAGGACTGCGAGACATGCGCCCGCGAGGTGCGGTCGGGAACCGCCCCGTTGGCCAGGTATTCGGCGACGGCATGGGGCTGGAAGGCCAGGCTGGCGGCCAGCATGCTGACCTCGAGGTGCTGGCCCTGGCCGCCGTTGGCCCCGCGCGCCACAAGCGCGCCCAGGATGGCCTGCGCCGCGTAGAGCCCGGTCAGCTGATCCGAGATCGGCGGCCCGACCGCTTCGGGCGCCGCCATGTCGGTCAGCTGGCTCCACAATCCGCTGCGCGCCTGGGCGATGGCGTCATAGGTCGGCAGATCCCGGTCCGGCCCGGTGCTGCCCAGCCCCGAGATCGAGCAATAGACCAGGCCGGGAAACTCCGCGCAGAGCCGTTTCGGCCCGATCCCCGATTCGTCGAGGATGCCGGGGCGAAAGTTGTCGATCACCACATCCGCGCGGGCCACCAGGCGCAGATAGGCCTGCCGGCCCGATTCGCTGCGCGTCTCCAGCGTCACGCTGCGCTTGCCGCGGTTGTAGGCCGCGAACGAGGGGGCGATGGCGTCGTCCGAACCGGCCCAGCCGCGGAAGGGATCGCCGCGGCCCGGCATCTCGACCTTCACCACGTCCGCGCCCATGTCCGCCAGCAGCATCCCCGCGAAGGGGCCGCTGATGACATTCGCCATTTCGATGATCTCGTATGCCCTCCAGCATCTGATGGCCTCCCTGCCAGCATCTGCAGTCCGGGATCCGGGCGTCTTGCGGCGCGCGGATCCCCGGGCGCATTATCACGAGCCTGCGCCCGCAATGGCAAGGAGCCTGGCCGCGGCCTGAGGCCGTTATCTCATTATCAAAGAATCGGACGCCGTAACCGGCGGGAATGTCTGCCATTTCCGTGACGCCTGCCGGGGAAGGCGTGGTATTCTCTTTAATTGATAAGCCGGGCCGGGGGCCAGATTGACAGGTCGGCCCCTTATGCGGTCGGGTTGGGCAGGGCGGTCGCGGCGCGTCGCGCCGCCATGAGGGGGCCTTGGGGGGACAGGGATGCGCGTAGGACAGGCCCGCGGCCAGAGTGCGATATCGACCGCCGACGAGACCTCGGTCACGGTCCGCGGGCTGGATCTGGCCCGGGATCTGATGCCTCAGGCCAGCTTTTCGGAATTCTACTTCATCCTCGTGGCCGGCAGGAGGCCCAGCGACATCGAGCGCCGCCTTCTGGACGCGACGCTGATCTCGATCGCCGAACACGGCCTGACGCCCAGCGTCGCGGCGGCCCGCATGACGCTGGCGGCCGCGCCCGAGGCGCTGCAGGGCGCGGTGGCCGCGGGGATCCTGGGCTGCGGCAGCAAGGTCCTGGGGACCGCCTCGGAGGCCGCCGTGCTGTTGCAGCAGGGGGTCGAGGCCAGCGGCGGCGATCCCGACCGGCTGGCCGGAGAGGCCGCCGCGGCGGTGGGCCGGATCCGGGCCGAACGCAGGCTGCTGCCGGGCTTCGGCCATCCGCTGCACCGGCAGGGGGACCCGCGCGCCCAGAGCCTGTTCGACCTGGCGCAGAGCCTGGGGACATCGGGCCTGCACTGCCGCTATGCCGCCGAACTGGAACGGGCCGCCGGCGCGGCCTTCGGGCGGCCGATGGTGCTGAACGTGTCCTGCGCCATACCGGCGGTGCTGCTGGACGTGGGCTTTCCGGCCCGGGCCATGCGGGGCATCCCGATCCTGGCGCGGACCGCCGGCCTGATCGCGCATCTGGTCGAGGAAATGGAGCATCCCGCGGGCTTCGCGATGGCCGGGGCGGCCGCCGAGGCCGTGGATTACCGGCCCGGACACTAGCCGGCCAGCCAGGCCCGCGCCCGGGTCCCGGCAAAAGGAGGAGGCGACGATGGACAGACGAACGGCAATCCTGTCTGGCGCGGCCGCGGCGGCGGCGGCGCCGCTGCTGTCGCGGCCGGCCCGCGCGCAGGGCCAGGAACTGCGCCTGCTGACCGGCTGGGACGACCGCTCCGAGGTGGTCATCCAGGTGGTCGATCCGCTGATGGCGGCGCTTGTGGCCGGGGCGGGGCAGGGCACCAGCGTCCGGCGCTTCGGCCCCGAGACCATCCCGCCCTTCGAGCAGCTCGACCCGGTGGGGCGCGGCGTCTTCGACCTGCTGTTCACCAACGGCGCCTATCACTACAACCAGAGCGCGGTCGCCATGGCGGTCGAGGCCTTCGACGTCACCCCCCAGACGCTGCGCGAGTCCGGCCTGTGGGACTATGTGGACAGCCATTACCAGCAGTTCGGGGTCAAGCTTCTGGCCTATCTGGTCGATCCCAACGGCTACAACCTGATCCTGAAGGAGCCCCTGGCCGACAGCGCGCTTGCCGGCCGCCGGATCCGCGGGACGCCGGTCTATCATCCGCTGATCGAAGCCCTGGGCGGGGCGCCGGTCGTGCTGCCGGCCAGCGAGATCTATCCGGCCCTGGAACGCGGTGTCGTCGATGGCGCCGCCTGGCCGCTGGTCGGGCCCTACGGTTTCCGCTGGTTCGAGGTGTCCCGCTACATGATGCGGCCGGCCTTCGGGCGGGTCGGCTATCCGGTCTTCATCAGCCTGGCGCGGTGGGAGGCGCTGCCCCAGGCTCAGCGCGACGGCCTGATGCAGGCGGGCGCGGAGTTCGAACGCTCGGTCGGCGCCATCTTCGATGCGATGGTCGCCGCCGAGGAGGCGGCCCTTGTCAACGAGGGGATGGAGGTGACCCGGCTTGACGAGGCGCGCGTGGCGACGATCGCCACCGCCTGGTCGGAAGGCGTGCTGGCCCTGGCGGCCCAGCAGAACCCCGACGAGATCGCCCGGATGACCGAGATCGGCCGGACGGCCGGGCTGCTGCCCTGAGGCGCGGCCGCATGAACTGGACAAGAAAACAGGGAGGACGCTGAGGATGAGGAAATTCGTGGCAATGCTGGCGGGCGCGATCGGGCTGGCCCAGGTCGGCGCCGCCGCCGCCGAGGAACTGCGGCTGCTGGCCAGCTGGGACACCAGCTATGCGCCCGTCGAGGCGGTGATCGACCCGCTGATGGACAAGATCACCGAGGCCACGGACGGCGCGCTGACGGTGACGCGCTTCGGCCCCGAGACGATCCCGCCCTTCGAGCAGCTCGATCCCGTCGCGCGCGGGGCCTTCGACCTGCTGGTGACGAACGGCGCCTATCACTACAACCAGACGGCCGCCTCGATGGCCCTCGAGGCGCTGACCGCGGATTCCGCCAGCCTGCGCTCCTCGGGGATCTTCGATGCCGTGGACGCGCATTACCAGACGCTGGGCCTGAAGCTGCTGGGCTTTCTCTATGACCACGGCGGCTATCACATCCTGCTGCGCCAGCCGCTGGGCGAGAACCTGTTCGAGGGGCTGCGCATCCGGGGCACGCCGGTCTATCACCCGGTCATCGAGGCCCTGGGCGGCGCGCCGGTGGTCCTGCCCGCCTCCGAGATCTATCCCTCTCTCGAACGCGGGGTCGTCGAGGGCGCGGCCTGGCCCACCATCGGCGCCGTGGGCTTTCGCTGGTTCGAGGTGGCGGACTACATGATGCGCCCCTCGTTCGGGCTGGGCGGCTATCCGGTGCTGATGAACCTCGACCGCTGGAACTCTCTGGACCAGGCGACGCAGGAGAAGATCCTGCAGGCCGTCGAGGCCTACGAGCCCGAGGCCGCCCAACGCTTCGCCGAGGTCGGCAAGGCCGAGAACGAGACCCTGGCCCAGGAGGGGATGCAGATCACCCAGCTGCCCGAGGACATCGTCCCCGTCGTGAACAAGGCCTGGTACGAGGGGGTCATGGCCCTGTCCGAACAGCAGGATCCCGAACTGATCGCCGAGGTGAAGCGCCTGGGCGCCGAGGCCGGCCTGACGCCCTGATCCCCCTGCCGACGGCGATGCGGCCCGAAACCGGGCCGCATCGGCACCCCCGCCTTGCCGGATGCCTGAACTGGCGGCGCCGGCGATCGAACCAGAGAAAGATCATGAGTCCACAACACACGCGAAGCCCCGCATTGTCGCGTCTTCTGGCGCTGCACGACGCCGTGTCGCGGGCCGCCTGGTACAGCGCGGCGATCGCCCTGGGCGTGGTGGTGGCGATTTTCACCTACGAGGTCATCAGCCGGTATCTGCTGGCCGCCCCGACCCTCTGGGCCAGCGATGTCGTGGCCTTCCTGCTGCTGGCGACCGTCTTTCTGGCGGCGCCCTGGCTGGCGCGGACCCAGGGGCATGTGGCGGTGACGATCCTGCCCGATCTTCTGCCCCCGGGCGCGCAGCGCGCGGTGGTCGCGGCGGGGTATCTGGTCGGGGCCGCGGTCTGCTTCTGGGCGGCCTGGATGTGCGTGACGGAAACCGTGCTGCTTCAGGGGCGCGGCACCATGACCCTGACCAGCTTCCGCATTCCGAAATGGTGGCTGATGGTGGTGATGTCCTACGGGCTTGCGGATTGCGGCCTGCAATTCATCCGCGCCGCGGCCGCAAGGCTGGCCGACGGACGCGCCGGCGTTCCCTCCGGAGGTGCGTCTTGACCTCCGGCATCGCCGCCACCGCGATCGGCATGGGGGGCCTGCTTCTGCTGATGGTCACCGGGATGCCGGTCTTCGTGGCCTTCATGATCGTGAACCTCGTCGCCGTGGGCCTCATCATCGGCGAGGCCGGCTTCGGCATGTTCGTCAACAGCCTGTTCGAGACCACCACGACGCTGTCGCTGGTCACGGTGCCCCTGTTCATCCTGATGGGCGAGATCCTGTTCCGCAGCAGCGCCGTGGACGTGGTGCTGGGGGCGGTGGACCGGCTGCTGGGCAAGGTCCGGGGGCGGCAATACATCCTCAGCATCCTGCTGGCGGCGATCTTTTCCACGCTGTCGGGGGCGGCCATGGGCGTGGCCGCCATGCTGGGCCGGTCGCTGCTGCCCAGCATGATCCAGCGGGGCTACGATCCGCGTCTGGCCGCCGGCAACATCGTGGCGGGCGCCAGCCTGGCGCCGCTGATCCCGCCCAGCGTCCTGACCATCATCATCGGCACGCTGGCCGGGGTGTCGATCTCGGGCCTGCTGGTGGCGGGCATCCTGCCCGGGCTGATGCTGGCCGGCATCTTCATCCTTTATACGCTTCTGCGCATCATGCGCGATCCGTCGCTGGCGCCGGTCGATTCCGGCCCGAACCGCAGGCTGACCTTCGGCGACGTGGTCAGGTCGGTGGTCGATCTGCTGCCCTTCACCGCCATCATCATCATGGTGATGGGGCTGATCCTGGCCGGGGTCGCCACGCCGACCGAAGCCGGGGCGATGGGGGTGCTGGGGGCGATCTTCGCCGCCGCGGTCAACCGCCGCCTGACGCTGGGGCTGATGTGGGAATCGCTCACCTCGACGGCGCTGATTTCCGGGATGATCCTGATGATCATGGCCAGCTCGAAGCTGTTCAGCCAGCTTCTGGCCTTTTCCGGCGGGGCCACGGCGGTCACCAACCTGGTGGTCGGGGTGGATCTGCCGCCGCTGGTCATGCTCGTGATCCTGCTGGCGCTGCCTTTCGTGCTGTGCATGTTCGTCGATCAGATCGCCATCATGCTGATCGTGATCCCGATCTATCTGCCCGTCGTCCAGCACCTGGGCTTCGACCCGATTTGGTTCTGGTGCCTGTTTCTGGTCAACATCACGATCGGGGGGATCACGCCGCCCTTCGGCTACACGCTCTTCGCGCTCAAGGGCGCCTGGGCCGAAGGCAGCCTTGCCCTGGTCTTTTCCGCGGCCTGGCCCTTCGTCTTCCTGTTCGTCCTGGGGATCGCGATCATGATCGCCTTCCCCTCGATCGTGACCTTCCTGCCGTCGCTGATCTGACCAACCGCCAAGGAGACCCCCGATGCAAGGAACCGACCGAAAGGCCATCATGATCACCGGCGCCGGGCAGGGCATCGGCCGCCATTTCGCCGAGCGTCTGGCCCGCGAGGGCCACCGGATCGCGGTCGTCGATGTGCGCGCCGACGCCGCGCAGGCCGTGGCCGATGCCATCGCCGCCACCGGCGCCGAGGCCCTGGCCTTCGGCGTGGACATCACCGACGACGCGGCGGTGGCCGGCGCCGTGGGCGACATCGCGGCGCGCCTGGGCGGGCTTGATGTGCTGATCAACAACGCCTCGATCTTCTCGACCCTGAAGATGCGGCCCTTCTACGAGATCCCGCTGGAGGAATGGCGCAAGGTGATCGACGTCAACCTGACCGGGGGGTTCATCTGCGCCCGCCATGCCATCGCCCCGATGCGGGCGGCGGGCTGGGGGCGGATCGTCAACATCGCCTCGGCCGTGGTGCCGATGGGGCGCGCGAACTATCTGCACTATGTCGCCTCGAAGGCCGGGGTGGTGGGGATGACGCGGGCCATGGCGCGCGAACTGGGCGGCTTCGGGATCACCGTGAACGCGATCCTGCCCGGCGCCGTCGAGACCGAGATCGAGCGCGAGACCGTCACCCCCGAGCAGCGGGCCGCCTTCATCGCGCAGCGCAGCCTGCCGCGCGCCCAGGTCCCGCAGGATCTGGGCGGGGTGGTGTCCTTTCTCATCTCGCAGGATGCGGGGTTCATGACCGGGCAAAGCCTGATCGTGGACGGCGGGATGATCTTCAACTGACCGGGGGGAACGGCGCCATGACGACGCAGGGCAGGACCGCGCAGGACAGGACGGCCCCGGACACCCAGGGGCGGACCTTCGGCAACAGCATCGGCTTCGGCAGCCGCCCGGCGGTCCTGGTCATCGACCTGTGCCGCGCCTTCACCGATCCGCGCCGCCCGCTGGGCGTGGACTGCACCGCGGTGATCGCGCAGACCAACCGCATCCTGCGCGCGGCCCGCGACGCCGGCCATCCGGCGATCTTCTCGACCGTGCGCTATGACAGCCCGGACTTCTCGGATGCCGGCATCTGGGGCCGCAAGATCGGCGGCCATACCGACCTGGGCGCCCGGGGCGACGGCCCCGAGATCGACCCCCGGCTGGAGATGGCGCCCGCCGACACGCTGCTGGTCAAGAAATACGCCTCGTGCTTCTTCGGCACCGATCTGGCCAGCCGCCTGGTGTCCCGGGGGTGGACACGCTGGTGATCTGCGGCGTCACCACCAGCGGCTGCGTGCGCGCCTCGACGGTCGATGCGATCCAGCACGGGTTCCGCCCCATCGTCGTCCCCGAGGCGGTGGGCGACCGCTGGCCCGACGCCCACGACCAGTCGCTGCGCGACATGGCGGCGAAATACGCCGATCTCGCGGGGGCCGATGCGGTGATCGAGGCGCTGTCGCGGCCCGGCCGGGCGGCGGCCGGGGACGGATCGCCGCAGCTCAGGGGCAGCGGAACCTGATCTGCTGTTCGTCAAGCCCGTAGGAGGACAGCTCGCGCCCGATGGCCGCGGCCGTGCGCATCACCTCCGAGGCGACCATCCCGAAGACCGACGGCTCGATCCGGCTGGACGGGCCCGAGCAGGAAATCGCCGCCACCGGCCTGTCGCGCACGAAGATCGGGGCGGCGATGCAGCGCAGGCCGATCTCGAACTCCTCGTCGTCGATCGAATACCCGCAGGCGCGGATCTTCTCGAGCTCGGCCAGGAACGCCTCGGGGGTGGTGATGGTGCGGGGCGTCAGGGGGTGGAAGGTCCCGCCGCCCATGTAGCGCTCGACCTCGGCGGGCGGCATGAAGGCCAGCAGGGCCTTGCCGACCCCGGTGCAATAGGCTTCCAGCGTGGTGCCGACGATGGTCGAGATGTGCAGGCTGCGCGGCGCCTGGGCCTTGACGATGTATTGTACCATGTCGTCGACGAAGGTGGCCACGTGGACGGTCTCGCGCAGGGTGTGGCACAGGCTTTCGGAATGGCGGCTGAACATGGCCAGCACGTCGGGGATCCGCGGCGTCTGGGGCGCCGCGCGCAGCAGGGCACCGCCCAGCGAATAGCGCTTGTCGTCGTCCCGTTCCAGGGCGCCGACCAGAAACCAGCGTCTTGAGGAACCGGTGCGCGGTGGGTACCGTCATCCCCGTCTGCCGGGCCGCCTCGCCCAGGGTCATCCCGTCGCGTTCGCCCGCGATCAGCGTCAGCAGGCGAAAGGCCTTCACCACGGATTCGTTGGTCGGCGTGGCCATGTGCATCCCCCGTCATGCTTTTTCCCTAGGGGGTTTCTTAATATCCGGAAGTCCGGCTTGCAACTATTGACAGATCCGGGACCCGGCGTAATTTGACGCCCATAGCGCAGCGCCGGGAGAGAAGGCGGCATGACGCATGACGAAGCGGCGGGCGGCGCGGCTGCCCAGGCACGACATCCCGGGGGAGGGATCTTGCACAATGCAATCTGCTGACATCGCATTCGTGCGGCTGGCGACGGCCGATGTGGACGGCCATGCGGCCTTCGCGGGGGACATGATCGGCCTCCAGGCCGTCCCCGGCGGCGACGGAGAGGCCTGGTTCCGTTCGGACATCCGCCGCCGCACCCTGGTCTTCACCCCCGACGGGCCGTCGTCGGTGGGCATCGCCTTCCACGACCCCGAACACCTGGATCTGATCGCCGAGAAGCTGCAGGAGGCGGGCCATTCCGTCGAGCGCCACGACCGCGCGGCCTGCGACCGGCTGTTCGTGCGCAAGGGCATCAGGGTGTCGGACCCCTCGGGCAACGTCATCGACCTGGTGCAGGGCCCGCATCATTCCGGCATCCGCTTCTTTCCGCAGCGCGACAACGGGATCCTGGGGCTGGAGGGCGTCGCCCTGCGCTCGACCTCTCCGGAGCGCGATCTGCCGTTCTGGCGCGACATGCTGGGCTTCGAATTGCGCGACCGGGTGGGCGAGATCGTCTATCTGGGCACCGACAGCCTGCATCACCGCATCGCCCTCTATCCCTCGGACCGGCCGGGGATCCTGGCCATCAACTTCGCGGTCGAGGATCTCGAGCTGGTGATGCAGAACAAGTATCACCTTCAGTCCCGGCAGGTCCGGCTTCCCTTCGGGCCGGGGCGGCAGGCCGCATCGGGCCAGATCTTCCTGATGGCCGAGGGGCCCGAACGCCTGCTCTACAGCCTCGTGACCGAAACCGCGCAGGTCGATCCGGCGCGGCACCGTCCGCGCCAGTTCGCCGCCGACCCGCGCTCGCTCTGCTCCTGGGGGTCCAGGGCGCAGGGCGTGGCGGAACTGGAACTCTAGCCCGGGCCGCCATCCGGCCGCCGCACAAGAGGAGATGAGACATGATCGAACTCAAGGACGTCTGCTACGCCCGTCTGGGCACGCGGGATCTGGAGGGCGCCACGACCTTCGCCACCGAGTTCCTGGGACTCGAGGTGGCCGAGCGGCGCCGTGACGCCGTCTATTTCAGGTCCGACGAACGCGGCCACACGCTGTGCTATTTCGAGGGCGACCCCGAGGACCAGACCGTGGCCTTCGAGGTCGAGGACGAGGCGGCGCTGCTGGCGGCCGCCGACACCCTGGACCGCATGAACCACCGCGTCGAGCGCGGCACCGCCGACGAATGCGCCCGCCGCAAGGTCAAGGACTTCGTCGCCTTCCGCGATCCGACCGGCAACAGGATCGAGCTGGCCGTCCGCCCCGAGCGCAGCGGAAAGCGCTACTTCGCCACCCGCGACGCCGGCATCACCGGCTTCAGCCATGTCGGCCTTTACACCACCGACCCGGTCCGCGACGAGGCCTTCTGGACCCAGGTCTGCAACGCCCGGGTCAGCGACCGGATCGGGGACATCCCGCTGATGCGCGTGAACGAGATCCACCACACGATCGCGCTGCTGGCATCCGACAAGGCCGGCGTCCAGCACATCAACCATCAGGTCACGAACAACGACGACATCCTGCGGTCCTATCACTTCCTGGCCGATCGCAACGTCGAGATCGTCTTCGGACCGGGGCGCCACCCGACCTCGGGGGCGCGGTTCCTGTACTTCAAGGGCCCCGACGGGATGGTTTACGAATACTCGGTCGGCGTCGATGCCATCGCGGACGAGGACAGCCACCAGCCGCGGCAGTTCGGCTTCGAGCCGACCAGCCTGTGCAAGTGGGGGTCCAAGCCGCAACCCGCCTTCCGCCGCTAACCCAGGGGCTTCGGGGCTGCACGCCCTTCTCAGGAAAGGATACCTGCCGTGAACAAGCCGACTTCTCCCGCCCAGCTCGCCATCTCGAGCGGCGCCATCTCGCGCGGTCTGTCGATCGAGGATCTCGTCGAGCAGGGGCGGGTTCATTCCGCCATCTACACCGACCCCGAGATCTTCGAACTCGAGATCGAGCGCATCTTCAACCGCACCTGGATCTATATCGGCCACGAAAGCGAGGTCCCCCGGACGGGCGACTTCCGGCTGCGCAAGATCGGCCGGCAGCCCGTCATCATGGTGCGCGGCAAGGACGGCGCGATCAACGTCATGATGAACCGCTGCCTGCACCGCGGCGCCGTGGTCGCCGAGGTCGAGAGCGGAAACACCAAGTTCTTCCGCTGCTGGTATCACGGCTGGACTTACGACACCTCGGGCAAGCTGGTCCAGGTCACCTCCGACGAGGGCTACGAGCCCGGCTTCTGCGAGAAGAAGGGCGGCCTGGCCCGTCCCGCCCGGGTCGACGACTATCGCGGCTTCGTCTTCGCCAGCCTGTCCGACGACGTGCTGCCGCTGCGCGAGCATCTGGGCCAGGCGGCCGATCTGATGAACTACCTCATCGACTTCTCGCCCACCGGCAAGATCACCCTGAACGCGGGCGTCAACAAGACCGTGTACCGGGGCAACTGGAAGCTGGTCGGCATGGACGGCTATCACGTCAACTACGTCCACGCCTCGGTCGTCGAGGGCTGGAACGACGACGAGAACTCGGGCATCGCGGCGATGCACAAGAACGACCCCTTCAGCGACACCGCGCTGACGCGCACGCGCGATCTGGGCCGCGGCCACGTGCTGCTGGACTTCCGCGAACACCGGATGGCCAGCATCGACAAGTACGTGGACTTCATGCGCTCGATCCCCGGCGGGTCGGACTATGTGGACGCGATGTTCGCCGCCTATGGCGAGGAACAGGCCAAGCGCAACCTGTCGCTGGCGGGCGACCCCCATCTGGGCGTCTTCCCCAACCTTCAGGTGATCGGCAACCAGGTCCGCATCATGAACCCGATCGGCCCCGACGAGACCGAGGTGCTGATGTTCCCGGTGCTTCTGGACGGCGTCCCCCCCGAGATCAACGCCCTGCGGATGCGCCAGCACGAATCCTTCTACGGCCCCTCGTCCTCGGGTTCGCCCGACGATGCCGAGATCTTCGAGCGCGCGCAGATGGGGATGAACGCCACCGTCAACCCCTGGATCGACATGTCCCGCGGCCTCAACCGCGAGATCGTGGACGTGGACGGCACCCGCGTCGGGCGCATCTCGGACGAGACCACGCAGCGCGGCCAGATGCGCGAGTGGAAGCGCCTGATGAGCATGGCCTGAGGCGGCGGGCAAGGGAGGAGCGATCCAGATGAACAAGCACGCGACCATCGCCCGGCAGAGTGAGATCGGGCAGGAATACGAGGCGTTCCTCTTTCACGAGGCGCGCCTGATGGACAGCCACCGGCTCGAGGAATGGCTGGCGCTGTGGGACAGGGACTGCCTCTACTGGGTGCCCTGCAACGCCGAGGATGTGGACCCCAGCCGCCAGCTCTCGATCATCTACGAGGGCTATGACCAGATCCGCGAACGGGTGCGCCGCCTGGGCGGGAAGTTCGCCCATGCCCAGCAGCCCAAGTCCCGGCTGATCCGCGTGCTGTCCAACATCGAGATCGAATCCGCCGACGACGGCACCATCACGGGGCATTCGACCTTCGTGCTGGGCGAGGTGCGGCTGAACCGCCAGGTGACCTGGTTCGGCCGCAACGAACACACCCTGGTCCGCACCGAGGAGGGGCTGCGGATCCGGCGCAAGAAGGTGTTCGTGCTGAACAACGACACCCCGATGCCGAACATGACCTTCCTGATCTGACCGCCCGCGCGGCCCGCCCGCGGGGTCCGGCCCTGCCGGCGGGCCGCAGGCCGCAGCTTCGGAAACCGCAAGACAACCACAACAAAAACGGGAGGAATTCTATGCTTACACTGTCTCGCCGCCGCCTTCTTGGAACCGCCTCTGCCGGCCTTGCCCTGATGGGCAGCGGTCTGCCGCTGCGCGCGCAGACCATGTCCTTCGACGACGGCCCCATCACCGCGACCATCGCCGGCTATTCGTCGCGCGGCATGGTCAGCATCCTGGGCGAGGCCCAGGCGGCGGTCGTGCGGGAAGCCTTCCCGGGATCGAACGTGGTCTACGAGCCGGGCAACCCGGCGGGATCCTTCGTGGCGGTCGTCAACGGAGAGCGTGAATTCGCCCTGGAATCCACCATCGAGCTGCTGATGGCGGCGCGCGGAGAGGAGCCCTTCCCCGAATCCTTCGAGGGCCGCTTCTGGATGGTGACGATGCTCAGCCCGGACCTGACGCTGGCCCATGTCTATGGCCGCAAGGAGTTCATCGAGGAAAACGGCATCACCAACCTGACCGACATCCGCGACCGGCAGATCCCCGTCCGCCTGGGGATCAACCAGCCGGGCAACCTGTGGGCGCGCGCCCATGTCCACGCGATCCTGGAAGCGCACGGCATGACCACCGACGACATCGTGTCCTGGGGCGGCACGCTGATCGAGCAGAACACCGGCTCGACGATGGACCTGATGCGCCAGCAGCGCGCCGACATCGAGATCACCGGCGGCTTCGTTCCGGTCGGCACCATGATCGAGCTGAACAGCACCCATCCCCTGGCCTTCGTGCCGATGACCCAGGAACAGGCGGCCGCCGCGGCAAAGATCATGTCGGTGAATGTCGGCGTCATTCCGGCGGGAAGCTATGAATGGCAGACCGAGGAGCTGCACACCCCGGCCAGCTCGCACATCGTCATCGCCGGCCCCGCGGCGACCGACGAGCAGGTCTGGAAGCTGTGCAAGGCGCTCGACACCCGCCTGGACACCTATCACTCGATGCATCCGGCGCTGAGTAAGGTCACCCGGCAGAACATCGTCCCCAGCGTCGAGGGCGTGCCGCTGCATCCCGCCGCGGAAGCCTATTTCGCCTCCCGCACGCTGTGAAGCGCGGGCGCCGCGCCTGGCGCCCGCACCACCCGCCTTCGTTTCCGTCCGGTCCGCAGATCGACCTGTAGAGGGAGAAGACCTTGCGTAATTTCCTTGCTGGCCTGCTCTCGGCAGGCGCGGGGGTGCCCTTCACCCCCACTACCCGCCTGGTCGCGGTGGTCCTTGCCCTGCCGCTGGCCGCGTTCCAGGTCTGGCTGGCGCTCTGGGGGGTCCTGACGCCGATCCAGATCGGCCTCGTGTTCATGATCCCGATGCTGATCATCGCCACGCTGACCTCGGGGCCGCGGCCGGATCTCGACGCGGGTCGGCTGGTTCGAATACGCGATGGCGGTGGCGGTCGCGGTGGCGGGGACCTATCTGCTGACCCAGAGCGTCCGCTTCTCGACCTGGATCCTCGGCCTCAGCCGCTTCGGGGTGGCCGATCTCGTTTCCGGCGCGGTGCTGATGTTCGTCGTCCTGGTCATCATGAAGCGCCGGGTCGGGCCGGGGATGACGCTGATCGTGCTGCTGCTGATGGCCTATCTGGCCTTCGGCCATGTCTTCGACGGCTTCCTCTATCACCGTCCCTTCTCGGCCGCGGAGATCATCGAGCAGTCGGTGATCAGCGTGAACGGGGGGCTGTTCGGGACCCCGGTGGCGGCGGCGGCGCTCTATGTCTATCTGTTCGTGGTCTTCGGCAAGATCCTCGAGGCCAGCGGCGGCGGAAGGTTCTTCTTCGACCTCGCCGCGGCGCTGACCGGGCGGCTGAGCGGCGGCGTCGCCAAGGTTGCCGTCGTCTCGAGCGGGCTGTTCGGGATGATCTCCGGCAGCCCGACCTCGGATGTCGTCACCACCGGCTCGATCACCATCCCGATGATGAAGCGGCTGGGCTATCCGGCCCACACGGCCGCGGCCATCGAGACCGTGGCCTCGGTCGGCGGCAGCTTCATGCCGCCGATCATGGGCGCGGTGGTCTTCATGATGGTCGAGTTCACCGGCATCTCCTATGGCGACATCATCTCGAGCTCGATCGTGCTGGCGGCGCTCTATTACGTGGGGGTGATGACGCAGGTGCATTTCTATTCGATCCGCTACGACCTGGGCGCCTTCGAGGGCGAGATCCCGCGCATCCCCCGGGTGCTGCGCGAGGGGTGGATGTTCCTGATCCCCATCGCCGCCCTGGTCTATCTGATCGAGGCCGGCGAGTCGGCGCAGTTCAGCGCCGTGGTGGCGATCGCCCTGGTCATCGGGCTGAGCTGGTTCAGCCGGCTGCGCGAGAACAGGATCGGTCCGCGCCGGATGGTCGATCTGCTGGTCGAGGCCACCGCGATGATGGCGCCGCTGATCGCCGCGGTGGCGGGCGCGGGCCTGGTCGAACAGGTCCTGAACGTCACCGGCCTGGGCTCGAAGGTGTCCTTCGTGATGTTCGAGTTCGCCGACGGCAACAAGGCGCTGATCCTGCTGCTGGCCGCGGGCGTGACCGTCATCTTCGGCATGGGGATGCCGGTGCCGGCGGTCTATGCCCTGGCCGCGATCCTGCTGGCGCCGGGCATGACGGGGGCCGGCTTCGGCATGCTTGAGGCGCATCTGTTCCTGGTGTGGTTCTCGGTGGCCTCGCACCTGACGCCGCCGGTCGCGATCGCGGCCTATGTGGCCGCAGCCATCGCCGCGGCCGAGCCGATGCGAACCTCGATCTGGGCGGCGCGGTTCGGCGTCCTGGTATTCCTGCTGCCCTTCACCTTCGTGCTGCGGCCGGGGCTGCTGATGCAGGGCGACACCGCCACCATCCTGGGCGACGTGGTGATCGTCACGGCGGCCCTGGCCTTCATGGCCCCGGCGGTGGTCGGCTTCTTCAGGACGGTGCTTTCCGGCTGGCTGCGGGTCCTTCTGCTGGGCTTCGGGGTGGTCGCCCTGTTCAGCGCCGCGATGCCCTGGCTGGCCTGGAGCGCCGCCGCCGCGGGCGTGATCCTTCTGCTGTCCAGCACCTTCTTCGGCGCGGGGCAGCAGGTGCTGGAGACCGCGCCCCTTTCGGCAAAGCGGCGCTCGTCGTGATCGACCCCCAGATCCTGTTCCTGATCGCCGCCGCCTTCCTTGCCGGGGGCATCGTCAAGGGCCTGTCGGGGATCGGGCTGCCCCTGGTGGCCCTGCCGATCCTGTCCTTCGGCGTCAGCGTGCCGGTGGCCGTGGCCCTGACCATGGCGCCGATCCTGGTGACGAACGGCTGGCAGGCGGTGGTGAACGGGCGCCTGCGGCAGGTGGTGCGGCGGTTCTGGCCGATGCAGCTGGTGATGGCGCTGACGCTGATCGTGGCCACAAGCCTGCTGAAGCGGATCGACAACGACGTGCTGCTGATCATCGCCGGCGCCATCCTGACGCTGTCGGTGATCGTGCTGATGACGGCGCGCGGCTGGACCATCCCGGCCCGGCTGGAACGGCCGATCGGCGTCGGGGTGGGGTTTCTGGCCGGCGCGATCGGCGGGGTCAGTTCGCTGTTCGGGATCCCGATCATCGTCTACATGTCCAGCCTGGGGCTGGAGCGGTCCGAGTTCCTGACCTCGATCTCGGTGGTCTATTTCCTGGCGGCCGTGCCCTATGTGGGCGGGCTGCTGTTCGTGGGGGGCATCCCGCCCACGGTGATGCTGGTCTCGGCCCTGGCGGTGGTGCCGGCGATGCTGGGCATGATGGTGGCCGGCCGCTTCGTGCGGCGGCTCGACGAGGTGCGGTTCCGGCATCTTCTGAACTGGCTGCTGATCCTGCTGGGCATCAGCATGATGGCAAGGGGATGGCTGAATGTCTGACAGGCACGTGGTCATCGTCGGCGGCGGGCAGGCGGGCGGGCGCGTCGCCCTGTCGCTGCGCGAGGCGGGTTTTCCGGGGCGCATCACCCTGGTGGCCGAGGAAGCCCATCCCCCCTACGAGCGTCCGGCCCTGTCCAAGGGCCTGCTGACCGGCGAGGCCGAGCCCGAGGCGACCCTGCTGGCGCCTGCCGCGCATCTGGAGCAGTCGGGCGTCGCCCTGATCGCCGGGACGCGGGCGACGGGGCTTGACGTGGCGGCACGGCGGCTGGACCTGCAGGACGGGCGCAGCCTGGACTTCGACGACCTGGTGCTGGCGACCGGCGCCCGGCCGCGCCACCTGGTCCCCGAGGGCGCGGCCGGGCCGCTGCCGGTCCTGCGCCGCATGGACGAGGCCCTGGCCCTGCGCGAGCGGCTGCGGCCCGGGACCACCCTGGCCGTCATCGGCGGCGGCGTGATCGGCCTGGAACTGGCGTCGAGCGCGCTTGCCCGCGGGGTCCGGCCGGTCCTGATCGAGGCCGCCGACCGGCTGATGGCGCGACAGGTCGGCCCGGCCGCCTCGGCCTTCATCGAGGCCCGGCACCGGGCGGCGGGAACCGAACTGCACCTGGGCCGCACCCTGCGGCGGATCGACCCCCGGCCCGACGCCTCGGGGGGCTTCGCGCTGACGCTGGACGACGGCAGCGTGATCGCCGCCGACGCGGTCGTGGCGGCCATCGGCGTGGTCCCCGACACCGCCCTGGCCGAGGCCGCGGGGGTGGCCTGCGAGGACGGGATCCTGGTCGATGCCGAGGGGCGCGCCTCGCATCCCGGCATCTGGGCCGCGGGCGACGTCGCCCGGGCCGTGGTTCCCTGGTCCGACCGGCCCGAGCGGCAGGAAAGCTGGCGCAACGCCGAGATGCAGGCCCGCCGCGTCGCCGCCTCGATCCTGGGGTCGGGCCCGGCGGGCGACGACCTGGTGCCGGGGTTCTGGTCCGACCAGCTTGGCCAGCGGCTGCAGTCCGAGGGCGTCTGCGCCGGGACCGAGATCGTGCGCCCGTCGGCGGACGGGCGGTTCGCGGCCTTCTACCTGCGCGACGGGCGGCTGGTCGGCTGCACCGCCCTGGACAACCCCAAGCTTGCGACGCTGGCGCGGCGCGCCATCGGGCGCGGCCTGCAGATCGACCCCGCGGCCCTGGCCGATCCGGGGGGCGATCCCCTCCGGCTGCTGCGGTGAGGAGGACGCGATGACCGGCCCGGCGGTGACGGATTTCCACACCCACACGGTTCCCGCGGACTTCCCCCTCCCAGGGGCGAGGAGCCGCTGTGGCCCGCGATGCGCCGCCTCTCGGACAGCGAGGCCGAGGTGGTGATCGCCGGGCGCGTGTTCCGGCGCATCGACGCGCGGTCCTGGGATGCGGGGCGCGGCTGTCGGACATGGACCGGGACGGGGTGGACAGGCAGGTGCTGTCGCCGATGCCGGAACTGCTGTCCTACTGGTTCGCCGAGGATCCGGCCCAGGCCTTCTGCGCGCATCTGAACGCCTCGCTGGCCGAGATGACGGCGGCGCGGCCGGACCGCTTCGCCGCCTATGGCGCGGTCCCGATGCAGGCGCCGCGGCTGGCCGCCGGGATGGTCCGCGATCTGGCGGCGGCCGGTTTCGCCGGGATCGAGATCGGCAGCCACGTGAACGGCCTGCCGCTGGGCGACCGCCGGTTCGACCCGGTCTATGCGGCGGCCGAGGCCGAGGGCATGGTGGTGATGGTCCACGCCCTGCACCCCGCCGGGCTTGACCGCGTCGGGGCGGGCGGCGACGCCGCGGTGTCGCTGTTTCCCCTGGAATCGACGCTGGCCGCCCTGGCCCTGCTGACCGGCGGGGTGATGGCGCGGTTTCCCGGGCTGAAGGTCATGCTGGCCCATGGCGGCGGCGGGCTGGCGATCCTGTCGGCGCGGCTGGCGCAGGTGCAGGCCGTCGTGGCGCCGCCCCATCTGGCCGGATGCGGCGGCGATGCGGCCGACCTGTCGCGCCGCTTCCACCTGGACAGCATCGTCTATGACCCCGAGGTGCTGCGCTTCCTGGCGGCGCGCCAGGGGACGGGGCGGCTGGTGATGGGATCGGACTATCCCTTCGCGGTCATGCAGACCGACCCCGCGGGCTTCGTGCGCCGGGCGCTCGGCCCCGCGGCCGCGGCGGTGCTGTCGCGGCGCCCCGATCTTTCCGACGACGTTTCCAGCTGCTGAAAGGGACCTTCACGCCGTGACCTGGACAAGACTCTGCTCCATCTCGGACATCTCCGAAGACGACGGGCTGCGCATCGACCGCGACGGGCGCGGCCCCTGGCGGCATGGCGGGTCGGCGATGCGGTCTTCGTGACCGACGACACCTGCACCCACGGGCAGGCGTCGCTGACCGAAGGGGGCATCCTGGATGGCTTCCAGATCGAATGCGGCCTGCATCTGGGGGCGTTCGACATCCGCGACGGCAAGGTGACCTCGGCCCCCTGCACGATCCCGCTGCGGGTCTATCCGGTCCGCATCGAGGCGGACGAGGTCTTTGCCGACCTGAACGACACCTGATCAGGAAGACGACACCGATGAGTTTCGATACAGCAGATCTTTCTTCGCCCGAGGACGCGATCCTGGCCGCCGCCGCCGCGCTGTGGAAGGCGCAGGAAAGCGGCCGGCCCTGCGCGCCCCTGCGCGAGGCCCTGGCCGCGCACGGGGTCGATGCGGCCTATCGCGTCCAGGAAATCAACATCGCCCGCCGCCTGAACCGGTCGGTGCGCCCGGTCGGGCGCAAGATCGGGCTGACCTCGCCGGCGGTGCAGAAGCAGCTGGGCGTGAACGAACCCGACTTCGGGGTGCTGCTGTCGGACATGGTCGTGCCCGATGGCGGCGTCCTGGCCGCGGGTGCCGTCCTGCAGGCCAAGGCCGAGGGCGAGATCGCCTTCGTCCTGGGCGAGGACCTGGACATGCCCGCGCCCACCGCGGCCGAGATCCTGCGCGCCACCGCCTTCATCATGCCCGCCATCGAGATCGTCGGCAGCCGGATCGCGAACTGGGACATCTCGCTGATCGACACGGTGGCCGACAACGCCTCGTCGGGGATGTTCGTGCTGGGCAGCCCGGCCCGCGCGCCGCTTGGCTTCGACTTCGCCGACTGCGCCATGCAGATGACCTTCGACGGGCAGCAGGTCTCGGCCGGGACCGGGCGCGCCTGCCTGGGAAATCCGGTGAACGCGGTGGCCTGGCTGGCCGGGCGGATGCACGGCCTCGGCGCGCCGCTGCGCGCCGGCGAGGTGATCCTGTCCGGGGCGCTTGGCCCCATGGCGGCCCCCGCGCCCGGGACGGCCGTCGAAGTCGTCATTTCCGGCCTTGGCAAGGCCGCATTCGCTTTGGAGGTCTGACATGAGACACAAGGTTGCGATCATCGGCAGCGGCAATATCGGCACCGACCTGATGATCAAGGTGATGCGCCTCTCGAAGACGCTCGAGATGGGCGCCATGGTCGGGATCGACCCCGAATCCGAGGGGCTGAAGCGCGCGGCCCGCCTGGGCGTGCCGACCACCGCGGCGGGCATCGAGGGCCTCAGGGCGATGCCGGGCTATGACGAGATCGAGATCGTCTTCGACGCGACCTCGGCGGGCGCCCATGCCCGCCACGACGCGCTGCTGCAGGCCGACGGCAAGCGGGTGATCGACCTGACGCCCGCCGCGATCGGCCCCTACGTGATCCCGCCGGTCAACCTGCAGGACCATCTGGGCGCCACCAACATCAACATGGTGACCTGCGGCGGCCAGGCAACCATCCCGATGGTCGCGGCGGTCGCCTCGGTGGCGCCCGTCCCCTATGCCGAGATCGTCGCCTCGATCTCGTCGCGCTCGGCGGGGCCGGGGACGCGCGCCAACATCGACGAGTTCACCGAGACCACCGCCCGCGCCATCGAGGCGGTGGGCGGCGCCGCGCGGGGCAAGGCGATCATCATCCTCAACCCCGCCGAGCCCCCGATGATCATGCGCGACACGGTGATCTGCCTGGCCGACAGCGACGACCGCGAGGCGATCCGGGACGCGGTGCATCGCATGGCCGAGACCGTCAGGCGCTATGTCCCCGGCTACCGCCTGAAGCAGGAGGTGCAGTTCAGCGCCGTCCCCGCCGACACGCTGGAGCGGATGGGCGTGACGGGCCTGGCCGCGCCCCTGCAGGTCTCGGTCTTCCTCGAGGTGGAGGGCGCGGGACATTATCTGCCGAACTACGCCGGCAATCTGGACATCATGACCTCGGCCGCGCTGCGCGCCGCCGAGGAGATCGCCGCCAGGATCAAGGAGCACGCCTGACATGGACCGCAAGCCACTCTATCTGCAGGATGTGACGCTGCGCGACGGGATGCACGCGCTGCGCCACAGCTACACGCTGGATCAGGTCCGCTCGATCGCCGCGGCGCTCGATGCGGCCGGCATCGACGCCATCGAGGTGGCGCATGGCGACGGGCTGACGGGGGCCAGCTTCACCTATGGCTTCGGAAGGCACAGCGACCTGGAATGGATCGCCGCCGTCGCCGAGGTGGTGCGGAACGCGCGGCTGACGACGCTGCTGCTGCCGGGCATCGGCACGCTTCACGACCTGCGCGCCGCCCACGAGGCCGGGGTCAGGTCGGTGCGCATCGCCACCCACTGCACCGAGGCCGATGTCGCCGCCCAGCACATCTCCGCGGCGCGAGAGATGGGGATGGACGTCGCGGGCTTCCTGATGATGGCGCACATGACCCTGCCCGAGGCCCTGGCCGCGCAGGCCAGGCTGATGGAGGGCTATGGCGCGCATTGCATCTATGTGACCGATCCCGGCGGCGCGCTGACCGAACGCGGGATGCGCGCCCGCGTGCGCGCCCTGCGCGACGCGCTGCGCCCGGAGACCCAGGTGGGCGTGCACGCCCATCACAACCTGTCGCTGGGCGTGGCCAATTCCATCGCCGCGATCGAGGAAGGCGCGGTGCGCGTGGACGGATCGCTGGCCGGGCAGGGGGCGGGCGCCGGCAACGCCCCGATCGAGGTGCTGGTCGCGGTGGCCTCGCTGGACGGCCATCCGGTCAGGGCCGATCTCTATGCGCTGCTGGACGCGGCCGAGGATCTGGTGCGCCCGATCCAGGACCGCCCGGTTCGCGTCGACCGCGAGACCCTGACGCTGGGCTTCGCCGGGGTCTATTCCAGCTTCCTGCGCCACGCCGAAACCGCCGCGCAGCAATACGGCGTGCGCGCCCGCGACATTCTCGAGGAACTGGGACGGCGCAAGATGATCGGCGGGCAGGAGGACATGATCGTGGACGTCGCGCTCGATCTTCTTCGGAAGCGCGATCACGTCGCAGAGACAACCCAATAAGGAGCAATGACCATGACATCCACCACGACCGACCCCGAAATCGGCAAGAGCGTCGAGGCCGCCGGGCTGAAGACCAACTATCTGGAAGAGGGCAGCGGCTTTCCCGTGGTCCTTCTGCACGGTTCGGGACCGGGCGTGACGGGCTATGCCAACTGGCGCTTTACCATTCCCGTCCTGGCCCGGCATTTCCGGGTGCTTGCCCCCGACGCCGCGGGCTTCGGCTATACCGAACGCAAGCCGGGCCAGGCCTATACCCTGGATGCCTGGCTGGACCATCTCGAGGCGTTTCTGGACGCGGTCGGCGTCGAGAAGGCGCATTTCGTGGGCAACTCCTTCGGCGGCGCGCTGACGATCGGCCTGGCCGCCCGCGCGCCCCAGCGGGTGGACCGCCTGGTGCTGATGGGGGCCGCGGGTCTGGAGTTCGAGCTGACCGAGGGCCTGGACGCCGTCTGGGGCCACGAGCCCTCGGTCGAGAACATGCGCCGGATGATGACCGAATACTTCGCCTTCAACGCCAGCCTCATCACCGACGACCTGGTGCGATCGCGCTACGAGGCCAGCATCCGCCCGGGCTTCCACGAAAGCTTCGCCGCCATGTTCCCGGCCCCCCGGCAGCGCCACATCGCCGCGCTTGCCACCCCCGAGGACAGGGTCGCGGCGCTGACCAACCGCGCCCTGCTGATCCACGGGCGCGACGACAAGGTGGTGCCGCTGGAGACCAGCCTCCGCTATCACCAGCTTCTGCGCAATTCGGATCTGCATGTCTTCGGCAATTGCGGACATTGGACCCAGATCGAGAAGCGCGATCAGTTCAACGCGATGGTGTCGGACTTCTTCCGCGCCGAGTGACCCCAGAAGGAGAAGCACATGCCAGCGAACCCCTGCATCGGCGTGATGATCGGCGATCCCGCCGGGATCGGCCCCGAGGTCTGCGTCCGCGCCCTGGCTTCGGGGCGGCCGCAGGCGCACGGCCGGATCGTGCTGATCGGATCGGCCGAGGTGCTGCGCCGCGCCGCCCGCCTGACCGGGGTCGATCTGCCGGTGGTGCCGGTCTCCTCGCCCGACGAGGCGGCCTCGGTCCGGGGGATCGCGGTGATCGACCCCGGGGCCGAGCCCGGCGCCGCCTTCGAGATCGGCCGGTCGGCGGCGGAATCGGGCCGGGCGGCGAAGGCCTGGATCGACCTGGCCGAACGGCTTTCCCGCGACGGGCGGCTGGACGGCTGGATCATGGCGCCCGTGGACACCGGATCCATGCGCATGGCCGGCGTGCTGCAGGAGCTTGACGATCTGCAGCCCCAGGGCACCTTCATGTTCCGCATGAGCGGCCCGCTGCGGGTGGTCCCGATCGCGGAGCATCTGCCCCTGCGCGCGGTCGCGGCCTCGGTCACGGCCGAGCGCATCGCCCATGTGGCGCGCCTGACGCGCGAGCATCTGGTCCGCTGGGGCATGGCGCGCCCGCGCCTGGCCGTCGCCGCGCTGAACCCCCACGGCATGTTCGAGGAGGACCGCGACATCATCGCCCCCGCCGTCGCCGCCCTGCGCGACGAGGGGCTGGACATCGCCGGGCCTGTCTCGCCGGATGCGGTCTTCCGCCAGTGCATCGAGGGGCGCTACGACGCGGTCGTCTCGATGTATCACGACCAGGGGCAGATCGCGCTGAAGACCGCGGCCTTCGCGGGGGCCTGCACCGTCTATCTGGGCCTGCCCTATGTGCAGCTTTCCGTGCCCCACGGCACCGCCTTCGACATCGCCGGCAAGGGCGTCGCGCAACCCGATCTCGATGATCGCGGCGATGACCACCGCGCTGTCGCTGGCGGGCGGCGTCGCCTTCCTGAACGAGGCCGCGGAATGACGGCGGCGGCTTCCAGGCTGGCGGTGGTGACCGGCGGGACCGCCGGGATCGGCCTTGCCACGGCGGCGGCCCTGGCGCGCGACGGCTGGCGCGTGATGGCCTGTTCGCGCCAGCCCCCGGACGCGGCCGCGATGCCCGAGGGCGTCGAGACGGTGGCCTGCGACGTGGCGGATCCGGCCTCGGTCCAGGCCCTGGCCGAACGGGTGGCGCGCCACGGGGCGCCCCTGGGCGCGGTCGTCAACAGCGCCGGCATGGCCCTGCCCCGCGCGCCGTTCCTGGAATCGACCGAGGAACAGATGCAGCGGATCTTCGAGGTCAACACCTTCGGGACGATCCGCGCGCTGCGCGCGCTTCTGCCGCTGATGGCCGCGGGGGGCACGGTGGTGAACCTGTCCAGCACGCTTGCGGCGCGGCCGCGGCCGGGCTCGGCCCTCTATGCCGCGACCAAGGGCGCGGTGGAGCGCTTCTCGACCGCCCTGGCCAGCGAGGTGGCCGAGCGCGGCATCCGCGTGCACGTGATCGCCCCGGCCCTGGTGCGCAGCGAGATCTGGCTTCGCGCCGGCATGACCGACACCGACTACGAGGCCCTGCTGGCGGCCCGCGGCCGCGAGTTCCCGCTGGGCCGGGTCGGCGAACCCGAGGATGTGGCCGAACTGATCCGCTACATGGCCTCGGACCAGGCGGCCTGGATGACGGGAAACCTGATCCAGGTGGATGGCGGCGCCATGCTGCGCTGAGGGGCCCGCGCTTGGGATGCCCCCCGGCCCGCTCAGGGGGCGCCGGCCGCCGCCGCCGCGCCGTCGTCCAGGCCCAGCACCGCGACCGCCCGGTCCACCGCGGTCCTGAACAGCTGCCGCGCGGTGCCGGAATGGCCCGCGGGCTCTGCCTCGTTCCGGGCCATCAGGCCCACCGGCCCCTCGGTCAGGCGGGTGGCCACGGGCAGGCGCACCAGCCGCCCGGCCGCGACCTCGCCCGCCACCACCCCGGCCGAGATCAGCCAGACCGCCTCGCTTTGCGCGGTGAAGGCCCGGCCGAAGGCGTCCGAGACCGTCTCGATCCGGCGCGGCGGCAGGGGGATGCCCTCGGCGATCAGCAGCCGTTCGACGATGGGCCGGATCGCCGCGCCGGGGGCGGGATAGAGCACCGTCCAGTCGCCGATCCGCCGCAGGTCGGGATCGGACAGGATCGGATGGCCGGGCCGCACCACCGCCGCCACCTCCTCGAGATAGAGCTGCGTGAAGCTGAGGCCGCGCATCGTCGCCGGATCCCCCAGCCGCCCGATCACCAGATCCAGCCTGCCGTCGCGCAGCTGTTCCGTCAGCGCCCCGTGCGGCCCGTCGGCCACCGTCAGCTGCAGGTCGGGCGCCAGCCGCGCCATCTCGGCCGCGATCTGCGGCATCAGCCGGGCCGCGACCGAGGGCAGCGCCCCCACCCTCAGCGCCAGCACCCCCCGGCCGCCGTCCCGCAGCCCCGACAGCCCCTGTTCAAGCGCCGACAGGCTGGCCTGGGCATGGGCCAGGAAGAAGGCGCCCTGCGGGGTCGGCGCCGCGCCGCCCCGGTCGCGGATCACCAGCTGCGCGCCCAGGATCGTCTCGAGTTCGGCCAGCGTGCGGGACATGGCGGGCTGGGTCAGCGACAGCCGCGCGGCGGCGCGCTTCAGGCTCTGCTGGCGCAGGATCTCGGTGAAGGCCTGCAGGTGGCGGATCTTGATGCGGCGGTCCATCGCTTGCCCGTTCTGGTAACTATCCCGGCCGTTATCTCATTTTACCTTGCGGTTTGCACATGCGATCATGGTCCCGCGGGCGGGGTTCGTTGCCGGGGCTGGGGGTCATGCGCACACAGGTTGCCATCATCGGCGGCGGACCGGCCGGCCTGCTGCTGGGGCAGCTGTTGCACCGCCAGGGCATCGACGCCGTGGTGGTGGAACGCAAGACCCGCGACTACGTGCTGGGCCGGATCCGGGCCGGCGTGCTCGAGGCGGGGCTGGTGCGGCTGGCCGAGCAGGCGGGCGTGGCCGGCCGGCTTCATGCCGAGGGCCATGTCCATCACGGCACCTGGATCGCCGTCGAGGGCCGGATGTTCCATCTGGACTTCAGCGGGCTGACGGGAACCGCGGTGGTGGTCTATGGCCAGACCGAACTGACGCGCGATCTTTACGACGCGCGCGAGGCCGCGGGCCTGCCGACCGAGTTCAGGGCCGATGACGTGGCGATCCACGGCGCCGATACCGACAGCCCGCACGTCACCTTCAGCCGGGACGGCGCCGCCCACCGCATCGACTGCGACTTCGTGGCGGGCTGCGACGGCTTCCACGGCATCAGCCGCCAGACCATCCCCCTGGCGGCCCGGCGCGAATACGAGAAGACCTATCCCTTCGGCTGGCTGGGCGTGCTGTCGCGCACGCCGCCGGTCCATGACGAGCTGATCTATGCCACCTCCGAACGGGGCTTCGCGCTCTGCTCGATGCGCAACGACAACCTGTCGCGCTACTACATCCAGTGCGCGCTGTCGGACCACCCCTCGGACTGGAGCGACGCCGCCTTCTGGGCCGAACTGAAGCGCCGCCTGCCGCCCGAGACGGCGGAGCGGCTGGTCACCGGCCCCAGCATCGAGAAATCCATCGCCCCGCTGCGGTCCTTCGTGACCGAGCCGATGCGGTGGGGCCGGCTGTTCCTGTGCGGCGACGCCGCCCATATCGTGCCGCCCACCGGCGCCAAGGGCCTGAACCTGGCGGCCAGCGATGTCCATTACCTGCACGACGGGCTGGCGCGGTTCTATCGCGACGGGGACGGGTCGGGGCTTGACGCCTATTCGGAACGCGCCCTTCTGCGGGTCTGGAAGGCCGAACGCTTCAGCTGGTGGTTCAGCGGGCTGTTGCACCGCTACCCGGACATGTCGCCCTTCGACCTCAAGATGCAGCAGGCCGACATCGCCTTCCTTCGCGACAACCGGGCCCAGCAGCAGGCCTTTGCCGAAAACTATGTGGGATTGCCGTATTGATGGACAGCATGCGCGTGAACGGGGTCGATCTGCATTTCGCCGACCAGGGGCCGCCGGACGGCCCGGCGGTGGTGTTCTGCAATTCGCTGGGGACCGATCTGCGGGTCTGGGACGCGCTTTTGCCGCACCTGCCCGCGGGGCTGCGCATCCTGCGCTACGACAAGCGCGGCCACGGCCTCTCCGAGGAGACGCCCGGCCCCTATGCCATCGAGCAGCTTGCCGACGACGCCGCCGCGCTGATGCGCCAGCGGGGCCTGCCGCGCGCGGTCTTCGTGGGCCTGTCGATCGGCGGGCTGATCGGGCAGTCGCTGGCCGCGCGCCATCCGGGCCTGCTGGCGGGGCTGGTCGTCTCGAACAGCGCGGCCCGGATCGGCGAGGCGGCGATGTGGCGCGACCGGATCGCCGCGATCCGCGCCGGGGGCCTGGCGGCGATCGGGGCCGCGACGATGGAACGCTGGTTCTCGGCCGGGTTCCGCGACAGCGGCCGCGCCGGGCCCTGGCAGCGGATGCTGGAGCGCCAGCCCCTAGAGGGCTATGCCGCCTGCTGCGAGGCCATCGCGGCGGCCGACCTGCGCGACGCGGCGCCGGCCCTGGACCTTCCCGTGCAGCTGATCGCGGGCGGGCTGGACGGGGCCACGCCCCCCGACGTCGTTCGCGCCACGGCGGACCTGATCCCCGGCGCGCGCTTCGACCTGATCGAGGAGGCGGGCCATATCCCCTGCGTCGAGACGCCCGGGCGCCACGCCGCCATCATCACCCGCTTCCTTCAGGAGATTGGCCATGTCTGACCTGCACGACAGGGGAATGACCGTCAGGCGGCAGGTCCTGGGCGATGCCCATGTGGACCGCGCCGAAGCCGCGAAGTCCGACTTCGACGGGCCGTTCCAGGATCTGATCACCCTGTCCGCCTGGGGCACGGTCTGGGCCAGCGACGCCATCAGCCGGCGCGAACGCTCGATGCTGACGCTGGCGCTGCTGGCCGCGACCGGCAATTTCGAGGAAATCCCCATGCATATCCGCGCCACCGCCCGCACCGGCGCATCGCGCCGCGACGTGGCCGAGGCCTTCCAGCATGTCGCCATCTATGCCGGCGTGCCCTGCGCCAACCACGCGCTGAAGCTGGCCCGGCAGACCTATGCCGAGATGGATGCCCAGGACGCCACCCCCGCGAAAGGCCAGCCATGACGCCCGCCGAGTTCTATCAACGCGACCGCCGCCTGCATCCGCCCGCGCTGACGCCCGACTACAAGACCTCGGTGGCGCGAAGCCCGCGGCTGTCGATGATCTCGCTGGAAAACACCGCAAGCGAGATCACCGGCCCGACCTTCGGGCATGGCGACATCGACCCGATCGACAACGACCTGATCAAGAACCATGCCAGGACCGGCGATCCGATCGGCGAACGGATCATCGTCCACGGCCGCGTCCTGGACGAGAACGCCCGCCCCGTGCCCAACACCCTGGTCGAGATCTGGCAGGCCAATGCGGGCGGGCGATACCGCCACAAGAAGGACAGCTACCTGGCGCCGATCGACCCCAATTTCGGCGGCTGCGGGCGCACGCTGTCGGACGCGGACGGCTATTACTTCTTCCGCACCGTCAAGCCCGGCGCCTATCCCTGGCGCAACTGGGTCAACAACTGGCGGCCCGCCCATATCCACGTCTCGGTCTTCGGGACGGCCTTCTGCCAGCGGCTGATCACCCAGCTTTACTTCGAGGGCGACCCGCTGATCGCGCAATGCCCCATCGTCCACACCATTCCCGATCCCGACGCCATCCAGCAGCTGATCGCGCGGCTTGACATGAATGCCAGCGTGCCGCTGGACTGCATCGCCTACAGGTTCGACATCGTTCTGCGGGGCCGCCGATCGACCCTGTTCGAAAACCGGCTCGAGGGGAACTGACATGCGCCAGAAGCTGGACTATCTGCGCGAGACCGCCTCGCAGACGGCAGGGCCCTATGTCCATATCGGCCTGGCGCCCGGCGCCGCAGGCTTCGACATCTACCGCGAGGAACTGGGCCGCGACATCGCCGGGCCGAACGCCAGGGGGCAGCGGATCCGGGTCGAGGGGCTGGTGATCGACGGCATGGGCAGCCCCGTCAGGGACGTGCTGCTGGAGGTCTGGCAGGCCAATGCCGACGGCATCTACCCCACCCCCGGCGGCGCGCCGGTCGAAGAGGGATTTCGCGGCTGGGGCCGGGTCATCACCGATTTCGACACCGGCGAATGGTCCTTCGAAACCGTCAAGCCCGGCGCCGTGGCCGCGCGCCATCCGACGGCCTCGGGCGTGGCCTCGCGGGTGATCGGCACCCATCCCGACTGGATGGGCCGTTCGGACGAGGCCGCGGCCCGGATGGCGCCGCACCTGAACCTGTGGCTGGTGGCGCGCGGCATCAATGTCGGGCTGAACACCCGGATGTATTTCCCCGACGAGCCCGAGGCCAACGCCGCCGATCCGGTCCTGAACCTGATCGAATGGGAAAGCCGCCGCGCCACGCTGATCGCCAGGCGGGGGGACGACCGGGACGGCCTGCCGGTCTATCGCTTCGAGATCCGCCTGCAGGGGGACGCCGAAACCGTCTTCTTCGACATCTGACCCCCCAACCGCGGACCCTTCCATGACCGATCCCTGCATCATCTGCGTCGCGATCACCGGCTCGCTTCCGACCAAGGAGAACAACCCGGCGGTGCCCATCACCGTGGCCGAGCAGATCGAATCCACCCACGAGGCCTTCGAGGCCGGCGCCACGATCGCGCATTGCCACGTGCGCGACGACGAGGGACGGCCGACCTCGGACCCCGAGCGCTTCGCGCGCCTCAAGGAGGGGCTGGAGCGGCACTGCCCCGGCATGATCGTGCAGCTTTCGACCGGCGGGCGGTCGGGGGCCGGGCGGGCGCGCGGCGGGATGCTGCCGCTGCGGCCGGACATGGCCTCGCTGTCGGTCGGCTCGAACAACTTCCCGACCCGCGTCTACGAGAACCCGCCCGACCTGGTGGACTGGCTGGCCGCCGAGATGCTGGCCCATGACGTGAAGCCCGAGATCGAGGCCTTCGACCTGTCGCACATCTTCAAGGCCCACCAGATGTGGCAGGCCGGCCAGATCAGGGACCGCCCCTACGTGCAGTTCGTGATGGGGGTGAAGAACGCCATGCCCGTGGACCGCGAGGTCTTCGACTTCTACATCCGCACCGTCAGGCGGCTGTTCGGGGACGACGCGCCCTGGTGCGCGGCGGGCATCGGCGCGCAGCAGCTGACGGTCAACGACTGGTCTGTGGCCGCGGGCGGCCATGCCCGCACCGGGCTCGAGGACAACGTGCGGCTGGACCGCGAGCGGCTGGCGCCCTCGAACGCGGCGCTCGTGCGGCGGGTGGTCGATCTCTGCGCCCGATACGCCCGCCCCGTCGCCACCTGGCAGCAGGCCCGCGCCATGCTGGGCCTGCGGACGGCAGGCTGATGCTGACCGACGGGCTGTTCGGCGACCCCGCCCTGCAGGCCGTCATGGACGCGCCCGCCCAGATCGCCGCGATGGGCCGGGTCGAGGCGGCCCTGGCGCGCGCGCAGGGGCGGCTGGGCATGATCCCCGCCGAGGCCGCAGCCCGGATCGCGGCGGTCGCGGAAGGCTTCGCCCCCGACCCCGCCACGCTGACCGCCGCGGCGGCGGCGGCGGGCATTCCCGCCCAGGCCTATGTCGCCGCGCTGAAGGCGGCCTGCGGCGACGACGGCGCCCTTGCCCATTACGGCGCCACGTCCCAGGACATCCAGGACAGCGCGCTGATCCTGCAGCTGCGCGACGCCCTGGCGGCGATCGAGGATCGCCTGGCCGCGCTCGACCGCGAACTGGCGGACCGGGCCGGGGCCTGCGGCGCCCAGCCCATCGCCGCCCGGACCCGCTTCCAGATCGCCGCGCCGACAACGCTGGCCGCCAAGATCGCGGTCTGGCGCGCCCCCCTGGCGCGGCATCTTGCCCGGCTGGGGGAACTGCGGCCCCGCCTGCTGACCGTCTCGCTGCACGGCGCGGCGGGGACCGGGGCGGCCTTCGGCGCAGAGGCCGACGCCCTGCGCGCAGAGGTGGCGCGCGCCCTGGGCCTGGGCTGCGCGCGGGTGCCCTGGCACGCGGCGCGCGACACGGTGGCGGAACTGGCGGGCTGGCTGTCGCTGGTCACCGGCAGCCTGGGCAAGATCGGCGCCGACCTGATCCTGCTGGGCCAGTCCGAGATCGGCGAGATCAGCGCCGGCAGCGGCGGCGGATCCTCGACCATGCCGCAGAAGTCGAACCCGGTGGCGGCCGAGGCCCTGGTCAGCATCGCCCGCCTGAATGCGGGCGGCGCGGGGATGATGCACGGGGCGATGATCCACGCCCAGGAACGCGACGGCACGGCCCTGGGCGTGGAATGGCAGACGTTGCCCGCGATGGTCGTGCGCACCGGCGCCGGCCTGCGCCTGGCCCTGGATCTGGCGCGCAGCCTGCGGGCCCATCCGGGCCGCATCGCCCGCACCTTCGAGACCGACCGCGGCGCCATGCTGGCCGAGGCCGCGGGCTTCTACCTGGCGCGCCACATGCCGCGCCCCGAGGCCCTGCGGATCGTCGCCGAGGCGCTGCGCCGGCTGGCCAGCGGCGACGCCGACACCCTGGCTGCGGCGCTGACGGGCCTGCAGCCCGGGCACGACTGGGCCGCCATCCTTGCGCCCGGCCGCCATACCGGCCAGTCTTGAGCAATCACCAAGGGGGAGGAAGACCAGATGACACGAACGGCCCTGCTGGCCACCCTGGCCGCGCTTTGCCTGGGCACCGCCGCGACGGCGCAAGAGGTGACGCTGCGCGTCCACCACTTCCTGTCGGCGGACGCGCCGATCCAGACCGGCGTGCTGGAGCCCTGGGAAAGGATGATCGAGGAACAGTCCGGCGGGCGGATCGACGTGCAGATCTATCCCTCGATGCAGCTGGGCGGCAGGCCGCCGCAGCTGTTCGACCAGGCCCGCGACGGGGTGGTGGACGTGGCCTGGACGCTGTTTGGCTATACCCCCGGCCGCTTCCCGGTGTCCGAGGTGTTCGAGCTGCCCTTCCTGTCGGGCAGCGCCACGGAAACCACCGCCGCGCTGCAGGAATACCAGGCGAAATACATGGCCGAGGAGCTGGCGGGCGTGCATCCGCTGCTGATCCACGCGCCCTCGGCCTACAAGCTGCACACCAAGGACAAGGCCGTGGCCTCGCTGGCCGATCTGGCCGGGCTGAAGGTCCGCGCGCCGTCCCGCACCATGACCGACGGGCTGAACGCCCTGGGCGCGACCGCCGTGGGCATGCCCGTCCCCGAGGTGCCCCAGGCGCTGACCACCGGCGTGATCGACGGCGCCGTGATCCCCTGGGAGGTGTTCGGCAGCCTGCGGATCGACGACGTCACCCGCAACCACACCGAATTCGGCACCGAGAACGGCGGCCTGTCCTCGGCGGTGATGGCCCTGGTGATGAACCAGGCGGTCTATGACGGCCTGCCCGACGACCTGAAAAAGGTCATCGACGACAATTCGGGCGCGGCCCTGGCGGCGCTTGCCGGCAAGGCCTTCGACGAGGCCGAAGCGGCCGAGCGCCAGAAGGCCGTCGATGCCGGCAACACCATCACCGTCATCCCCGAGGAAGACCTGGCCGAATGGCGCGACGCCAGCCAGCCGGTGATCGATGCCTGGGTCAGGTCCATGACCGAGGCGGGCCATGACGGGCAGGCGATGCTGGATGACGCGCGCGCGATGCTGGACAGGGCGCGCGCGCCGTGACGCCGGGCGGGGGCGACGACATGGCCGGCGCGGCAGAGCCTTCGGAACGGGCCCTTCCGGTCCCCGTGCCCGGCTGGCTGGCCGCCCTCTGCCGTGTCTTCGCCGCCATCGGCGGGCTGGTGGTCCTGGCGATGATGCTGATGACGGTCGCCAGCGTCGTCAGGCGGTCGGTCCTGGGGGCGCCGGTCCCCGGCGATTTCGAACTGGTCGAACTGGGCAGCGCCGTGGCGATCTTCTGCTTCCTGCCCTGGTGCCAGGTCAGCGGCGGCAACGTGCTGGTCGATTTCTTCACCAGCAAGGCCAGCCCGCGCGGCAATCACCTGCTCGAGGCCCTGGGCGACCTGCTGTATCTGCTGATCGCCGCGCTTCTGGCTTGGCGGCTGTTGCACGGCGGCGCCGAGATGCGCCAGTACGGCGAACAGACCATGGTGCTGGGCATCCCGCTGTGGTGGGCCTTTCCCGTCATCATGCCGGCCATGGCGCTGCTGGTCGCGACCTGCGCGGCCACCATGATCGGCCATCTGCGGCAGGCCCGGACATGACGGGGATCGGCGCCGGGCTGACCTCTTTCGCGGTGCTGCTGGCGCTGATGGCGCTGCGCATCCCCATCGGGGTG
The DNA here is from genome assembly GCF_055693925.1 of Paracoccus sp. BR5-17. NCBI lineage: Bacteria > Pseudomonadati > Pseudomonadota > Alphaproteobacteria > Rhodobacterales > Paracoccaceae > Paracoccus > Paracoccus sp. BR5-17. The sequence continues at coordinate 120,655 of NZ_JBVFUV010000005.1, forward strand.
GCGATGCTGGCCGTGGGGCTGGGGGGCTATGCGATGTGGACGGGCACGGCGCCGCTGCTGGCCTTCCTCAAGACCTCGACCTACTACCAGTTCTCGACCTATTCGCTGTCGGTCATCCCGCTGTTCGTGCTGATGGGCGAATTCGCGACCAAGGCGGGGATGAGCCGCGCGCTGTATCGCACGGCGGCGGCCTTCCTGGGCCATCGCCGGGGCGGCCTGGCGATGGCCTCGATCGGCGGCTGCGCGGCCTTCGGGGCGATCTGCGGGTCGTCGCTGGCCACCGCCGCCACCATGAGCCAGGTCGCCCTGCCGGAAATGCGCCGCTACAACTACAGCGGCGCGCTTGCCACCGGATCGCTGGCGGCGGGGGGCACGCTGGGGATCCTGATCCCGCCCTCGGTCATCCTGGTCCTCTATGCGCTGATGGCCGAGATGAGCATCGCCAGGATGTTCGTGGCGGCGATGGTGCCGGGGGTCCTGGCGGCGGCGGGCTATATGCTGGCGGTCGCGGTCTTCGTGCGCCGCAACCCCCAGGACGGTCCCGCCGGTCCCCGCGCCGGCTGGCCGGAACGGCTGGCCGCCCTGCGCGAGACGTGGTCGCTGATGCTGATCTTCGCCCTGGTGATCGTCGGCATGTATCGCGGCTGGTTCACCCCCACCGAGGCCGCCGCCGTCGGCGCCTTCGGCACGGGCGTGCTGGCCGTCCTGCATGGCGGGATGCGCCTGCGCGGCATCGCCGACTGCCTGCGCGGCACGGCCGGAACGACGGGCATGATCTTCCTGATCCTTCTGGGGGCCGAGATCTTCAACGCCTTCCTGGCGCAGACCCAGACGCCGATGATGCTGGCCACCGCGATCCGCGATCCGGGCCTGTCGCCCATGATGATCCTTCTGGCGATGCTGGCCCTGTATCTGGTGCTGGGCTGCGTCATGGATCTCGATGTCGATGCTGCTGCTGACCATCCCGATCTTCTACCCGATCATCGGCGGGCTGGATTTCGGGATGCCGCGCGAGGAGACGCTGATCTGGTTCGGCATCCTGGCCGTCGTCGTGGTCGAGGTCGGCCTGATCACCCCGCCGGTGGGGATGAACGTCTTCATCATCAACGGCATGGCCCGCGACGTGCCGATGATGGAAAGCTTCCGGGGCGTCCTGCCCTTCCTGATCAGCGACATGATCCGCATCGCCGTGCTGGTCGCCTTCCCGGTCATCACCCTGGGGCTGGTGCGCGTGCTCGGCTGACGGCCGCCGGGACGCGGCAGGGACTGTCGTAAGATCGCCCGCTCTTTTTCTCTGAGGTGGCCGAACCAAGTCATGCAGCATCAACAGGTGCAAAGCCTAGCCCGTCCAAGGTAATGCAGGCTATAGTGTGGCGTGACCTGTAGCTTTTAGAGCATGTGATGACAGCAAATATTCAACCCGACGCAGTGCGCCTTCATCATCTTGATAATCTGCGGGTATTTTGCATGATTTTTGGGGTCTACTACCACGCGGCAGCCATGGGCGAGTTTGGCTGGATCGAGAAAGCAGCAGCATTGTCACCCATTTTCAGGATGGAAACATTTTTTTTCGTATCTGGATACTTTGGAGCAATGCTTCTGGCACGGTATGGCGCCAGGGAATTTCTTGAAAATAGAACTGCCGGTCTGGCTCTGCCATTATTGTCGACTTTTATTCTAATAAACCCTGCGATTATATATTTAAGATACGGTTTCCTTGAAAACGTTCCTTACGGCAGCTATACCTTCAACCAAGCACTGCAGTCTGTTCTTGATAGTCGATGGGACGGGCCAGAACTACATCTGTGGTTTCTGCTGGTCCTCATTATTTATGTATTCTTGTTGGCATTAGTCATAAATATTATCCGGTATTATGCCTCTTTGCTCGATTCAATATCTGCTAAAAAATTGGCTATTGGATTTGCAGTGGTTTATGTTGTCTATATGTTCATCTACGCTATCTTCAGTAGGAACTATCCATTGCCTCGGCTAGCTACACCAATTTTCTCGCACCTTCCTTTTTATCTTGCTGGAGCAGTAAGTTATCATTGTCTAGCTCTGCGAAAAGCGATGCAGACGCCGAATTTGGCTCTTTTGTTGATGGGAATTATTGCAGGCCTATTTATCTACCTATACCGTGGTCCTGGTTGGGGCCCTGCGGGCAGCTTGGCAAAATATTTCATTTCTGTGATCCTTGTCATCACAGCTAACTGGATCTTCTGGAGATTTTTCTCGAGCAGCAACCGGGTAAGCCGGGTTCTTTCATCTTCAATTTATACAGTTTATCTTGTTCATCCGCTACTGCTGTATATATTGGCTTGGGCATTTGATAAAAAACTTGGCGATGTCAGTCAATTAAATTTCATCGCATACACTTTAGTTGCAATAACAGGGGGATTCTCATTCATGTTCTTCTTGTAGACCGTGTGGCTGTTCTGCGCTTGATGTTCAATGGTAAAACGCCTGCGCGTTCGCCCGTGTTTAAGAACTTTGACAGGCTTGTCCTCCGGCCAACCAGTCATCTGAAAGATATCTTTAGGCGCTAGTCATTCATCAAGCCTGTTGATCAGGACGATCGTCGCCTGACGCGTGTCAGTTCTGCGGGAAGGGCGGCCAGGATGTGATCAGGGACCTCCCTTCCGGCCCCGGACCGGGCGGCAGCCGGGCCGCTTAGGCTGGCGGGTCAGGGCAGGAAGCTGAAGCTGCGGTTCACGCCGACATAGATGCGTTCCTCGTCGTCGCTTTCGTCGTCGCTGTCCTGGCTGCGGATCACGTTGGCGCCGGCGACCAGGGAAAACTCGTTGGGCAGGGCGCGGCTGTAGTTCAGGCCGAAGGACACCGACCGCGCATCCTCGCTGTCGCCCGACTGCACCTCGCTTTCGCGATAGCGGATATCGGCGGCGATGCTGGACACCTCGGAGATCTGGCGGCTGTAGTTGGCGGTGATGTCGGTGTTCAGCGCCTCGTCCCCGTCGTCGTCGGTGACCGCGCTGCGGCTGAGCGAGGCGCGCAGTTCGGACAGCCGGGTGATCTGCTGGACATAGGCGATCTGGAAGATCGGGTCGTAGTTGTCCCGGAACCGCGTCACGCCGACCTGGCCCGACAGATCGAAGCGGGGCAGATCCAGGCTGCGGCCCAGGGTGAGATCCTCGCGCCGCCCCGCCGTGCCCGGCTCCGAGGCGAAGGCCAGCGACCAGTCCCCCAAGGGGCGCGAGCGGGTCAGGTTCAGCCGGACCGAGGGGCCTTCGGCTTCCTCTATCGAGCCGTCGGTCTCCTCGCGCCGGATATCGGTGCGGGCCAGTTCGACATCCAGGTTGGTCAGCTTGTCCACCTGCAGCGACGCGCCTGCGCCATAGCGGTCGGCCCGGCTGTCGGTCACGTCGCCATCCGTGCGGCTGACCTGGGCCAGGATGCGGGCGCGGATCAGGGGCGTGGGTTCCAGATAGAAGGTGACGTCGCCGCGGCGGGTCTCGCTGTCGTCCAGGTCCGGGTCGGTGGTGCCGCTGTAGTCGCGCTTCAGCCAGGACAGACCGAACTCTCCGCCCAGCCTGGCCTCGCGGCCGAAGACATAGGTCAGGCGCGCATCCGTCTGCGCCAGCCGCCCGTCGTCGAGGGTGACGAATTCGTTGCTGAGGTCATCGAACAGGATTTCCTCGTCCAGGTCGTTCTCGCGATAGCGCAGTTCCGCCTCGATGGCGGAGTTGCGGGCGCCGCGCCGCAGCAGCAGGCGGGCCTGGGGATCGCCCAGGGCGAAGCTGCTGTCCTCCTCGGGGTCGTTCAGCCGGAAGGGCGCTGACAGCGAGAATTCCAGCGTCTGCACCCGGGTGCCGGTGCGCAGCAGCACGTCCACCGGGGTGATGCCGATCAGATCCCCGTCCTCGACCGCGATCTGCTGGCCCAGGGTCAGCCGCGCCTCGGGCGCGGCGGGGTCGGCCTGCTGGGCCTGCAGGCCCAGAGGCAGCAGGGCCAGAAGCCCCGCCAGACCCGCCCCGTTGCCCAGGCGCCGCATCCCCGTCACTCGAACAGGCCGCGTTCGGGAATGATGATGACGTCGCCTTCGGCCAGCACCGGATCGAGGTTGATGCCCGCCCCGCGCATGATCGCGGCATAGTTCACGGTGATGACCTGCCCCGGCCTCGAGGCGCGGCGCAGCTGGATCCGCTTGGTGGCGGCGAAGGGCGTCAGCCCGCCCGCCTGCGACAGCGCCTGCAGGAAGGTGGTGCCGGGCAGGACCGCCTTGGGGCCCGGCGCGCTCGCCTCGCCCATGATGTAGATGTTGACCACGTCCTGGACTTCCTCGGTGGGCAGGACGGGTTCGATCAGGGGCGTGGCGGTGACGAAGACCGTGGGGGGCGAGGCCAGGACGCCGGCAAGCGCCTGGCTGATCTGGCTGCCCACCGTCGTCGGCGACTGGCCCGCGACGCGGATGCTGCCCGCATAGGGGAAGTCTATGGTTCCGCTGGGCAGGACCACCAGGGTCCGGTTCAGCGACGGATCCTCCAGCACCTCGATCGACAGGCGGTCGCCGGACTGGATGCGGTATTCCTGGGCCGCGGCCCCGGTCGTCCACGAAAGGGGCAGGCACAGCGCCAGTCCCATCAGCATACGCAGCAGGATCGTCATCACCCCGTCTCTCCCCTTTTGCCGACGATAGCCCATGTCATCCATTGCCTTGCACCTTTTTCGTTTGATCGACCGTGAACAGGCGCCGGTCGCGGAAAGAAATATCCTTCCTGTCACCCTGCTGCCACAAGCGCCCGCCTCAGTTCGTCTCAGGCGGGGCCGATCCGGGCGCCGAGCCCGCGGAGGCCCCGGCCCCCGCATCGGCCCGGGTGTCGGCAGGGGCTGCGGCCCCGGCCCCGTCCTGGGCGCCGTCCTGGGTCCCGGCGTCGGTCCCGGCCCCGGCGTCGGTGCCGGCGGGCTGCGGGTTGCGCAGGCTGTCCAGCGTCTCGCGCGCCATGACGACGGTGCTGCCCTGGCGGTCCCCGATCATCTCCAGCCCCCGGGTCAGCTGCGCCTCGGCTTCCTCGGTCCGGCCCAGAGCCGCCTGGACGATGCCCAGGTGCAGCTGGACCGCCCCATCCTCGGGCAGGGCCGCGGCGGCGCCTTCCAGATAGGGCAGGGCGGCTTCGCTGTCGCCGTTCAGGTGCAGCAGCCAGCCATAGGTGTCCATGAAGGGCGGCAAGGTGGTGTCGCGCAGGCGCCGGGCGACCGCCGTGGCGCGGGCCAGGCGTTCGGGATCGTCGGCATGATGGGTGGCCAGCAGGCTGGCCAGGTTGTTGGCCACGACGACCGAATCGGAATCCTCGTCGTAGAGCCGTTCGAAGATGGCGATGGCGCCTTCGATGTCGCCCTGCCGTTCCAGCAGCCCGGCCTTGGCCCAAAGCAGATCCGGGTCATCGGGCCTCTGCGCCAGGCTGGCCTCCAGCACCTCGGCCGCCGCGGCGTCGCCCTGGAACTGGGACACCAGGCGCAGGCGCATCATGTGGGCGGCGCCGTTGTCGGGATCCTCGGCGATCAGCGCGTCCAGGATGCGGCGGGCCTCGTCGCCCTCGCCCCGGGCCGCGGCCATCGCGGCCTGGGCCTGGCGGACCAGGGGATCGTCCGGGTGCTGGCCCACCAGCCGGTCCAGAACCGCCTGGGCGCCCGGCAGGTCGTTCGCGCCCAGCCGGGCGCGCATCAGGCCCAGCTGCGCCTGGACGGATTCGCCGGTTTCGGCGGAAAACTGCTCCAGATAGTCGATGGCGGCCTGCTGGCCCCCCTCGCGCCCGACCAGGGCCAGTTCGATCTGGCGCGCCCGGTCAAGCGCCGGCGGGGTGCCGATCTCGTTCAGGCGGTCGACGACCCCCTGGGCGCGGGGCAGATCCGGCATCTCGAGATAGGCCCGGCCCAGCAGGGAAAGCAGCTCGACGTTATCGGGGTTGTTGCGCAGCGCGGGCAGCAGGGCGTCCTCGGCCGGGCGGTGGCGGCCCTCGTCCAGAAGGACGCGCGCCAGGCGGAGCGTTTCGGCCGGGGCATGGTCCGAGGCGGCCGCGGCCTGGGACAGGTAATCGCGCATCAGATCCGGCTCTCCGGCGCGGTAATAGGCGTCGGCCATCAGGCTCATCGCCTCGACATCCTGCGGGGCCTGGTCCAGGACCGCGCGCAGATCCATCACCGCCTCGTCGATGCGATCCTCGCGGATGTCCCAGTTCGCCTGCATCTTCAGGGCGCCCAGATGGGCCGGATCCTCGGCCACGACCTGGGCGACAAGCTCCTGGGCCTCGGCTTCCTCGCCCTGGGACTGCAGCATCCGCGCCAGTTGCACCCGCATGTCGCGGGCCTGCGGCGAGGGTTCCTGAACCGCGGCCAGCCGGTCGCGCAGCCGCGCGATGGCGGCATCGGCATTGCCGGCGCGGAAATCGAAGTTCGCAAGGATCTGGTCGAAGACCAGCGGATCGCCGCCGGCGGCCAGGGCGGCCTCGGCCTCGGCGCGCGCGGCCTCCTCGCCCCGGGTCAGCTCGACGAAGCGGATCAGGTCCACCCGCGGCCCCGGATCGTCCTGGGCCGCGGCCGCGGCCAGATCGCGCAGATAGGCCTCGGCATCGGCGTCGCGGTCCTGCGAGACATAGAAGCGCACCAGGTCGGCGCGGGCGGTGGTATCGTCGGGGAACCGCTCGATGGTGGCGCGCAGATGCGCCTCGATCGCGGCGGGGTCGCCCTGTTCGACCAGCCAGGCCAGGCGCTGCACGTAGCGCAGCCGGTTGTCGGGCTGCAGCGCCATCAGCCGGTCGAGGATGGCGCCAGACCGTTCGAGGTCGGACTCCTGCGCCGCCTGGTCCAGCAGGATGCCCAGCAGCAGCACGTCGTCGGGACGCTGGCGCGACAGTTCCTCGGCCTGCCGGGCGATCTCGGCCAGGGCCTCGGTGTCGCCGGCTTCGCGCTGCGCGGTGTAGCGTTGGGTCAGGGTGATGGCCTGCACCTCGGGATCGTCGGGGGCCAGTTCCTGCGCCCGGCTTGCGTGGCGTTCGAATTCCTGGCGGTCGTTGCTGTCGAAGGCCAGCCGCGCCAGGGCGATGCGGGTGGGAAGATCGTCGGGATACTGTTCGGCCAGGCGCAGATACTGGGCATAGGCTTCCCGGTCGCGGCCCTGGTCGCGATACAGTTCGGCCAGCGTCCGGCGCGCCTCGTAATGGGTGCCGTCCTCGTTGAAGACGTTGCGGAACTGCAGGATGGCGCGGTCGATGTCGCCCTGTTCGACAAGCTCCAGCCCCGAGCGGTAATATTCGTCGGCCCGTTCGGCCGAGGTCTTGCAGCCCGCCAGCGGCAGGCTCAGCCCCAGGGCCAGGACCACCGAGACGGACAGGCGGGCGCGCCCGCGGCGGGCGGGGGCGGGGCGGGGGTCGTTCTGGGGGGTCATGGCAGGCGGTCTCTATGGATCAGGGCGTGGCCGATCACCGGCCGGCCGCGCGAGGGGACGCGGCTCAGTAGCCTGTGCCGCGCAGCACGACCTTAACGGTCCGCGCCAGAATGCCAATATCATTCCAGCATGACAGGCTGCGGGCATAGACCTCGTCATAGCGGACGCGGGCGGTGAATTCGGATCTCGTTGCGCGCCGAGATCTGCCACAGCCCGGTGATGCCGGGGCGCAGCCGGTAATAGGCCTTGCCGTAATACATCAGCGCCTGATCGACCATCATCGGGCGCGGGCCGACCAGCGACATGGTGCCGTTCAGCACGTTGAACAGCTGCGGCAGTTCGTCCATCGAGGTCTTGCGCAGGAAGCGTCCGATCCAGGTGACGCGGGGATCGCATTTCAGCTTCTGCGTGCGTTCCCATTCGGCCCGGGCCTCGGGGTTCGCCGCCAGGTAATGGGCCAGCTCGTCCTCGGCATTGGCGACCATGGTGCGCAGCTTCCAGATGCGGAACACCTTGCCGCCTTGGCCGACCCGCTTCTGGGCGAAGAACGGGTTGGCCCCGTCGCAGGCGATGATCATCGCCATCAGCAGGATGAAGGGCAGCACGACGGGCGCCGCCGCCAGGATCAGGCAGGTCTCGAAGACACGCTTGGCGCCGTTGCCGTACAGGCCCTGCGGCCGGTTCGATTCGACCCCCGCACCACAAGAAACCGCCAGGATTTCCTTGGCGGCGGCGGGGTCCATCTCGATGGCGCGCATATTCATTCGGTAAACTCCTCTTGAAAGAGGTGACACTGCAAAAACACGTCACGGGCGGGGTTGAACCCTTGGCCGGCAGAGGGTCCGGGAACCCTGTCTGCAGCCATGAACCGGGACATCGCTAGGCTAGCACGCGCATCGGGGGACCTGAACAAAGACTTTAAAACTTTATTAAAACTTTGCCGATCTGGTTGGGTTCCATCACGGATCCGCATCCCTGGATTGAAAGTTCCGGAAATGCTAAGCCAATGATTGCAAAAGCCCATCGACCGGGCAGTTTTCGCGGCGATCTCGGGCGGCCGGGACCCGGCGCGGGCGGGCGCCGCTGCGAAGCCTGCTCTGGTCAGTGCGGGGGACGGTGGTCTATATCCCTGCTATAATCGTCGCCGTGGTTCATTCGCAGGGGTCAAGGATCTGCTGTATCTCGATCATTACGGATTCAAGGTCCGCCCCTTCTCGATCCTGCCGGATCCGGACATGCTGTTCTGGTCCGACCGGCACCGCAAGGCGTTCGCCGTGCTGGAATACGGGCTTGTCACCTGCGCGCCCCTGACCGTCGTCACCGGCGAGGTGGGGACCGGCAAGACCACGCTGATCCAGGCGCTGCTGCGGCAGGTGGACAACCGCGTGACGATCGGGCTGATCTCGAACGCGCGCGGCGACCGGGGCGACCTGCTGCGGTGGATCCTCAACGCCTTCGGCATCGCCGTTCCGGCGGGGGCCGACTATGTGAGCATGTTCCAGACCTTCCAGGATTTCGTCCTGGCCGAATACGCGGCGGGACGGCTGGTGGTGCTGATCTTCGACGAGGCGCAGAACCTGGGCGCCGAAACCCTGGAAGAACTGCGGATGCTGACCAACATCAACTCGGGCAGCGACGAACTGCTGCAGCTGATCCTTCTGGGCCAGCCCGAGCTGCGCGACATCATCACCCGCCCCGAACTGCGCCAGTTCGCGCAGCGGGTCAGCGCCACCTTCCACCTGAACGGCTTCGACGCCGAGACCGTGCGCGACTATATCCGCCACCGCCTGATCAAGGCGGGCGGGCACGGCGGCGAAATCGACGCGGCGGCGGCCGCGCGCATCCATGCAGAATCCGGGGGGATCCCGCGCATGATCAACAAGATCGCCGATCTGGCCCTGGTCTATGGGGCGGCAAGCGGGCAATCCGTCGTCACCGCCGAGCTGATCGACGAACTGATCGCCGACGGGCTGATCCTGACGGCCCGGGCCGACAGCGCCGACCGCCAGGTGCCGCGGCTGGTGCTGGCGCGCGATCAGGAAGTGAAACGGGACATCTCATGATCGACTTGCGCTTCTACTGGTCCCTGATCCTGCGGCGGCTTCCGATCATGCTGGCGCTTTTCATCATCTGTTCGGTCTTCGGGGCGGTCTGGGCCCTGCGGGCGCAGCCGATCTACATGGCCTCGGCCCGGCTGCTGGTCGAGGCCCCCCAGATCCAGGAGGATGGCCTTGTCCAGCTGTCGTCCGAGGAGACCCTGCAGCTGATCGAGCAGCAGCTGATGACGCGGGCGAACCTGATCGACGTGGCCAACAAGCTGAACGTCTATGGCCGCGACAGCACCCTGTCGGCCGACGAGAAGGTGGACCTCATGCAGGAGGACACCTCGATCCGGCGCGCCGGGGGCCGCGACCAGGCCGCCATGATGACCCTGAGCTTCAGCTCCCCCGATCCCCGGATCGCGGCGGCGGTGGTCAACGAATACACCACCCTGATCCTGGCCGCCAACAGCCGCACCCGGCTGGGCCAGGCCGAGGAGCGGCTGAACTTCTACCAGCAGGAGGTCGAGCGGCTGAGCGCCGACCTGGACCAGCAGAACGCCCGGATCCTGGAATTCAAGAACGCCAATGCCGAGGCGCTGCCCGAGAACCTGTCCTTCCGCCAGAACCGCCAGGCGATGCTGCAGGAACGCGCCGCCCGGCTGGAGAGCGAGCTGGCCCAGATCGAGGCGCAGCGCCAGGACATGCTGCGCCTGTTCGAACAGACCGGCAGCATCCAGGCCTCGGGGGCGCCGGCGACGCCCGAACAGCAGCAGCTGGCGGCGCTGCAGGCCGAACTGAACGGGGTGCTCAGCATCTATGCGGAAAACAGCCCGCGCGTGCAGGCGCTGCGCAACCGCATCGCCGCGACCGAACGCCTGGTCGAGGCGCAGGGCGCGCCGGCCGAAGCCCAGGGGACCGGCAATTCGCTGCTGGACGTGAACCTGGCGCAGATGGACAGCCGCGCGGCCTCGTTGCGGGCCGAGCTTGAACAGGCCAATGCCGAACTCGAGGATCTGGCGCTGTCCATTTCCGCCACCGCCGCCAATGCCATCACCCTGACCTCGCTGGAGCGCGACCTGGCCAATATCCGGGCGCGCTACGACGGGGCGGTGGCCAGCCTGGGGCAGGCGCGCACCGCCGAACGGATCGAGGCCTCGGCCCGGGGGCAGCGCATCTCGGTTCTCGAGGCGGCGTCGGTTCCGGGCCTGCCCTCGGGGCCCAACCGGCTGAAGATCGCCGCGGCCGGGGTGGGGCTTGGCCTGGCCCTGGCGGGCGGGTTCTTCGCGCTGATGGAGCTTCTGAACAACGCCATCCGCCGTCCCGCCGAACTGCAGGCGCGGTTCCAGGTTTCGGCCCTGGCCGTCATTCCCTATATCGAAAGCCGCCAGGAACGGCGCCGCCGCCAGATGGTCATGATGGCCCTGACGCTGGCCGTTCTGGTGCTGATCCCCCTGGGGCTGTGGGCGATCCACACCCAGTACATGCCGCTGGATCTTCTGGCACAGAAAGTCGTGTCGCGTCTGGGTCTTGGCTGAACCGGCGCGCGGAGGAACGGAAATGGAAAAACTTCAGGCCGCCCTCGAGATGGCCCGCCGCAAGCGCGCCGAGGGCGGGCAGGCGGCCCCCCGCCGCCGCAGGCCGCCGCGCCCGGGCCGCTGCCCGGCACGGCGCCCGGCGCTGCGGAAACCGCCCAGGACGGCCCCGGCCAGACCGGCCCGGACGCGGCCTGGCAGGCCCTGACCCCGGCCAAGCCGGATCACAGGGCGATGATCCAGGCGCGCATCCTGTCCCGGCAGGCTTCGGCCGAATCCACGCCCTTCGACGTGCTGCGCACCAAGATCCTGTACCAGATGCGCCAGAACGGCTGGCGGCGGCTGGCGATCACCTCGCCCCTGCCGCGTTCGGGCAAGACAACCATCGCCCTGAACCTGGCCCTGGGGCTGGGACGGCAGCCCGAACTGCGCACGATGCTTTTCGACTTCGACCTGCGCGATCCGGCGGTCGCCCGGAAACTGGGCATCGCCGAACCGCCCGCGATCGCCCCCCTGCTGCGGGGCGAGACGCGCTTTGGCGATCATGCCCGCCGCATCGGCCCGAACCTGGCGCTTGCCCTGTCGGGGGTGCCGGATCCCGACCCGACGCGCCTGCTGATGTCGGGCTCCACCCGCGAGACGCTGGCCGCGGTGCAGGCCGAATACGATCCCGACATCATGATCTTCGACCTGCCCTCGATCCTGATCGGCGACGATGCGCGCGCCTTCCTGCAGCATGTGGACTGCGCGCTGATCGTGGCGCGCGCCGAACAGACCCGCTACGGCGACTTCGACAGCTGCGAACGCGAGGTGGCCGAATACACCAATGTCCTGGGCGTGGTCCTGAACGGCTATCGCCAGGACAGGGCGGCCAAGCAGGCGCGGGAGATGATGGAATGATCCCTGCCGATCTGGCGGGCCAGGTCGATGTGGCGCCGCTTGCCGCGGCGGCCGCGGATCTTTTCACGGCGCAGTCCTATCTGATCGACCGGTTCGTGCCCGATTGCGAACATGTCCTGCTGCCCGCCAAGACCGTGCCGGGCGGGCAGATCCGCTATCGGGCGGTGCCGGGCTTTCCAGCCTATGCCGCGCCGGGACGCCGTCGGCGGCTGGCACGCCTTCTGCCCCGCAGGCCCGCCCGCCCCGAGTCGCGGCAAGGCGAGGCGCTGCAGGGCGAGGTGGGGATCGACCTGCGGTTCAACAGCCCCGAGAACTGGGCGCATTTCCTCAACAGCCACCTGCCGCTGGTCTTTCTGCTGTGCGACAGGGCCGGGCTGGGCCCTACGCAGGTCACGCTGCTGCTGCCTGCGGCCATCCCGGGATACATCCTGCAGGCGGCGCGGCTTCTGGGGCTGAGCGTCCAGACCTCGGACGCGGCCATCAGCGGCCCGGGCATCGGCGTCGAGCTGGACCACCGAAGCGTCCTGCGCCCCCTGCGCCGCCACTGTGTCGTCGGTTCGGGGATGCTGGAGGTGCTGTCTGCCGCGATGGCGGGCCGCGACACGGGCGCGCGGCGGGTCTTCCTGCCCCGGCGCGGCACCCGCTGCCTGTCGAACCAGAGCCAGATCGAGGCCATGCTGGCCGCCCGGGGCTATGTCACCGTCTATCCCGAAACCCTGTCGCCCGCCGACCAGTTCGCCCTGTTCCACCACGCCGAAACCATTGTCGCCGTTCACGGCGCCGGCCTTGCGCCGCTGCTTTACCGCCAGCACGACGCCCGCTTGCGGCAGGTGATCGAGATCCTGCCCTGCGGGCACATGACCGACGTCTATCGGGTGATGGCCCAGCAGGTCGGGTGCGCCTGGGCCGGCGTCCGCGGGCGCCTCAAGCCCGACTATGTCCGGCCCGCCTACCGGATCGGCACGCCCTTCACCCGGTATTCCCTGGATCCTTCGAGGCCGACCCGCTGTCCCTGGAAAAGCCCTGGCGGCCTGCGGCGCCTGAAGGGGGCCTTGCCGCGTGCCCCCTGGCCTGCCCGGCAGGCCCGTCAGTCCCCGTTGACGTGGCGATCGTGTTCGATGCGCCCGGTCAGCCATTCCATCGCCGCATTCGCCCCGACCGCGATGGCGAAGGTCAGCAGCAGGACGGCATACATCTCGGGCATCCGCAGGAAATTGTAGTGCTGGATGACCAGATAACCCAGGCCCAGGTTCGACATCTTGATCTCGGCCAGCAGGGTGCCGACGATCGCCACCCCGAGCGCCAGCCTGAGGCTGGTGAGGATCGGGGCCACCAGCGACGGGACATAGACGATGCGCAGCATCTGCAGCCGCGTCGCGTTCAGCGTCCGCGCCACCTTCAGATAGATCGGCGGGATCTGGCGCATCCCCGCATAGGCGGCGATGGCGGTGGGGAAGAAGGCCGATATCGCCGCCATGGCGATCTTCGAGCCCATGTCCACCCCGAACAGCAGCAGCAGGATCGGGAAGAAGACGATCTTCGGCGTCGGCGCCAGATACTGCACCCAGGGGTTGAAGATCGCCGCCAGGCCGCGGGACATGCCGAACACGATCCCCGCGGCCAGCCCCAGCAGCACCCCCAGCGGAAAGCCGATGGCGACCTCCAGGGCCGTGCGGCCCAGATGCGGGTAGAAGCCGGGATCGGCCAGCGTGCGGACCAGGGCCGCAAGCACCGCCAGCGACGACGGCATCACGCCCTCGAAGAAGATGCCCGACCGCGCCACGGCCTCGTAGGCGGCCAGGATCAGCAGGATCGTGACCAGCCGGATCCGGGTGATCCGGTCCAGCGGGATGCGCCGCCGCGGACCGGCGATGCGGCCTAGGCTCGGGTCGACCATTTTTCCACCCTGTCGATAAGCGCGAAGAACAGAATGCTGGCCACGATCACGAAGCCCACGGCCGCGTACATGTCGGGTATCTGGTAGCGGTCGTAGAGATTGCCGACCAGAAAGCCCAGGCCGCCGATGGCGATCAGGAACTCCATCGCGATGGTGTTGATCATCGTGTAGATCAGCGTCAGCCGGATCCCGGTGAAGATCGAGGGCAGGGCCGCAGGGGCCAGCACCTTCCACCAGATCTCGCGGCGCGGCATGTTGAAGCTGCGCGCCACGCGCAGATAGACCGCCGGCACCCCCTGCAGGCCGCGATAGGTGCTGAGCAGCACCGGGGTCACGCCGACCAGCACGCCCATCACCACCAGCGTCTGCAGCCCCCGCCCCAGGATCACCAGAAACAGCGGATAGAGCAGGATGACCGGGGCCGAGAAGATCGCCCCCAGCCAGCTTTCATAGGCCGCGCCCAGATCGCGGCGCAGATACAGCAGGAAGCCCGCGGGAATGCCGATCAGCACCGCGATCAGCGAGGCCAGCAGCGTGATCCCCGTCGACAGCGCGAAAAGCCCGATCAGCCCCTCGCGCAGGAACAGGTCGGGGACGGCGGCGATCACCCGGCTTGGCGGCGGCAGCAGGAAGGGCGAGACCCAGCCCGAACGCGCCGCCACCTCGAGCGCGAGCCCGACGAGGACCGGCAGCACGAGGCCGGCAAGGACCGGCCTCAGGGGGCGGCGGGGCGCCGTGCGGTCATGACGGCATCCTCACTCGGCGCCGGCCCCGTGCAGTTCGGCGGCCACCGCCAGCATCCGCTCCATGTCCTCGGGGCTCAGCATCGCGTCCAGCCGCCCGGTCTCGACGGCGTCGCGCACATTGGCCTCGAGGCCGGTGATCGGATAGGGGGCGACGGCCTCGCGCGGGTAGATCTCGTCGCGGATCTGGCGGGCGGTCTCCAGGTCGAGGCCGTGGATGTCGGCCCATTTCTGCAGCGCCTCGTCCTCGGTATAGGCCCATTCCAGCGTCTCGCGGAACGCGTCGAAATAGCGCCGCACGACGTCGGGATTGGCCTCCAGGAAGTTGCGGTTGGCGATCTGCACCCGCACCACCTGCTCGGCCACCCCCGGCACGTCGTTGCCGGTGGCGACCCGGACCAGCTCGCCCGCCGCGATCCGGTCATAGCCGAAGGGGGCCGAGGACCAGCCCACGTCGATCTGGTCGGACATGACCGCCGTCATCGACGCCGCCGGCCCGCCGATGCCGACCAGTTCGGCATCGGTTCCGGCGATCTCGACCAGCTTCGCGGCGATCAGGTTGGTCGAGGATCCGGGCCGCGAATAGGCCACCGTCCGGCCCTGGGTGTCGGCCATGGAGGTGATGCCGCTGTCGGCCTTGGCATACCAGAACAGATCCGATGCGCCGGTCATGGTCGCGGCGGTGATCTCGATCGGCGCGCCTTGGGCCCAGGCGCTGATCACGCCCAGGGCGCCGGTGCCGAAGGACATGTCGACGCTGCCCGAGATCACCGCCTGCTGGGCATTGGCGCCGCCGTCGGTCCAGATGACCTCCAGATCGATGCCGTGCTTCTCGAAGATGCCGGCCTCGGCGCCCCATTCGATGAAGTTCTGGTCCCAGAACCCCTCCTGGGCATTGGTGATCCGCACCTTGTCGAGCGCGGCCGCCGGAGCGGCCGACAGGCAGGCCACGGCGATGGCCCCGGCGGTTATGGTCCTGAATGCAGTCATGTTTCCTCCCCGGTCTGCTGGATGCCCGGCCCTCCCCGGCTGCGGCATCGGCGGTTTCTCGATCGGGCGCGGGCGCGAAGGCCCGGCGCCGCTCAGGCGACGCGCGCCCCTCCTCGCTTTCCTCCATGTGCCGCGAGGCTTCCTCGCGCAGGTCGGTCCAGATCATGCCGACATAGTCGCCGAACTTGTGGTCCTGCATGGCCTCGGAACTCGCGCGGGCGCGGCAGGTCGATGTCGATGATCCGCTTGATCCGGCCGGGCCGGTGCGACATCACCACCACGCGGTCGCTCATCTGCACCGCCTCGGTGATGTTGTGGGTGATGAGAAGGGTGGTCTGGCGGATCTTCTGCCAGATCTTCAGGACCTTGTCGCCCAGAAGAAGCCGGGTCTGCTCGTCGAGCGCGCCGAAGGGCTCGTCCATCAGCATGATCCGCGGCTCGAAGGCCAGGGTGCGGGCGATCGACACCCGCTGGCGCATCCCCCCCGACATCTCGCGGGGGAAGCGGGATTCGAACCCTTCCAGCCCGACCAGGCGCAGCAGTTCGCGCGCCCTCTCGTGCCGCTCGGCCCGCGGCACGCCGGCGATCTCCAGCGGCAGTTCGACGTTGCGCAGGGCGCTGCGCCAGGGGAAGGTCGATTCCTCCTGGAAGACCATGCCGATCTCGCGGTGGGGGCCGCGGATCTCGTGGCCGTCGACGCGCACCGATCCGTCGAATTCGGTGATCAGCCCGCCGACGATGTTGAACAGCGTCGATTTCCCGCAGCCGCTGGGGCCGATGATCGAGACGAATTCCCCCTGCGCGACCGACAGCGTCACATCCGAGAGCGCCTTCACCGCCGGACCGTCGGCCACCGGAAAGGACTTGCCGACAGCAGAGATTTCCAGAACCACAGGTCCCCTCCTCCCAGAGCTTCCCCCTGCGGGAATGGAACACCATCCGCCCCATCCTGTCAAACCCGCTCTCACATAGTGAAAATCCGTCGCGGCGGGGCGGGTGGCGTATTGACGGCGCCGGTGGGGTCCGCTTGCATTCCCCGCGGGCCGCGGCGACAGCGCCGCCCGATCCGACAGGAGCGAGGCATGAAGCAAAGTCCCGACGAGGGCCGGGCCCCTGCGGAAGGGCCGGCGGAAGGCATCGACCTGCCGCAGCAGGTGCCGGCGGACGGGTCCGGCCGGGCTCTGCCGCTGGGGCAGCGATGCCCTGGCCGAGATGCTGCGCCGGCTGGACATTCCCTTCCTGGCCCTCAATCCCGGGTCGAGCTATCGCGGCCTGCACGACAGCCTGGTGAACTTCAACGGCAACCGCGCCCCGGCGATGCTGCTGTGCCTGCACGAGGAACACGCGGTCGCGATCGCCCACGGCTGGGCCAAGGTCAGCGGCAGCCCGATGGCGGTGGCGCTTCATGCCAATGTCGGGCTGATGCATGGCAGCATGGCCATCTTCAACGCCTGGTGCGACCGGGTGCCGATGCTGATCCTGGGCGCCACCGGCCCGATCGACGCGGCGCTGCGCCGGCCCTGGATCGACTGGCTGCACACCTCGCGCGACCAGGCGGCCCTGGTGCGCGACTTCCTCAAGTGGGACGACCAGCCCATGTCGATCCCGGCGGCGGCCGAGGCCCTGATCCGCGCCGACCGCGTGGCGCGGACGGTGCCGCGGGGGCCGTGCTACGTGAATTTCGACGTCGCGCTGCAGGAACGCCGGCTGGAGAGCGAGCCCGACCTGCCGGATCCCGCGGCCTTTGCCGTTCCCTCGCCCGCCCCTGCCGGCGCCCCAGGATGTCGCCGCCGCCATCGCGCTTCTGCGCGGGGTCCGGCGCCCGGTGATCCTGGCCGGGCGCGTCTCGCGGCGGGCGGATGCCTGGGCGCGGCGGGTCGCCCTGGCCGAGGCCCTGGGGGCGCAGGTCCTGACCGACATGAAGCAGGCCGCGGCCTTTCCGACCGATCACCCCCTGCATGTCGGGGCGCCGGGCCATTTCCTCGATGCGGCCGGCGCCGCCGCCCTGGCCCAGGCCGACGCGGTGCTGGCGCTCGACTGGGTGGACGTGGCGGGCACCATGCGCCAGGCGGGGGCCGGCGCGCCGACGGTGATCGCCTCGATGGACCACCAGCTGCACCGCGGCCCGGGAACCGAACACCAGGCCCTGCCGCGGGCGGCGCTGCACCTGGCCACCGACCCCGATGCGGCGGTCGATGCCATCGCCGACGCGCTGTCCCTGGGGCCGGGAACCCCGCCCGAGGCCGGTCCCGTGGCGCCGGCGCTGCCCGCCGCCGATCCGGCGGCGCCGCTGGACATGGCGGTCCTTGCCGCCGCCCTGGGCGAGGGGCTGGCGGGAAGCCGCGCGCTGCTGGTGCGCCTGCCGCTGGGCTGGGTCGGGCAAAGCTGGCATTTCCGCCATCCGCTGGACTATCTGGGCAGCGACGGCGGCGGCGGCATCGGCTCGGGTCCGGGGATGCTGATCGGCGCGGCCCTGGCGCTGTCGCGGACCGATCCCGGCCGGCTGGCGGTCGCCGTCCTGGGCGACGGCGACACGATGATGTCGGCCTCGGCCTTCTGGACGGCGGCCCATTACCGGGTGCCCTTCGTCGCGGTGGTGGCCAACAACCGGTCCTTCTTCAACGACGAGGTGCATCAGGAACGGGTGGCGCGGATGCGCGACCGCCCGGTGGCCAACCGCTGGATCGGTCAGCGCATCGGCGAGCCCGACATCGACATCGCCGGGATCGCCCGCGCCCAGGGGCTGGAGGGCATCGGCCCGGTGACGACCGCGGGCGAACTGGCCCAGGCGGTGCGCCGGGCGGTCGGGCTGGCCCGGGCGGGGCGCGCGGTGGTGATCGACGCGCGCGTGGCGCCGGGCTACGCGCCCGAGATGATCGCCGGGCTGACCCGCAGCGACTGGACCGCGATGGCCCGCCAGGCGATCAATGTCGAGGCCCTGCGCCGGGACGCGCGGCGGCGCCTGCCGAAGGTGGTCTTCGACTATCTCGACGGCGGCGCCGAGGACGAGACGACCCTGGCCGCCAACAGGTCCGCCCTGGACGCGCTGCGGTTTCGCCCGCGCGTGCTGGCGGGGGCCGGATCGACACCGCGACTACGGTCCTGGAGACGCCGCTGGCGCTGCCGCTGGTGGTCGCGCCGACGGGGCTGAACGGCCTTTTCTGGCACCAGGGCGACCTGTGCCTGGCGCGCGCCGCCGCCGCCGCCGGGGTGGCCTTCACCCTGTCCACCGGCGCCAACGCCGATCTTCGCACCGTCGCCGCCGCCGTTCCGTCGCCGCCCTGGTTCCAGCTCTATCCCTGGGGCGGGCCAGAGTTCTCGGCGGCGCTGATGGCGCAGGCCGCCGGGGCCGGCTGCCGGGTGATCGTGGTCACGGTCGATCTCGCTGGTGCCCGGCAACCGCGAGCGCGACCGGCGCAACCGCTTCGCCCACAACGTGACCCTGTCGCCGCGCATCGTGCTGGACGGGCTTGCCCATCCCCGCTGGCTGGCTTCGGTCTGGCTGGCCGGCGGCGGGATGCCCCGGCTCGAGAACGTCGCGGGCTTCCTGCCCCCGGCGCGACCGCCGCCCAGATGGCCGACTATTCCCGCCGCCAACGCAACCCGGCCTTCGACTGGGACGACCTGGCGCGGATCCGGGACGGCTGGGACGGACGGCTGGTGATAAAGGGGATCCTGTCGCCCGACGACGCGCGCCGCGCCCTGGCCCTGGGCTGCGAGGGCATCGTGGTGTCCAACCACGGCGGGCGGCAACTGGACGGGGCCGTGGCGACGATCGACGCCCTGCCCGCCGTCGCCGAAGCGGTCGCGGGCCGGGCGGCGGTGCTGATGGACGGTGGCATCCGGCGCGGCGCCGACATCGCCCGCGCCCTGGCCCGCGGGGCCGATGCGGTGATGGTCGGGCGGGCGGTGCTTTACGGGCTGGCCGCCGGGGGCGAGGCGGGCGCCGCCGCGGCGCTTGCCATCCTGGCCGAGGAATTCGCCCGCACGATGCGGCTTCTGGGCTGCCGGGATGTGGCCGCGATCGGCGGCGGCCTGCTCGAGAGGGCCTGACCGGATGGGGGGCCCGACGGATGGGGGCCCGACGGCGCCTGTCCGCCGGCCGCCCGCCATCCTTCAGCCGGTCGCTGTCAGCCTGCGGCCTTTCCGGCCGCGGCCGCCCGCTCTGCCAGCTTCCACTCGGCATGGACCGGCTCGATCCCGAACAGCCTGAGCGCGTTGCCGCCCAGGATGTTGCGCCTGGCCTTCTCGTCCAGGAAGGGCAGGTCGTAGATCGTCGAGGGCAGGTCCATGTCCCAGTGCGGATAGTCCGAGGAATAGAGCAGCTGGGTTTCGGCGTTCATCATCCTGAAGGTGACTTCAAGCGCGTCGCGGTTGTTCACCATCTCCATCGGCTGGGTGGAATAGAACATCTCGCGCATGTAGTCCGACGGCTTCTTCTTCAGCAGCGGCGCCTCGGAGGTGCGCATCATGTATTCGTTGTCCAGCCGCTGCATCAGGAACGGCACCCAGGCCAGACCGCTTTCGATCCAGACGGTCTGCAGGCGCGGGAACCGTTCGGGCATGCCGTTGATGATCCAGTTGGTCATGTGGATGATGTTGCAGAACGCAAATCCCAGGGCATGGACCGAGATGAAGCGGTTGAGCTGCGCCAGCGAGGTGTCCGACCAGTTGTAGGCGGCGTGGAAGCCCAGCGGCAGGCCGCGCTCCTCGAGGGCGGCGAAGACGCGCATGTTGGCATTGTCATGGACCGGGCGCTTCAGATAGCCGGTGGTCAAGAAGCCCACGACGCCGCGGCGGCCGCCGAATTCGGCCACCATCCGCTCGGCCTCGTGGGGCTCGTTCAGCGGCAGGTAGATCATCGAGCAGATCCGCGGGTCTTCCTCGAGGATGCGTTCGCACAGCCAGCGGTTGTAGGCCCGTGCCATGCCCACCTCGACATCGGGCTGGGGATGGGTGGGCAGCATCAGCATCGGGGTGGGAAACAGGCAGGCCATGTCCACGCCAAGCGCGTCCATCCACCGCCGGGTCAGGGTGATGTCGCGATGCGGCGAGGGGGGCACCTTCTCGCGGGCGCGGCCGGGATAGCGCGTCACCCGGCCCGACATGTCCTGCGACCCCAGCGGCGCAGGCAGCAGGCCCGACCGGCCGACATTGCCCGACGACAGCCCCTGGTGGCGCATCACCGGATCATCGGCATAGGACAGGATCTCGGGCAGCGATTCCGTCTCGTAGTGGTGGGCGTCCACATCCATGATGAAGAAGTCCCGATAGCGCCGTTCGCGCGCTTGGCGGGCGGCATTGGCCAGCAGCCGCGTGGTGTCGAATTCCTCGATGGCCGGATCGGAGGCCGGATGGTCCTTCATCGCGCTGTCCTATTCCGCTGTCGGCGCCGCCAGCCGGCGCCCGCTTGATCGACTGCCACATGCCCAGTTCGAACACCGCCATGTCGGCGGCCTCCAGCATCCCCAGGGCGGTCTGCGCCACGGCGGTGGCGGGCACGTCGTCGCCGGGGGCGAAGGGGCGCGCCCGGCCGTCCAGGTCGCGGCGGCGCCCGAAGTCGCGCACCAGGGCCGCCAGGACCCGCTGCAGCACCGGCCCCGGAAGCGCCTCGCCCGCCTCGAGCGCCTCGGCCAGCCGCAGCGCGGCGTCGCCGGCGGTCATGGGCTCAGAGGTCGGCATAGATTTCCCCGTCGCATTCCTCGACCTCGTAGCGGCGCAGGCGATAGGCGGGATCGCCCACGGCCTCGCCGGTCTCAAGGCTGAATTCCCAGCCGTGCCACGGGCAGACGATCTGCATCCGCCCGGTGTCGAAATCGTGCCGGGCAAAGCGCCGCTCCTCGTCGAGAACGGCGACGACGCGGGCGATGCGCACGCCCTCGCAGACCGGGCCGCCCTGGTGGGGGCAGAGGTTGCGATAGGCGTGAAGGCGCCCCTCGTGGCGGATGATGCCGATCTCGTGGCGGCCGCTCTGGACGATATGCACCCCGTCCCCGGGCAGATCGCGGGTGCTGCACAACCTGGTGCGAGCCATGAAGACCCCTCCCCCTTGAGTCACAGGCCATTCATATGGTGGACATACGATAAGATTGCCTTACTATCCCGGTCAAGAAGAAAGTGCTGGAAGGCAGGCCATGACATCCCCGGACCCGACCCGCCCGACCGCCTCGGGCTTTGGCGCGGCGCTGCGCATGGCGCACCGACTGTACAACCGCAGGCTTCAGGACCATCTGTCCCGCCGCGGCATGACGGCGGCGCAGTATCTTCACCTGCGCACGCTGTGGGAATCGGGGCCGCTGACCCAAACTGAAATTGCCGCCCGGCTGGGGATCGAGAAAGCCTCCTCGACCGGCGTTCTCGAGGCGCTGACCCGCGACGGGCTGGTTCAGCGCAGCCGCGACGGCCTGGACCGGCGGCGGGTGATCCTGCAGCTCAGCTCCGCCGGGCGGCGCACCGCCGAGGCGATCCTGCCCTTCGCCCGCCAGATCGCGGAACGCGCCCTGGACGGGGTGGCGGCAGGCGATCGGGCACGGTTCCTGGAGGTCTTCGACCAGGTGATCCGCAACCTGTCCGAGCCCGAGGCCGGAACCGGCGCCGGGGCCGGAACCGGGGCTGCGGCCCGCCCGGCCGCGGGGTCGGGGAACGGGGCCGCGCCGCCCGCCCACGACCGCCCCGCCCACGACCGCCCCGCCCGCGACCTTCCCGCGGACGATCCCCCGCCTGGATGATGTCCGCCGGGCGCTTTCCCCGCGCAAGCCGGGGATCCGCCTCAGTGCCGCCCGGCCAGGCGCAGCACCTCGTCATGCGGGCGGTCCAGGCGGGCGGCCAGGCCGTCGCGCACCGCCTGGTCCAGAAGGGCGCGGAACAGCGGCGCGTCGGCGCCGTAGTCGCCGGCCTTGCGGCGCCACTTGCGCAGCAGCACCGGGACCAGGGGCCAGAACCACGGCCCCGCCGCGACGCGATAGGCGATCAGGGCGTTGCGGTACATGTAATAGACCTTCCACATCGGCCGCAGCACCACGCCCGACTGGCCCTGCCGGGCCGAGGTGTCGTGTTCGAAGCGCACCTGCGGGGCAAAGCCGATCCTCAGGCCCTTGCGGCGCATCTGCAGCGTGTAAAGCTGGTCGTCGCCATAGATGAACAGCCGCGGATCGGGCAGCCCCGCCGCCTTCAGCGCGTCGCGCGACAGGAAGAAGCCCACGAAGCTGGTCATGTCGACGGGCCGCACCGCGCCGCCTGCCGGGTGATCGGGCCGGTAATCCGCGTCGGGCAGGTGAAAGCCCCGGCGGCCGCGGCCCAGGGGCATCCGGGCCAGGGTGCGCAGGAAGGCGCCGGGATTCCAGAAGGGGTTGCGATAGGGCCGGTTCATCTCGCAGATGCTGCCGTCGGGATGGAACACCGCCGCGCCGATGGCGTCCCAGCCGCTCAGGTCCAGGGCGCGCAGGGCCGCGAAGGCGCCCGGCCGGGGGCGCCCGTCGTCGTCCATGGCCACGATCCAGTCCGCGTCGGTGCGCTCGCGCG
>NZ_JBVFUV010000006.1:0-60720 GCF_055693925.1 Paracoccus sp. BR5-17
TCGCCGGCGGGCAGCGGATGCGGATCACGGGGCGCTACGATCCCGAGGCTCCGGCGCGGCTGATCCGGGGGCTGACGGCGTGATCCCGGTGCCGGCCAACACGCGGGTGTGGCTTGCGGCCGGGGTCACGGACATGCGCAAGGGCTTTGCGGCCTTGGCCGCGCAGGCCGAGGCGGTGCTGAAGCAGGATCCGTTCGGTGGGCATCTGTTTGTCTTCCGGGGCCGGCGCGGCAATCTGGTCAAGGTGATCTGGTGGGATGGCCAGGGCGCCTGCATGTTCATGAAGCGGCTGGAGCGAGGCCGGTTTGTCTGGCCTTCCGCCACCGAGGGCAAGATCGCCCTATCGGCCGCGCAGTTGGCGATGCTGCTGGAAGGGATCGACTGGCGGGCCCCGCAGCGGACCTGGCAGCCCTTGGCGGCCGGATAAGCGACTGGTCCTAATCGTTGAGGATTCCCAGCCGGAATCCAGCCCGATAAGCTCGTCTCATGCTCGACGAGCCCGCCATCCTGCCGGAAGATCCCGAGGAGCTGCGCGCCTTCACGGCGCGGCTCCTGGCCGAGGTGAAGGCCCAGGCGATCCTGATCGAGAAGCTCCGGCACCAGCTGGCCGGGCACCGTGCGCATCGGTTCGGTGCGGCATGCCAAGTCATGGTGGGATCAAACCAGATCGTAAGCGAGCCGCGGCGCTTCAGCGCTTCATTGGAGGCTGGCCAGTTCCTGGTCTTGTAGGCGGGGGTGTGGGTCTGCTCATGCCACTCAGCTACCACGCTGGATCCACAACATGAATCCCTCACGAAATTTGTGCAACAGAGCCGTTTCCAGGGAGAAGAGCACGGTCAGCGGCGCAAGCAAGGAGTGGCGCGATCAACTCAGCCCCCGGTCATTCAAACTCCATTTCTGAAAACACCACTCCGGCATTTTTCGTGGCAAGTTCCTCGAACGTATCCATCCAGCTCCATTCGGACTGATCCACGTAATAAGCCTGCGACAGATCCCCGCCCGCATCCAGATGCTCCCCGATCTTGCCCCGCAAATCCTTGAGGTAATTAACGGTTGCGTGGCGCACGCTGGCAAGATCGGTGGGTGCCCCGTGGCCGGGAACGATGACTTCGGCCCCCAGCGGCTCCAGCCTGGTTTCGAAGGTTTCGATCCAGCACAGGGTGCAGGTGCCTTCGAAGATCGGCGGCATGCGTTCGGAAAACGCGATATCGCCCGCGATCAGCACCTTGCTGTCGGGCAGCCAGACTTGTGTGTCGCCGGGCGAATGGGCCGGGCCAAGGTGCAGCGCCTCGATCCGCGTATCGCCCATCTGGATGTCCTTGCGGTCCGTGAAGGTTTCCGTCGGCTCGACGATGGTTGTGCCTTCGG
The DNA here is from genome assembly GCF_055693925.1 of Paracoccus sp. BR5-17. Lineage (NCBI taxonomy): Bacteria > Pseudomonadati > Pseudomonadota > Alphaproteobacteria > Rhodobacterales > Paracoccaceae > Paracoccus > Paracoccus sp. BR5-17. Next base: position 1,369 of record NZ_JBVFUV010000006.1, read on the forward strand.
CGTTTTCCCTGGCATAGGCCTTCAGCGCCTCGAGCCCGCGCGGGCCCTCGGTGTCGACGAACTCTGCCGCCGCTTCTTCCTGTGCAAGGATGGGAACGCCCTGTGCAGCCCAATAGCTATTGCCCAGCATCGAGTGGCCCTGGCCGTTTTCGTTGATCACCAGCTTGACCGGCTGGTCGGTGATCTTGCGGATTTCGGCGTGCAGGGCCTCGGCCAGCTTCCACGACGCGCCGCCGTTGACGACCACAACCCCGTCCGATGTCACGATGAAGGACAGGTTGTTGTTATGGCCCGCGTTTTCGTAGGTGGGCGGCTGCGTCGCGCCGATCGCGCTGTAGATGCCCTCTGCCACCTTGACCGGCGCACTGTAGAGGACGGAGTCGGGATACTTATCAGGCGTATCGTCAGCCTGCGCCAGTGTCGCCTTTACCGCGACCACCATCGTGGCCGCCATTACACGTCCAAGAAGCCGCATCTTCACGCCCCCTTTCAAAGGAAAATGCCTCGCGATCGCGACGGACGCGGCCGATGCCGCCGTTGGGCAGGTGATAGCCCAGGATCATCCAGCCTTCGTCAGCCAGCCGCGCAAGCATCGCCTGACGAGTCTGCGCCGCAAGAGCGGGGTCGTGATCGGTCGCCGTTCCCAGATCGGGCCGGACGAAGCCGGCCAGCATCGTCACGAAATCGCCTGTCACGAACAGGCCCTGGTCCGAGGTGCCGATCTCGAAGGACATGTGGCCGGGCGTATGGCCGGGGGTCGCTACGGCGCGGATGCCCGGCAGCACCTCGGCCCCATCGTCAAAGCGTTCCACAAGGCCGCCGATCGCGGTCAGGCGGCGCATGGCGCCCGCGGCAAAGGACTGGCGTTCCTCGCCGATGGTGCCGATGGTCGCCGGGTCCGTCCAGTAGTCGAATTCGACCTGGCCCATCTTCAGCGCCGCATTGGGGAACAAGGGTTCGTCGAAATCATCCAGCACACCCCACAGATGATCGGGGTGTCCGTGGGTGAAGATCACGTCGGTCACATCCTCGGGCAAGACATCGAGAGCGGAGAGGGCATCGACCAGGCGCCCGGCCGTGGGCACGAAATCAGGCCCCGAGCCGACATCGAACAGCACCACGCGGTCCCCCTGGCGCAGCAGCGTGACATTCAGAGGACTGTGGACCACGGCTTGCGGGTCGATGTTCAGGCTGCTCAGAAGATCGGCCCGCTCTGCTTCGGGGATCGCCGAGAACGCGAAGTCGGGCGGGAACTCAATATGTCCGTCCGATACGCTGTCGATGCGCAGGTCACCCGTTGTCATCGTGGTCACGGCCCAGCCGCGCAAGGGGGACAGCGGCAGGGCCGCGGCCGAGATCAGCGCGGCACTGCGGGTCAGAAAAACGCGGCGGGCGATGTGCATGGCATATCCTTCCTGTCGGTGGACAACATCATTGTTCGTTCGTCATCAACGCGACAGCAGGTCCCGGACGTCGCGTCCCGAGGCAGGTCCCCCCGCCGTTGCCCATTCCAGCACGGCCAGCAAGTCATCGGCTTCGAGGACACCGGGAAGAACCGCCATTGCGGCGCGGGCAGCATCCTTTTCGGCGGGCAGGGCAGCGGGCATGAAGATCAGCGTCGGTGTCACGGTGACGCCCCACTTGGCGGCTGCACGCTTCTCGGTCAGAACCTCGCCATCCGTATCGGTCAGGTCGGTCCCGCCGAACAGATCGACCTGCACCACGTCAAATTCGTCGCGGATCAGCCGGTCGATGCGTGGATCGGTGAGAACCTCGTTGTGAAGCCGGGCGCAATAGATGCAGCCGCGCTGTTCGACGATCAGCAGCAGATGGCGGCCTGCCTCGGCCGCTTCCTGATGATCTTCGGCCAGCACCTTGAAGCTGTTCTTCAGCCAGTCCGGCTTGTGCAGCCCGTCGTCACCCAAGGGGACCGGGGCTGCGAAGGCGGGAACGGCCAGGAGCGGCAGAATGAGGCCCAGGGCAAGATGAAGTCGTGTCATCGCGTTGTTGCACTCCAATCCATGTTGTCCACCATGACTGCGGCGATCCGGTTGACGCCATCCGTGGCGATCAGGACCGCGAACAGGATCAGCATAACCCCCATGACCCGTTCGACCATTCCGAGGATCCGTTGATGGCGGGCAACCCAGGACATGAACGGCCGGGTGAAGAACGAGATGAGGACAAAGGGAAAGGTCATCGCCAGCCCATAGACCAGCAGCAGCGCGCCCCCTTGCCAAAGGCTTTCCTGCCCCGAGGCGACAAACAGGATTGCCGCCAGGGCCGGTCCTGCGCAGGGCGTCCAGCCAAAGCCGAAGGCCAATCCCATCACGTAAGCGCCTGCCAGGGTCGCCGGGTTGCCCGAGGACTGGATCCGTGCCTCGCGGTAAAGAAGCGGGATGCGGATGATGCCCAGGAAGTGCAGCCCGAACAGCCCCAGGATCGCCGCCGCCGCCCAGGACATTTCCGTTCTCCATCGGGAAAAGGCCGATCCAGCGGCTGTCGCGCCAAGGCCCAGCAAGACGAAGATCGTCGTGACCCCCAAGGAGAACACAATGGCCCCGAACACAAGCCGCCGCTGCGCATGCGGCTCCATCCCCTGCGATTCCTTGATCTCGGCAATCGACACGCCGGCAAGATAGCACAGATAGAACGGCACCATCGGCAGGATGCAAGGCGAGAGGAACGACAGCAGTCCCGCAATGGCAGCCCCGCCAAACGTGATTTCGGGCATCGGCAACCTTCCGGCAAGGTCCGGCGCGATCAAGTCGCCCGCTTGCCACCATGCTTGCATTGACAGCGTTATATCATCATATTGAAATACGTATCGGCGTCCGTCAATGCGGTTCCCCATGGTTCCCAAGCTTCACCCGGCCTGTTCCCGCCTTGCCTGCCTGTCCGCGGCCGCGATCATGCTGTGGGCGATGGCGGCCGTGGCCCATGCGGCCCCGTTCCAGCTTCTGATGTTCGAACGTGACGGATGCAGCTATTGCCGGCAGTGGAACGAGGAGATCGGTCCCGCCTATCCCAAGACGGCAGAGGGGCAGGCCGCGCCGCTGCTGCGTCTGGACGTCAAGGCTCCGCTTCCACCGGACGTGACGCTGACCGGGCGGGCGCCCGTCTTCACCCCGACCTTCGTGCTGTTGTCCGAAGGGGCAGAGGTGGGCCGGATCGAGGGCTACGCAGGCGATGAATTCTTCTGGGTCCTGCTTGCCGGCCTTCTGCGCGACGCCGGCTGGTCTGCCGAGCCCGTCACAGCCGCCACCGCTGATCCGCAGCTTCCCATGCCCATGAAACAGGAGAAATGAACGGATGACCAAGATCGCAATTCTGAGGGCCTGTGCCGGGATTCTGGTTCTTTCGCTGCCTGTCGGGCAGGCGATCGCTCAGGATGAGACGGGCGCATCCTATGTCCGCACTGTCGAGGGGGCCTTCGAGGACGTCGCCTTCGCCGTTGAACAGGCGATCACGAATGAGGGGCTGGTGATCGATCTGACCAGCCACGTGGGCGAGATGCTGGCGCGCACCAAGGAAGATGTGGGCGGTGAAAAGGATCTGTTCACGCAGGCCGATATCTTCAGCTTCTGTTCCGCCAAGGTTTCCCGCGAGGTGATGGAGGCCGATCCGGCCAACATCCAGCACTGCCCCTACAGCATCTTCGTCTATGAGACGGCGGACGAGCCGGGCAAGATCGTCGTCGGCCACCGCACTTACCCGGGCGAGACGATGCAGCCGGTCAACGAGATGCTGACCAAGCTGGTCGATGCCGGGACGGAATAGGTCCAGCAGGCTCTGCAGGCGCCGGCCCGCGAGGGTTACAGATCGTCGGACAGCAGCAGTCGCTGCAGGCCTACCCAGGCCCCGGCGGCGATTGCCATCAAGGTTACCGGGCCTGACCAGACCAGCAGGGCGGTGGCGGTCAGTCCCTGGCCAATGGTGCAGCCCATTGCGATGACCCCGCCAATGCCCATCATGATCGCGCCCCCCAACTGGCGGCCCAGTTCGCGCGGATCGTCGCAGGCTTCCCAGCGGAAGCTGCGTCGCCACAGCGACCCCGCCGCGGCACCGGCAAGCGTGCCGCACACCAGCCCCACCGAGAAGGAGGGCAGCGTCCCTGTCGCGGTCATCAGATACAGGATCGTCCGCCCCACCGGCGCGGTGTAGGACGGGCCTTCGATCAGCACGGCGTCCATGCCATGGCGGGAAACCTGCGTGGTGCCGATAAAGGCAAGGACCACGGAGAATCCCACGCCCGCTGCGCAGATCACCGTCACGGCCGACTGGCGCACCCGAGGATGGCGCAATCCCACCGCTATCAGGACAAGGCCAAGGGCCGTGGCCAGCCAGGCAGGCTCAAGACCGCTCAGGGCCGCGAAGGCCTCGCCCATTCCAGATCGCCCCGATTGTTCCGCCTGGGGGAAAACGAAGACCCGCAGCGGCGCCAGCGGCCCTGCAAGCGTCGCGTAGGTGGCAATGCCCAGAACCACCACGATCAGCACCGACCGAATGTCGCCGTCGCCCGCCCGGACCAATGCACCGAAACCGCAGTTGCCTGCCATTGCCATGCCATAGCCAAACAGCAGACCGCCTGCGATACTCGCCAACGGGTTCCAGACAAAGCTGTGATACAGGCTGCGGCCGACGTCGATCAGACCTGCGGCATCGGCCAGATGGGTCGACAGGATGGCCACGCCAAGGGCAAGGCTCCAGATATGGATCCGGCGGTAGTCCCGGCCGATGAGGGCGGTTTCCAGGGCGCCCAAGGTGCAGAAATCGCCCAACCGCGCGCAAAGGCCCAGAAGCATTCCGACGCCCAGCCCGACGGCTCCGGCCTGCAACCCTGCCGCAATGGCCGCCGTCATGACAGCGTCAGTCAAAGGTTTCGACGATCTTCACCGCCGAAGATCCGCGCATAGCAGATCAGCAGTTCGCCGATGCGCGGGTCCTTGAGCGAATAGAAGATCGTCTTCCCTTCCCGCCGTGCCGTGACCAGCCCCTCGATCCTCAGTCGTGCAAGCTGCTGGCTGACAGCGGACTGCCGCGCGTCCAGCATCCCTTCAAGCTCTCCGACGCTCTTGGGGCCCTGCGCCAGATGGCAGAGGATGAGAAACCGCCCTTCGTGTCCCAAGGCCTTGAAGACGTTAGCGGCCTCCTCGATCGCGGCAGAGCGCGCCGTGGGATCTGCCTGCGCAGGGGATGGGCTGGAAAGCATGGCGTCCATTCTGCCGAACAGCAGTTTTCCCAGGCCCGAGCGCGCGAGGCTGTCCGATCCGCTCATTGATGTCCTTCGTCCGCAATCCGGCCCCTTGGCCGATGTTTCGTCAGATATTCACTTATTGCAATATAAGCGTTGCTTCCTGGATCAAAGACCCTAGAGTGAAGGATGCGTGAGGTCGCAAGGGAGTGTGGCTTCCGCGCCTTTGGGGGAGGGCAGATGCAGAAAATCCTGGTGCTGACAGTTGTGGCAGCCAGCCTTAGCGCTGCAGCAATGGCAGAGACTCTGCCGAATGACGTGTCTTGGGCCGAAGATGGGTCGGTTTCCGAATCCCTGACGGGCAAACCGGGTAATCCTGATGAGGGCATGGTCATCATGACGACGAATGCCCTGGGCAATTGCGTCGCATGCCATGCCATTGCGGCAATGCCTGACGTGCCGTTCCAGGGCAACATCGGCCCGCAACTGGACGGCGCTGCCGACCGCTGGACCGAGGCGCAGCTGCGCGGGATCGTGGTCGATGCCAAGCGCACCTTCCCGGAATCCTTCATGCCCGGCATGTACAAGGTGGGGCCGTTCATTCGCCCCGGAATCGCCTACACCGCCAAGCCGCCCGAAAAGCCCGAGGACATCCAGCCCATCCTGTCAGCCCAGCAGGTCGAGGATGTCGTGGCCTATCTGATGACGCTCAAGGAATGAAACAAGCCCCGTGCCACAGGGGGCGACGGGAATGCGACAAGGAAGGAAGGACAACATGCTGATTTCACGACGAGGAGTTCTGGCTGCAAGCGCCGGGCTGGCCGGGCTGGCCATGCTCCCGATCGCCGTGCGGGCTCAGGATGCGGCGGCGGCACCCGTCCGGACGGCCGATGAGATGATCGCCGAGTTCACCGGCGGCGCCGATGTTGCCGAAGGTGACGGCGTCAGGTTAACCGCGCCCGAGATCGCCGAGAACGGCAACACGGTCCCGATCTCGGTCGAGGCGCCGGGGGCCGCTGAAATCCTGCTGATCGCTTCGGAGAATCCCACGCCGGGGGTGGCCAAGTTCACGTTCGGCCCGCTGGCGGCCAATCAGGCCGCGGCCACGCGCATCCGTCTGGCCAAGACGCAGGACGTTATAGCCATCGCGAAGATGGCGGATGGCAGCTTCGTGCGCACGGCCGCGAATGTGAAGGTCACCATCGGCGGTTGCGGCGGCTGATACAGGAAGAAGGAACAGGATTATGGCAGAAAACGTCCGACCGCGCGTCCGTGTCCCGAAACCGCGTCCAAGGACGAGGTCATCACGATCAAGACGCTGATCTCGCATCCGATGGAGTCGGGCCAGCGCAAGGACAAGGACGGCAATACCATCCCGCGGTCGATCATCAATCGCTTCACCGCAGAATTCAACGGCCAGCTGGTGCTGGACACCACGCTTGAACCGGCGATCAGCACCAACCCTTATCTCGAATTCGATGCCAAGGTGCCGGAGACCGGGGAATTCAAGTTCACGTGGTACGACGATGATGGGTCGGTCTACGAGGACGCCCACAAGGTGGAAGTGTCCTGATACCCGGGCCCAAGCCCGATCTGCCTGCGACCATGGAGGGTGGGGCAGTCTGACATCGCCAGGGAGGAAATACGGCAAGATGAAGCTGCAACATACTGTGAAGGCCGTGGCGGTTCTGGCGGCAACACTTGCCCTGACGGCCGCCCAGGCGGATCCCGTCCAGGACGACCAGCTGGTCATCAATGGCGAGGAGGAACTGGCCACGCAGGCCCCGGCGCCCGATCATCTGGAAGGTGCGTTGGGGGACACGGTCTATTCGGGCTGGCTGTTCCGCGACACCGACACCCGCGCGATGCAGAAGGACGATTTCGACAATCCGATGTTCCTGTTCGTCGATGCCGGCCTCGAGGCGTGGAGCACGCCCGAGGGCACCGCCGACAAGTCCTGCGCCGATTGCCACAACGACATCGAGGAAAGCATGAAGGGCCTGCGGGCCCAGATGCCCAAGGTGAACGACAAGGGCGAGCTTTGGTCGCTGGAAAACTACGTCAACGACTGCCGCACCAACCGCATGGGCGCCGAGGCCTGGGGATGGAACAGCCAGGAGATGAAGAACATGACCGCCGCCATTGGCGTGCAGTCGCGGGGAATGCCGGTCGCGGTCAAGATCGATGGCGAGGCCGCGCCTTTCTGGGAGAAGGGCAAGGAGATGTACTACACGCGCTACGGCCAGTTGGAGATGTCCTGCGCCAATTGCCACGAGGACAATTTCGGGAACTACATCCGCTCGGACCATCTGAGCCAAGGGCAGATCAACGGATTTCCGTTGTATCGCCTGAAGGATCAGGGTGCCGTGTCCATACACCAGCGGTTCGTCGGCTGCGTCCGCGACACGCGCGGGGTCCCGTTTGAAGCCGGCAGTCAGGAGTTCCGGGAACTGGAACTCTATGTCGCTTCGCGCGGGAACGGTCTGGCTGTCGAAACTCCGGCTGTCCGTCACTGAACAGGCCGCGGCACAGGGCCGCGGTCGATCAAGCACGAACATTATGTGCAATTATTCGAATATGATGAGGTGACTGTGGCATCGCGCAGGGAATTTCTTCAGGCCGGTCTGGCAACCTCGGCGATCCTTGCCGGGCTGGGCATGTCCAGCTGGTCGCGGGCCATGGCCCAGCAGGCGCTGACGCAGGACCAGTTGCTGCAGTTCGACGACTTTGGCAACCTGACGCTGATCCATGTCACGGATGCGCATGCCCATCTGCGGCCGGTCTGGTTTCGGGAACCCGATACCAACATCGGCGTGGGCGAGGCTGCGGGGCGCGTCCCGCATGTCGTGGGCGAGACCTTCCAGAAGATGTTCGGCATCGCGCCGGGCAGCCCCGAGGCCTATGCGCTGACCTATCCCGACTTCGAGGCTCTGGCGAAAACCTATGGCCGGATGGGCGGCTTCGACCGCATCGCCACCATCGTGAAGGCCATCCGCGGCAGCCGCCCGGATGCCATCCTGCTGGACGGCGGGGATACCTGGCACGGCAGCTATACCAGCCTCAAGACTCGGGGCGAGGACATGGTCCGGGTCCAGAACCTGCTGGGCGTCGAAGCGATGTCCAGCCACTGGGAGTTCACCTTCGGCACCGAGCGTGTCCAGGAGTTGATCGAGCAGTGCAACTTTCCGTTCCTGGGCGCCAACATCTATGATGTGGAATGGGACGAGCCCGCGTTCGAGCCCTACAAGATCATCCAGAAGGGCGATCTGGCCGTTGGCGTGATCGGACAGGCCTTTCCCTATCTTCCGATTGCCAACCCGAAATGGATGTTCCCCGAATACAGCTTCGGCATCCGCGAGGAGCGCATGCAGGAGGTCGTCGACGAGTTGCGCGCCCAGAACGTCGATCTGGTCGTCTGCCTGTCGCACAACGGTTTCGACGTCGATCACAAGATGGCGGGCCGGGTGAAGGGCATCGACGTGATCCTGTCGGGCCATACCCACGACGCCGTCCCCGAGCCGGTGCTGGTGGGCGAGACGATCATCATCGCATCGGGCAGCCACGGCAAGTTCGTCAGCCGCGTCGATCTGGACGTGCAGGGCGGCCGGATGGCGGGCTTCCGCCACAAGCTGATCCCGGTCTTTTCCGACGTGATCGCCCCCGACCCCGAGATGGCCTCGCTGATCGAGGAGGTCCGCGCGCCCTACAAGGCCGACCTCGATACGGTGATCGGGCAGACCGACAGGCTGCTCTACCGGCGGGGCAATTTCAACGGCACCTGGGACGACCTGATCTGCCGCGCCATCCTGGAAGAGCGCGATGCCGAGATCGCCCTGTCGCCCGGTGTCCGCTGGGGGCATCGGTCCTGCCGGGCGACATCACCCGCGAGGATATCCATTCGGTCACCTCGATGACCTATGGCCAATGCTATCGGACGGAAATGACCGGCGAGACGCTGAAGACCGTCATGGAGGATGTGGCCGACAACATCTTCAACCCCGACCCCTATTACCAGCAGGGCGGGGACATGGTCCGCGTGGGCGGTCTGGCCTACACGATCGACCCGACCGCGCCCATGGGCAGCCGCATCACCGATCTTCGTCTGATCGCCGAGGACGCCCCCATCGACCCCGCCCGCAGCTATGTGATCGGCGGCTGGGCTTCCATCAACGAAGGCACCGAAGGGCCGCAGATCTGGGACGTGGTCGAGGGCCACATTCGCAAGGCAGGGGCGCGCAGCAGGACGCGCCGGTTTCAAGCATTACCGTCAAGGGACTATGAAGGAGTTGGTTCGCATGACCGTCAGACCGGGAACGACCAGCCGCCGCGGCTTCTTGCGCGCCGGACTGGCCGCCAGCGTCGCTCTGCCGGCCGCCGTGTCGGCCGCGCGTGGGCAGGGTACGCCGGATCCGCTCATCACCGAGGTGCAGGACTGGGCCCGCTACAGCGGCGATGGCGTGGACGCCACGCCTTACGGGCTGCCCATCCGTTTCGAATCCGACGTGATCCGCCGCAACGTGGCCTGGCTGACGGCGGACACCATCAGCTCGGTCAACTTCACGCCGATCCATCAGTTGGACGGCACGATCACCCCCGCCGGCTGCGCCTTCGAGCGTCACCATTCCGGGGCGATCGAACTGGCCAAGCCGGACTACCGCCTGATGATCAACGGGCTAGTGGACCGCGAACTGGTCTTCACCTACGAGGACCTGGAGCGTTTTCCCCGCAGCCAAGGCGTCTATTTTTGCGAATGCGCGGCCAATACCGGCATGGAATGGGCCGGCGCGCAGCTGAACGGGTCGCAGTTCACGCACGGCATGATCCACAACATGGAATATGTCGGCGTTCCCCTGAAGACCCTGCTGGCCGAGGCAGGCGTCAAGCCCGAGGGCAAGTGGATCTATGTGGAAGGGTCGGACGCCGCGTCGAACGGCCGCTCGATCCCGATCGAGAAGGCGATGGACGATGTCATGGTTGCCTTCAAGGCCAACGGAGAGGCTCTGCGCAAGGAGCACGGCTATCCTGCGCGGCTGGTCGTGCCGGGCTGGGAAGGCAACCTGTGGGTCAAGTGGCTGCGCCGCATCGAAGTGACGGACGGACCCGTCGAGAGCCGCGAGGAAACGTCGAAATACACCGACACCCTGGCCAACGGGATCTCGCGGAAGTGGACCTGGGTGATGGATGCGAAATCGGTCGTGACGGCGCCCAGCCCGCAGGTCGGCATCAAGCACGGGCCGGGACCTTTGGTCATCACCGGGCTGGCCTGGTCCGGGCGCGGGGCGATCACCCGCGTGGACGTATCGGTCGATGGCGGCAAGAACTGGACCCCGGCACGGCTGGCCCAGCCGGGGGTGCCCAAGGCGATGACACGCTTCTACCTGGACCATGTCTGGGACGGCGAGGAGATGCTGCTGCAATCGCGCGCCGTGGACGAGACGGGTTACGTCCAGCCGACCAAGAACGCGCTGCGCGAAATCAGGGGCGAGAACTCGATTTACCACAACAACGGTATCCAGACCTGGTGGATCAAGAAAGACGGAAGCGCGGAAAATGTCGAAATTTCGTAAAGCAGCCGCCCTGCTGATCATCCTGGCCGCAGGTTCCGCTGCAGCCGAGACGCAGGTCGCACCGTCCAATGCGGCGCCTTCGTCGGCCCAGCCCCTTGGCTTGGGGCGGCCGGCGTTGCCCGAGGAGGTTGCGGCATGGAATCTGGACGTCAGCCCCGACGGCACCGGCCTGCCCGAAGGCTCGGGTGACGTGATGACGGGCGAGGAGATCTATCTGGAGCAATGCGCGGCCTGTCATGGCGACTTCGCCGAAGGGCTGGACAACTGGCCCTCTCTGTCCGGGGGCGAAGGCACGCTGGACCGGGAAGACCCCGAGAAGACCATCGGCAGTTACTGGCCCTATCTGTCGACCGTCTGGGATTACGTTCACCGCTCGATGCCGTTCGGCAATGCGCAGATCCTGACGCCGGACGATACCTACGCGATCACGGCCTATCTGCTCTATTCCAACGGCCTGGTCGAAGATGATTTCGTTCTGTCCAAGGAAAACTTCACCGAAGTCCAGATGCCCAATGCCGACGGTTTCATCGTGGATGATCGGCCAGAAGCCGAATATTCCATCTTTTCCGCGGAACCTTGCATGGAGAACTGCAAGGAAAGCGTCGAGATCACCATGCACGCCTCGGTGCTGGACGTGACCCCCGGGGGCGAGGACGAGGCGGCTGAAGGCGGATCGGAAGACGCTCCTGCCGAGGCCAGCATCGACTGACAGGGGCGGGCGCCTCTCCCTGGTGCCTGCGGCTCAGTCGCGGTCCGCGATCAGGCGGATCGTTCCATGAAAACCACCAGACAGGAAGAACGATGACCTATCTTTCATGCCTCGCCATTCCGGCGGCCTTTCTTGCCATGGCCGGAGCAGCTCTTGCCGCCGATCACCAGGTTCAGATGCTGAACAAGGGGGAAAAGGGGCCAATGGTCTTCGAGCCGGCCTTCGTTCGTGCCGAACCCGGTGACACCGTGACCTTCGTCCCCACGGACAAAAGCCACAACGTCGAATCCATCGCCGAAATCCTGCCCGAGGGGGTGGAGAAGTTCAAAAGCAAGGTAAACGACGAATTCGTCCTGACGGTGACAGAGCCTGGGCTCTATGGCGTCAAGTGCACGCCGCATTTCCCCATGGGCATGGTGGGCTTGATCCAGGTCGGCGATGAAGCAGCCAACATCGAGGCCGCCAAATCCGCCAAGATGTCGAAAAAGGCGCGGGAACGGATGGACGAAGCCATCGCGCAGATCGAATGACGGCCTGAAAACTTCGGTGACCGGAAAAAGCGGGCGGAAGCAATCCGCCCCGCGCATTCTTCCGGCGTTTCTGGTGAGGCAAGGGCTTAGGGTCAGGACCCATAAACCTGTTTGAGGTTGCGCGGGCTACATGATTCAAGCTCCCAAAGATGGGGGCATGAGATGAGCGAGCACTTCTGGCTGACCGAGGCGCAGATGGATCGGTTGCGGCCGTTCTTTCCGAGATCCCGAGGCAAGCCGCGCGTGGATGACCGGCGGGTGTTGAGCGGCATCATCTACGTCAAGAAGAATGGGCTGCAGTGGAAGGACGCTCCTGGCGTCTACGGGCCGCCGAAGACGCTCTACAACCGGTTCGTACGCTGGTCGCGCCTGGGTGTGTTTGCCCGGATCTTTGTCGAGCTTGCACGCCCGGGGCCGGATGGCGATGTCATCATGATCGACAGCACGCACCTCAAGGCTCACCGGACGGCGGCAAGCCTCTCAAAAGGGGGACTCGGCCGCGGGCCATCGGGCGGACCAAAGGCGGCCTGAACTCGAAGCTGCATATGATCTGCGACGGGCTGGGGCGGCCGCTGACCTTCTTCCTGTCACCCGGACAGATGAGCGACGCCAAAGGTGCGCTGGCCCTGCTGCGTGATCTGCCTCCCGCCAGGACGCTGTTGGCCGACAAAGGCTATGACGCCGACTGGTTCCGTCAGGCGCTTGAGGACAGGGGGATCGCAGCTTGCATCCCGGCCCGGCGTGGGCGCCGAAACCCTGCCAGCCACGACCGCAAGCTCTACAGGCAGCGCCACCGGATCGAGAACCTCTTTGCCCGTCTCAAGGACTGGCGCCGCATCGCGACCCGCTATGACAGATGCGGCGAGCTCTTCCTCTCCGCCATCTGCATCGCCGCAACCGTCATGTTCTGGTTGTGAGGTCCTGACCCTAGGCGGAAGCGCTGCGCGGGCCTGTCGGGTTCGTGATCCTTGTGTCCTGCCTTGCCAATGTGGTCCAGGCGTCGAACTGGGACAGGAAGACCTTTCCGTTCAGGTGGTCCAGGAAGTGGGTCTTCTTCAGACGGTCCATGACGGGACCCTTCACCTCGGACAGGTGCAGCCCGATGCCCAGGTCCTTCAGGCGGTGGTTGATCGCCTCGAGGCTTTCGAGCGCGGAATAGTCGATCTCGTTCATGGCCGAACACATCAGCACCACATGCCGGACCGCCGGCCGCTCGGCGATCCGGTCCTGGATCAGATCCTCGAGGAAGCGGGCGTTCACGAAGTACAGGCTTTCGTCGACGCGCAGGGTCAGCAGCGCGGGGTCGGTTGTCACCTCGTGCCGCAGCACGTTGCGGAAATGGTTGGTGCCCGGCACCAGCCCGACCTCGGCGACGTGGGGCCTCGAGGTCTTGTAGAGATGCAGGCCCACCGACAGGATCACGCCCGAGGCGATGCCGGCCTCGACGCCCCAGGCCAGGGTCAGCACGATCGTGGTGACGACGGCGGCGAAATCGGCGCGCGAATAGCGCAGCGTCCGGGGAAGGATCGCCAGATCGACAAGGCTCAGCACCGCCACGATGATGGTGGCGGCCAGGGTCGCGGTGGGCAGGAAATGGATCAGCGGGGTCAGCAGCAGCGCGGCGATGGCCAGGCCTGCGGCGGTAAACAGGCCTGCAGCCGGCGTTTCGGCCCCCGCATCGAAGTTCACGACCGAGCGGGCAAAGCCGCCGGTGACGGGATAGCCGCCGGTGAAGGCCGCTCCCAGGTTGGCCATGCCCAGGCCGATCAGTTCCTGATCAGGGTCGATGCGCTGGCGGCGCCTTGCAGCCAGGGTTTGCGCGATCGAGATGGATTCGACGAAGCCGATGATCGAGATCAGCATGGCCGGCGCGACCAGTTGCCGGATCAGATCCGGGGTGAAGGGCGGCATCGTCAAGGGCGGCAGGCCCTGCGGCACCGTGCCGACAACGGCGATGCCCCGATCGGCCAGGCCAAAGGCCCAGACCGCCAGCGTGGTGACCAGGACGGCCGCGACGGGACCGGATTTTGCCCCGATGTCGGCCAGCAAGGGTCCGGCCCCCATCCGCCGCAGGAACGGCTTCAGGCCGCGCCGGCCCCAGAACAGGAAGGCCATCGACAGAACGCCGATCGTCAGGGTGATCGGGTTCGTCTGCCCCAGGTGGGCCAGGATGGCGGGGATCATCTCGACCAGGGTATGGCCGCCCGCCTCGACGCCCAGGACATGCCTCACCTGGCTGGTCGCGATCAGGATGCCCGAGGCGGTGATGAAGCCCGCGATGACCGGGTGGCTGAGAAAGCTGGCCAGAAAGCCCAGCCGAAGCACCCCGAGCGCCAGCAGGAACAGCCCCGACAGCGCCGCCAGCGTCAGCGCCGCCGCCGCGTATCCCGCCGTGCCCTGCTGCGCGACCTGACCGACGGCCGCGGCGGTCATCAGCGACACGACCGCCACGGGGCCTACGGCCAGCGTCCGCGAGGTGCCGAAGACCGCATAGAGGACAAGGGGCGCGATCGAGGCATAGATCCCGGCCTCGGGCGGCAGGCCGGCCAGCAGCGCGTAGGCCAGCGACTGCGGGATCAGCATGATCGTCACAATCACCGCGGCCACCGCGTCGCTGGTCAGGGCGTGCCGGTCATAGGCCCGTCCCCAGTGCAGGACGGGCAGGATGCGCGCCAGCCCTCTGCACGGCTCATGTCTCGGCGGGAAGGCCCCTGGCCTTCTTCTGCGGCGCGGGAAAGCGGTTCACGGGGATCTTCAGGTAGCTGTGGCCGTCGTCCTCGGGGGCGGGCAGGCGGCCGCCGCGCAGGTTGACCTGCAGCGCGGCCAGGATCCGGTCGGGCAGGGGCAGGGTGGCGTCGCGGGTGTCGCGCAGGGCGATCCAGTCCTCGCGTCGGGTGCCGTCCTTGACGTGGCGGTTCGCGGCGCGATGCTGGGCCACGGTTGCCTCCCACTGGGGCTCGTCACGGTCGTCGGTGCCGTAGTCGTGGCCCACGAACAGGCGGGTGTCCTGCGGCAGGGCCAGGATCGCCTGGATCAGATCCCACAGCTGTTCCGTGTCGCCGCCGGGAAAGTCGGCGCGCGAGGTGCCCACATCGGGCTGCATCAGCGTGTCGTGGACGAAGGCCGCGTCGCCGCAGAGATAGGTGATCGATCCCAGCGTGTGACCGGGCGAGAGCATCACCCGCACCTCCAGGTTGCCGATGCGGAAGGTCTCGCCGGCGGCGAACAGGCGGTCGAAGTCGCGCGCCGGATCGAAAGCCTCGGGCAGGTTGTAAAGCCCCGCCCAGAGGCGGGCGATGTCATGGACCTTGTCGCCAATGGCGGTGGGCGCTCCCGTGCGCTCCTTCAGATGCGCCGAAGCCATCACGTGGTCGGCATGGGGATGGGTGTCCAGCACCCATTCGACCGTCAGCCCGTTCTGCTGTACCAGATCAAGCACCTGATCCATGCTCTCGGTCGAGAAGCGGTAGTTCTTCGGATCGAGGTTCCAGACCACGTCGATCAGCGCCGCCTTCTTCGTCGCCGGATCGGCGCAGACATACTGGATCGATCCGGTGTCGGGCTCGTAGATGCCCCAGACATCGGGGCTGCCGGGACCGGTCGAGGGGGAATGGCGGACGACCCGCTCCGTCAGTTTGGAGGTGCTCACGACGTTGCTCCTTTGCCTTGCAGAAAGCCCCCTGCCTTGACCCGGGCGCCCAGCCACAGGCCCGCCAGCATCGCGGGCAGGAAGATCAGCGTGCCCGGCGCCAAGAGCGGCAGGGCGGTGAAGGCCGGGCCGGGGCAGAAGCCGCCGATCCCCCAGCCGATGCCGAACAGCGCCGCCCCCGTCAGCAGGGGCCGGTCGATGGCGCGGTTCTTCGGGATGTCGAAGGTCGGGTTCAGGACCGGCGCGGTGCGCCGCCAGACCAGGCGGTAGCCGATGAAGGCGGTCAGCGTGGCCCCGCCCATCACGAAGGCCAGGCTGGGGTCCCAGGTTCCAGCCAGATCCAGGAAGTTCAGCACCTTGGCAGGGTTGGCCATGCCCGAGATCACCAGCCCCAGCCCGAAGACCAGGCCCGACAGAAAGCCCCACAGCACCCGCATCACGCACCTCCCAGGATGTGGCGCAGCACGAAGACGGTGGCAAAGCCCGCCGCCATGAAGGTCGCGACCGCCGCCAGCGACCGGCCCGACAGCCGCGCCAATCCGCAGACCCCGTGCCCCGAGGTGCAGCCCGAGCCGAGCGCCGTGCCCGTGCCCACCAGCAGCCCGGCCAGGGCCATGCCGCGCAGGTTCCCGGGCACCGCCTGCGCCACCGTTCCGCCCAAGGCCATCACCGCCAGCGGCGCGGCGACCAATCCCGCCAGGAAGGCCCACCGCCAGTCGCGGTCCCCCGGCGCGCCAGGCAGCGCCAGTGCCCCCTGCGCGATGCCGGCGATCCCCACGATGCGGCCGAACAGTCCCATCACCATCACCGCGCTCAGCCCGATCAGCACGCCGCCCAGCAGCGATGCCAAAGGCGTGAACGCCGTCTCGACCCCGATCTCCATCAGTGTTCTCCTTCGTCAAGGCCGCTTGCCGCAGCCGCCGTCATGGCCTATATATTAATCATGCCTAAATCAGTCAATACTAATATAATGGAACTGGAGAAAGCGACCCATGCCCTGCAGGAGCGTGCCGATCACGTGGCCGGGCGGCTGGCGCTTGTCGCCAACGCCAAGCGCCTGCTGATCCTGTGCGAGCTGACCAAGGGCGAACAGCTCGGTCGGTGCGCTGCAGCAGGCCGTGGGGCTCAGCCAGTCGGCGCTCAGCCAGCACCTGGCCAAGCTGCGCGAGGCCCGGATGGTGGACACCCGCCGCGAAAGCCAGACCATCTTCTACCGCATCAGCGACCCCGATCTGGAGGTGCTGATGGCCGCGCTTCACGACGCCTTCTGCAAGAATCTGTGATTCAGCGGAGCCTTTCGGCCCCGCCTGCCGGGTTGCCAGATGATCCGGACTTGGGTGCCAACCGGGCACAGGCCGAACAGCTCCTCGATCTTCTCGTTGTGAAGGCCGATGCATCCCTCCGAGGACAGCCGGCCGATCTTGCGCGTGTCATGGGTGCCGTGGATCAGGTAGGCCGGCCAGGACAGATACGTGGCGTGCGTGCCCAAGGGCGTTGATTTCCACCCAGAACTGAGCCGGTATTTCCATCGAGAAATGAGCCACCTCTGAGTATGGATGTCGGCTCAGGTTAGGGTCAACCCGCCTTACCCTTTTCCGATATCCATCCTGGCGACGATTGGGCATCCACCGCGCCACAGACAGGTTGTATTTACCCTGGGCCGGACGGGATGAACTGCATGAATGACGATTGCTATGTGTGTCTGGATGGAAAAGAGTGGTGCCTGCGGGCCTGCAGACAAGCGCAGGCTTTTGGAGGGAGATACTTATGACCAATCTGACCAGGGGCGCATGTCGCGCCGTCGCCTTGGCCGCCTGTATGGCAATAGTGCCGTTTTCACTGCAGGCGCGGGAATTCATCAACGTTCTGACCGGCGGCACCTCGGGCGTCTATTATCCCATGGGAGCGGCGCTGGCTGACATTTATGCCAGGAACATCGAGGACGCGCGCACCCAGGTGCAGGCGACCAAGGCCTCGGTCGAGAATCTGAACCTGCTGCAGCAAGGCAAGGGAGAGATCGGCTTCGCTCTGGGCGACTCGGTCGAGATGGCAGTCGAGGGCAACGCCGAAGCCGGGTTCGCCGCACCTTTGGACAAGTTGCGCGCCATCGGCGCAGTTTATCCGAACTATATCCAGATTGTTGCCTCGAAGGACTCGGGTATCAAGACGCTGGCAGATCTCAAGGGCAAGCGGCTTTCGGTCGGTGCCGCCAAATCGGGAACCGAGTTGAACGCCCGGGCCATCCTTGAGGCGGCGGGCATGTCGTATGACGATCTGGAGAAGGTCGAGTATCTGCCTTTCGCCGAGTCCGTGGAACTGATGAAGAACCGGCAGCTTGATGCCACGCTGCAGTCCGCGGGTCTTGGCGTTGCGTCGTTGAAGGACCTTGCGACCTCGATCCCGATCCAGGTGGTGACGGTGCCCGAGGAGGTTTCGGCCAAGCTGGGCTCGGCCTACATACCCGCGGTGATCCCAGCAGGCACCTATGACGGGCAGGAGGCCGACGTACCCAGCGTGTCGGTCATCAATATCCTTGTTACACATGAGGATGTTTCCGACGAAACGGCCTATCAGATGACCAAGCTGATCTACGAAAACCTTGAGACCCTCAAGGCAGCCCATTCCGCAGCCAACGATATCGACCCCGCCAAGGCTACCGGAGATCTGCCTCTGCCGCTGCATCCTGGTGCCGAGCGGTATTATCGCGAAGCCGGGATCCTGCAGTGATCATGCGCCCCTGAAATTCTATATCCCGGCGTGCATAGCGCCGGGGCCTTCTTCTTTCCCGAGGCCCCGATGTCCCGCTCCACCGTTTCCGAACATTCCGATCCCGAGGGTCAGGTTGATCTGGGCCTGCACGATCCCTTGGCCGACAGCTTTCCGCATACCCTTCAGGGTCGGCTGCTGTTCTGGATCGCGGTCGCCTTTTCATTGTTCCAGATTGCCACTGCGGCACATGTGGTCGATTTCGCCAGTCAGGTCGTGCGCGCGGTGCACGTCGCGTTCCTGCTGCTGCTGACCTTTCCGCTGCTGGCGCTGGCACGCAGGCGCGGCCCGGCAATCGTTGCGCTGGCATGGGCTCTTGCGGTCGGAGGCGTCGCGGTCGCCGCTTATCAGTCCTGGCAATATACCGAACTGCTACTGCGGGCGGGCACCCCGAACCGCATGGATCTGGTGATGGGCGTCATCAGCATCGCTACGGTGTTCCTTGCCGCATGGTGGCTGATGGGTCCGGCCTTGCCGATCATTGCGGGGCTGTTTCTCGCCTATTGCTTCTTTGGGCAGTACATGCCGGGGATGCTCCAGACCCGCGGCTATGACTTCGGCCAGGTGATCGAACACATGGCCTATGGGACCGAGGGGATCTACGGCATCCCGATCTATGTCAGCTCGACCTACATCTTCCTGTTCATCCTGTTCGGCGCGTTCCTTGAGAAGGCCGGGATGATCAAGCTGTTCACCGATGTTTCCTTGGGGCTGGTCGGTCATCTGCTTGGTGGACCCGCCAAGGTCTCGGTGATCAGCTCGGCAATGATGGGAACGATCTCCGGCTCGGGCGTGGCCAACGTCGTCACTACCGGCCAGTTCACGATCCCGCTGATGAAGCGCTTCGGCTACCGTCCGGCCTTTGCCGGGGGTGTCGAGGCCACAGCATCGATGGGCGGACAGCTGATGCCGCCGGTCATGGGTGCGGTTGCCTTCATCATGGCCGAAACGCTGGGCATCGCCTATGTCGAGGTCGTCAAGGCGGCTCTGATCCCGGCGATCCTGTACTTCGGCGCGGCATTCTGGATGACGCATCTGGAAGCTGGGCGCAAAGGCCTGTTCGGCATGAAGAAGGACGAACTTCCCAGCGTCCGCGCGGCCTTCCGGGTCGGATGGTATCTGCTGCTGCCGCTGGCCGTACTCGTTTGGCTGCTGTTTTCGGGCTATACGCCACTTTACGCCGGCACCGTCGGCCTGGCCCTGACCGTCGTGCTGATCCTGGCCGGCTCGATCATCTTCGGCCTGCCCGAAGGGGTCATCCGCACGATCATGTGGGTCGGGCTGGGGCTGCTGATGGCGGGATTGTTCAGCCTGGGCCTCAGCACCGCGATCCGCTGGGTCGGCTTTACCGTGCTCGCGCTGCTGGCATTGAACGCGGTATCCGGAAACGGCCGGACGACGATATCGAGCGTGATCGAAGCCCTCGCCGAAGGCGCCAAGACGGCGCTGCCGGTCGGGGTCGCCTGCGCGCTGGTCGGTATCGTGATCGGCACCATGACGCTGACCGGGCTGGCGACCACCTTCGGCAGCTTCATCGTCCAGATCGGTTCGGGCAACCTGTTCCTGTCGCTGGTCCTGACGATGATCACCTGCATCGTGCTGGGCATGGGGATTCCCACGATCCCGAACTACATCATCACCTCGTCCATCGCCGGGGCAGCGTTGCTGGAACTGGGCGTGCCGCTGGTCGTCAGCCATATGTTCGTGTTCTATTTCGGCATCCTGGCCGACCTGACCCCACCCGTGGCACTGGCATGCTTTGCCGCCGCACCCATTGCACGCGAAAGCGGCCTGAAGATCAGCATGGAAGCGATCAAGATCGCTGCGGCCGGCTTTGTCGTGCCGTTCATGTCAGTTTATGCCCCCGAACTGATGATGCAGGACGGCGGCCAGATGACCGGTGTCATCGGTTTCTGGCCGGCTGTGGCACTGATCGTCGTCAAGGCGATCGTGGCTATCGCCCTTTGGGGTGTCGCGGTGATCGGCTGGCTGGGCCGCGATCTTGGCGTATTCGAGCGGCTTCTGGCCGTCGCGGCCGCCTTTACACTGGTCGTGGCGGTCCCGATCACCGATGTGATCGGCGCGGCGCTTGTCGCCATCTTCGCCGCAGTGTGGTTCATCCGCCGCCCGCGCGCTGCGGCATGAGCGGCTGTCTGCTGGTCGGCACAGTCGCGCTTGCCGTCAGCCACGGTTTCACGCTGAGCTGGACCCATTCAGTCGAGCGCACCGAATGGATTGAAGAGTGGGAAATCCTGAACGGTCACCTGCATCTGACGCAGGCGGCCGTTCGTGGTTCGGGTGCCGGGATGGAGCCGGGCGCAGACGCAGTGCTGATGGACAACTGGTGGGTATGGTCGCCGGATGTTTCCGTCAAGACGCTGTTGCTGGCGGCATCCGGTGCTACTGGGGAAGGCTGGAAGCTTTGCACGGATAATGGCTGCCGATTGGTCGGAGCAACCCCGGCGCGCCGCTGCTGCTCAAAGCCTGCCCAGGCGAAGAGTTGGAGTAAGGCGGCTCCCCCGGCATGGGACATGTCCGCGCCTTCATGGCTGGTGCCAAGTCGATGCGGCACATGGACCTCTTCGGGTTTGTCGGAGGCCAAACTCGATCAGATGCGCGGCCGTGGTTTTGGCTTCCTGGGCAGCGTAAAGGTTGGTTTGTCTTAAGGTCGGTCCCGGCTCCTGTGCGATCCGGGAGCCGCTCTCCGGCACCTCACACATGCCGGAGAGCGGCGGGGGACGGGTCGAAAGGTGGAGGTTCCCAAGGACCGGTCAGAAGTTGGATCGCCCCCGCCTTTCGCATGTCCTGAACGGATAGGTGGGGGTGCTGCACGCATTGCCCCGTACGACAAGCACAGGAGACGAAAGGCAATGCAGGATACCATCGGCATCGGCTCTGTTGCACAAATCCCATGGGGGATTTGTGCAACAGCGCCCTCGGCCTGGCTGAAGTGCTCGCGGCACGGGCCGACCAGCCCTTCGCCTCGGTCGAGGATCTGTGGCGCCGTGTGCGCGTGCCGATCGCCAGCCTCACCCGCATCGCCGAGGCGGACGGGTTCCGGCCCAGCCTCGGGCTCAGCCGCCGCGAGGCACTGTGGGCGCTGAAGGGGCTCGGGCCGGAGGAGCTGCCGCTCTTTGCGGCAGCGCGCGAGATGTCAGACAGACAGGAGGATGAGACCGCAGCGGAAGCGCAGGAGCCGGCCATTGCGCTGAGGCCGATGACAGACGGACGCGAGGTGGTCGAGGACTACGGCCGCACCGGCCTCAGCCTGCGCCGCCATCCGGTGGCGTTCCTGCGGGAGAGCCTAAGTAAGCGGCGGATGCTGACCTGTGCCGAGGCCATGGCGGCCCGCGACCGCACCTGGTGCGCGACGGCCGGCCTGGTGCTGGTCCGCCAGCGGCCCGGATCGGCCAAGGGGGTGATGTTCATCACGATCGAGGACGAGACGGGTGTCGCCAACCTGGTGGTCTGGGCGAAGGTCTTCGAGGCGCATCGCCGGATCGTGCTTGGCGCAGGCATGATCGGCGTGCAGGGACGCATCCAGCGGGAAGGCGAGGTGGTGCACTTCGTGGTGCATCGCATCGAGGATCTGTCGCGGGAACTGGCGAGCGTGGGGGCACGAGGGACGGCGTTCCCGCTTTCCCAAGGGCGCGGCGATGAGGGGCCGACCGCGCCGCAGGGGGACATCCTGCCCCAGGCTCCCCAGCCGCACGACATCTTCATCCCGGACCTGCATCTCGATGCCATCAGGGTGAAGGGGCGGGATTTCCGGTGACGGAGCGTCGAGACGAGACAAGTGTTCATTCGGCAAGGGTAGGGTCAGGACCCATTAATCGGCTTGCGGTCGCCTTGGCTGCGTGATTCACGCTCCCGAACTGATGGGGGCAATGATGAGCAATCTTTTCTGGCTGACCGACGAGCAGATGGAGCGTTTGAAGCCGTTCTTTCCGAGGAGTCATGGCAAGCCGCGGGTTGATGATCGTCGGGTCTTGAGCGGCATAATCTTCATCAATCGTAATGGGTTGAGATGGTGCGATGCGCCGCGTGAATATGGACCTCCGAAGACGCTCTACAACCGATGGAAGCGGTGGGGCGACATGGGAGTCTTCGCCAGGATGATGGAAGGACTGGCCTCCGAGGGTGCCGAGCAGAAGACCATCATGATCGATGCGACCTACCTGAAAGCGCACCGCACGGCTTCGAGCCTGCGGGCGAAAAAGGGGGGCCCGACGACCAGCGCGGACGTTTGATTGGCAGAACGAAGGGCGGGCTCAATACCAAGCTACATGCCGTTACCGACGCCAAGGGACGGCCCCTGAAGTTCTTCATGACCGCGGGCCAAGTGAGTGACTACACCGGAGCCGCCGCCCTGCTGGGCAGCTTGCCCGCTGCCGAGTGGATGATCGCGGATCGCGGTTACGACGCCGACTGGTTCCGGGAAGCGTTGAAAGACAAGGGGATACGCCCTTGCATCCCGGGGCGGAAGTCGCGCGGCAAGGCGGTCCGCTACGACAAGCGGCGCTATCGCCGCCGCAACCGCATCGAGATCATGTTCGGTCGCCTGAAAGACTGGCGCAGGGTCGCAACCCGCTATGACAGATGCGCCAAGACCTTCCTGTCCGCTGTCGCACTCGCGGCAACCATCATGTTCTGGCTTTGAAGATCAATGAGTCTGGACCCTAGTCATCGCCTTCATCTCGGCCAGGGCATCGCTCCTCTTGTGAACAAGGCAGTGATCGGTGTGATCGTGGATCAAGACCCGCTTGGCCGCCGTCACGGCGCTTTCCACCGCCGCAAGTTGGCGGGCGATGTCGAGGCAGGGCTGCTGGTCTTCGATCATGCCGATCACATGCCGAAGGTGCCCTTTGGCACGTTTCAGCCGCTTGATCAGATCGGGATGACTTGCATGATGCCGAGAGTGCGACATAGAAGCATCCGTATCCCCCCGGGGGGATGGAGCAAGTGCCATTCCGGCCCGTCAAGAAGGTTGCGAGCGCCACAAGACCAGGATGGACGCGCAACCACAGGCCCTGGCCCGGCTGATGACGGGTCTGATGGTGCTGGCCCCCGCAGTCATTGTCGCCACACACCGTCCTGCCGCAGTCGCTGCCACCGAGGCTATTGCTGATGCGGCGCAGCCGGTTCTCCAGCCGGGCAAGTTCGCGGCAACAAGCGGCTCGGGCTCGCAGACGACGCAGTTCTCGAGCGACACGTTGACACCGACAAAATGATCGATGGTTTCGTCCTCCCGTTCGGATCGTTGCCGCCGACCGGGACGGTCGGCCGCGACAGGACGTTAGCCACCTCATGGCAGACCACACATCGCAGTGCCGGGTGGGGCTGTTGAAAAACCCTTTCTTCGCTGATTCCATAGCTTCAGGACTTTGTCGCGGGGGCCAGGATGATCGGTCATCAGAACCGGGATCAACTCGAGTTTTTTGTCTGCGGGTCGCTGCGTGACCGTAACCCTTCGGCGGGGGCCGTCTGACGGGGCGCTGTGGGGGATGATAAGTCCGACCTTATGGTCGACCTTACGTTCACACCCCAGATCGAGATCCTGTCCGCCGAGGACGCGCCGCGGCGGCGGCACTGGAGCGACGCGGACAAGATCCGGGTGGTCGAGGAAAGCCATCGGGGGTCTCGCCAGGTCACCGCGACGGCGCGGCGGCATGGTATCTCGCGTTCACTGCTGACCGTCTGGCGGCGACAGTATCGGAACGGCGAACTTGCGATCGCAAGCGGTCCTGCTTTCGTGCCGGTGAAGATGGCGCCGGACATTGATGCGCAGTCGCCGCGGCAGCCGGCCCCCGACGTCCAGCTCGAGATCGTTCTGCGGAACGGACGGCGCCTGCTCGTGTCCTCGTCGGTGGACCCGGACGCATTAGCCCGGCTCCTGCTGGTTATCGAGGGCC
This sequence comes from Paracoccus sp. BR5-17, assembly GCF_055693925.1. Lineage (NCBI taxonomy): Bacteria > Pseudomonadati > Pseudomonadota > Alphaproteobacteria > Rhodobacterales > Paracoccaceae > Paracoccus > Paracoccus sp. BR5-17. The sequence continues at coordinate 25,696 of NZ_JBVFUV010000006.1, forward strand.
GATGATCGCCTTCCCGGCGGGGGTGCGCGTGTGGATCGCTGGCGGGGTCACCGACATGCGGCGCGGCATGAACACCTTGGCGTTGACGGTGCAGCAGGGTCTGGGGCGCGATCCACATGCGGGCGAGATATTCTGCTTTCGCGGTCGCAAGGGCGACCTGGTCAAGCTGCTCTGGCACGACGGCGTCGGCATGTCGCTCTATACCAAGCGGCTGGAGGCCGGGAAGTTCATCTGGCCGAGCAGCGGCACCGGCGAGGCCGTGCAGATCTCGGCGGCGCAACTCGGCTATCTTCTGGAAGGGATGGACTGGCGCAATCCGCGGTGGACACAACGCCCGACAAAGGCGGGATAATAGTTTGCGAAAGCCCATATTTTGTTGGGCGTTTCGCCAGCTCGAGGTATGCTTCGGGCATGTCCGATACCGCTTCCGAGATTGCCCGACTGCGTGCCGCACTTGCGGCGTCGCAAGCCCGTGCCGAGGCCGCCGAGAGCGAACTGGCGCAGGCCCGGGCGGTGGTCTCCACCTCGGAAGCGATGATCAAACACCTCAAGCTGGAGATCGCCAGGCTCCGGCGCGACCACTACGGCCATAGCGCCGAGCGCCGCGCCCGCCTGATCGACCAGATGGAGCTGCAGCTCGAGGAACTCGAGGCCGCCGCCACCGAGGACGAGATTGCCGCCGGGAAGGCGAAGACCACGGCGGTCGCCGGGTTCGAGCGTCGCCGCCCGGTGCGCAAGCCGTTCCCGGACCATCTGCCGCGCGAGCGGGTGGTGATCGAGGCACCGACAGCGTGCTCCTGCTGTGGCTCGGACCGTATCGTGAAGATGGGTGAGGACATTACCGAGACGCTCGAGGTCATCCCGCGTCAGTGGAAGGTGATCCAGACGGTGCGTGAGAAGTTCACCTGCCGGGCCTGCGAGAAGATCAGCCAGCCGCCGGCGCCCTTCCATCCCGCGCCGCGGGGATGGGCTGGACCGAACCTGCTGGCGATGGTTCTGTTCGAGAAGTTCGGTCAGCATCAGCCGCTCAACCGACAGGCAGAACGCTATGCAAAGGAAGGCGTCGATCTCAGCCTCTCGACGCTGGCCGACCAGGTCGGGGCCTGCACCGCGGCTCTGGCACCGATCCACGCCCTGATCCGGAACCATGTTCTGGCGGCCGAGCGCCTCCACGGCGACGACACAACGGTCCCCCTCCTCGCGAAGGGAGGGACGCAGACAGCGCGGCTCTGGACCTATGTCCGCGACGACCGGCCCTTTGGCGGCGGCGCGCCACCGGCCGCGCTGTTCCACTTCTCGCGCGACAGGGAGATGGCGCATCCGAACCGGCATCTTGCGGGGTGGCAGGGCGTTCTCCAGGCCGATGCCTATGGTGGCTACAACGACCTCTATCGCGGTGATCGTGATCCGGGGGCCGTGCTGAGCGCCCTGTGCTGGAGCCATGCCCGACGGAAGCTCTTCGAGCTCGCCGACATCAAGGAAAATGCCCGTCAGAAGAAGCCCGCGCACGACATATCGCCTGTCGCGCTGGAAGCCGTGAAGAAGATCGACGCCATCTTCGATATCGAGCGTCAGATCAACGGTCTGGACATCGCCAGCCGGCTCGACGCCCGGCACCGGCTGGTCCGCCCCCTGGTCGAGGAGCTGCACGACTGGATGCGGGCCGAACAGGGAACCATGTCGAAGCACAACCCCGTCGCCAAGGCGATCGCCTACATGTTCAAGAAGAACCGATGGGACGCCTTCACGCTCTTCCTCGAGGATGGGCGCGTCTGCCTGACAAACAACGCGGCCGAGCGCGCACTGCGCGGTATCGCGCTGGGACGGAAGTCCTGGCTCTTCGCTGGATCCGAGCGCGGCCCAGACCGCGCCGCCTTCATGTATTCTCTGATCGTCACCGCCAAGATGAACGGCATCGACCCGCAGGCTTGGCTCGCCGACGTCCTTGCCAAGCTCCCCAACACAACGGCTTCACGCGTGCAGGACCTTCTGCCATGGACGTGGCAGCCATCGGAGCGCCAACTCGCTGCATGACCGCCGCCTACGCCGGATGCTTACGCTGGTGCGGGTGGCGTTGGCGAACAAGATGGCGCGGATCGTCTGGGCCCTGATGGCTCGAGGTGGCATCTACCAGTCTCCGACCGCAGCGGCGTAAGCCGCCGCAGATCGCGAGGACGTCGGAGCGGAAGAGGGCAAGGAGCAGTTTGGCGCAACAGTCGTGAGACGGGATCGGGAGAACCAGTGCGCAACAGAGTGCCTATGAGCACGCGGCTTTGATCTGGACCCGACCTTCGAACACCATACGGGCCCTGCGGCATGTGGAACGCCGCATCATGAGGCCGGACACATGTCAGCACCCGATGACGCGCCAAGACCAGTTCAGAAAATCTCTCTTGCGCTTGGGGCGGTTACACATGTTGCGCAAATCACCTGACGACCGAGGTTCCCCTTTCCCCGGACAGACTTATCCCACGGCCTCTGTGACGGGGATGCCGAGCGCGGTGTAGCCGTTGAGGACGGCTATGCGGACCTGGAGTTCGGCAACCTGACGGTCGAAGTCCCGTGCCATAAGCCGCTGGCCCAGCAGTTTCACGCAGTGCATCTTTGTTTCGACGCGGCTCCGGCGGTGGTATCCACTCCATCGTCGCCACAGTGCGCGGCCAAGGTATTTCGATGCCCGCAGGGCCTCGTTTCGGGCCATGGCTCCGGCAGTGACTGTCTTCCAAGGCTTCGCATTCTTGCGGGGCGGGATAACAGCGTGGGCGCCGCGGTCGGCAATGGCATCGTGGCATCTGCGTGTGTCATAGGCGCCATCTGCCGTGACGCTGCCGATGTCCTGGTCCTCCGGGATTTGGTTGAGAAGCTCGGGTAGGATCGGAGCGTCGCCGACGTGGCTCCCGGTGATCTCGACGGCGCGGATCTCCAGTGTTTCCTCGTCGATCCCGATGTGGATCTTGCGCCAGACCCGTCGTTTGGCGCCGTTGTGCTTGCGGGCGTGCCACTCGCCTTCGCCCTCCACCTTGATCCCGGTGCTGTCGATCAGCAGGTGCAGCGGGCCCTTCGACCCACGGTAGGGGATGTTGACGGCCAGGGTTTTCTGACGGCGACTGAGTGTGCTGAAGTCGGGCACGGTCCAGTCGAGGCCGACCAGCCGCAACAGGCTTTCGACGAAGCCCGTCGTCTGCCGCAAGGCCATGCCGAACAGCACCTTCATCGAAAGGCACGTCTGGATGGCGGCATCGCTGTAAGCCTGCTGACGGCCACGCCTGCCTGTCGGCGCGCCATCCCAGCTCATCTCGGGGTCGAACCAGATCGCCAGCGAGCCCCGGCGCTTGAGCGCTTCGTTATAGGCCGGCCAGTTCCTGGTTCTGTAGGCGGGGGACGTGGGTCTGCTCATGCAGACCAGCTACCACGCTGGATTCACGAAATGAATCCCTCACGGGATTTGTGCAACAGAGCCTCGCGCCCTCCCTGCTGCCGCAGAAAGGGAAAGGGTGGACGACTTTTACGACGCCCGCAGCAGCTCCATGCCGCCGCTTCCGTGGCCTAATTTCTCACCGCCGTTCTCAGCCCGCCCGTTCCGCCAAGACGGATCGCCCCTCCTGGCCGTCCATCCCAAGTTTCTGGCCAAGCAGGCCCCCGCCGGGATCTTGCTATAGGTGGACAGCCACGCCTCGATGTCGTCCGGCTCGACGATGGCGCTTCGGTCTTCGGCGGCCTTGGCCGAGATGTCCAGGACGCAAAGGGGGCGATCAGCCTTTCGACCGGCAGCGCATCGACCAAGGTGCCGCCTTGGGAAAAATGCAGCGGGGCGTCGATATGTGTGCCAGTGTGTTCAAAGATCGTCAACTTGAACAGGTGATAGCCGTCGGGTTCGAAGTTCTTGTCGGCCTCGTAGAGAATGCCGAGCTTGCGGTCGAAGGTCGGAAAGTCGCCGTCATAGGCATGGGTCCAGGTCCATGACCCGCCCGGTCGCCTGCGCCAGGGCCGGTCGCGCGCTCAGCACGCCTGCAGCCGCACCCATCGCCGCCGTGGCCGCCGCCGTCGTGAAAAGACCGCGGCGCGAAAGCATGTGTCTCTTGACGTCCTCGATCAGGCATGTGGTGCACATCGGCGGGTTCTCCATGATGGTTCTTCCCATGGAGAACCCGCCGTCCAACCTGTCAAGCCCGGCCCGAGGGAACGGCGATGACCGACCGCGACCTGGTTCCAGACCTGTTTTCCCGAAATTGCCAATTGGCAATTTTCAGTTCCCTGTCCTGCCCGAAAGATATCCGTCCAGTGCCGCGCGAAGTTCGGCCGGGTCGATGCTGTCCGGGAACTCGATCCGAACCCTGTTGCCGCGCTTTTCGACGGTGACGCCCCGTGCCGGATTTTCGGTCGGCGATGCAGGCCCGTGGACCGCCGCCTTCAGGCGCGACAGAACCTTCGGAACGGTGACATAGGCCCCCTGCCCTGCGCGCGCCTTCGCCTGTTCGGCCGCGATCCTTTCGGCCTCGGCCATGACCTTGTCCTCGCCGTCGTGCAGCAACACGCGCAACTGCCGGGCGTGCAATTCGCGGATTTCGGTGACGCGGGGCCAGGCCGCAAGGATGACCTTGGGAAGACGCGCAAGATGCAGGTATCGCGACAGCCATGCCTCAGACACCTCGAGACGGGCGGCCATGGTCTTCTGCTTGCCCCCGTAATAGGCGCCAAGCGCCTGAAGATAGTCGCAGGCCCGTTCGTAATCGCTGAGATCGGCCCTGTCCCGGTTCTCGATATCGGCAAGCCGGAACGCTTCCTCGTCGGTCAGATCACGGACCTCGATCAGATAGCGGAACTGGGGATAGTTGTTGGCCCGCAGCCAGCTTACAGCGAAATGCCGACGGGCGCCGCAAATGACCTCGTATTCCGCCCCCTGCCCCGCTGGCAGCCTACGGACGATCGCCGGAAATTCCTGCTGCCCCTGGGACTTGAGGCTGTCGATCAGGTCGCGGCAATTTTCCTCGGTCAGCAGATCATAGGCGCGGTTATGGCGGGTCCACATCACGCAACTTGCGGGATCGACCCATCGCAGCACCTTTTCCTCGCGCTCGCCGCTTTCCGACAGCGCGTTCGTCCGCTTCAGGAACCTCGCCCCGCCGCGGTCGGGGGCCGCCGGCGCGGGCAGATCCTTCAGGACATCGTCGAAGATCGCATCGTGCCGCTTGCTCACAATAGGCCCTCCTTGCGCAGCTGGCGGTGATGGCTCGGCCAGGTCTTCCTGATCAGAAGCTCGACCTCTCGTCCGACCGCGTCCAGATAGGCCCGGCAGCGTTTATGCGTCTCGGTCCGGGTGGCGGGACCGGTCAATTCATAGACCGTCATCAGGTTGGCCGTGGCGTTGTCGATTTCGGCGGAATCCTTCAGCGACACGTTCAGCATGTCCTGGGGAAACACGGCGTCCATCATGCGCTTGATGGCCTGATGCGCCGACTTCTGGTCGTTCATCTTCGATGTCAGGATCTTCACGAAGCTGTATTCCCGCGCCCCGCCATGCCGCGCCAGTTCGGCCAGCGTGGATTCCATCATCTTCAGGAAATGCGCCGTCGAGGCGAAGTCGATGTTGTTGGGCGGCGCCGGGATCAGCAAGGCATTGGCCGCACGCAGCACCGACAGCGACAGCATCCCCAAGGCGGGCGGCGGATCCATCAGGATGATGTCGAACTGATCGGCGATGGACGCAACCCCGTCCCTCAGGCGGTCGAGGATGAAGGCCGGATCGCGCGCCATGCGGGCCGCGAATTCATATTCCGCGTCGTAAAGCCCAAGATTTGCAGGGATCAGCGCGATTCCCGGCCAATAGGTTGCCCGCAACGCGTAATGCAGCGATTTCGGCCCGCCATGTTGTAGGAAGGGATAAAGGGTATCCTCCTCCTCGTCCACGTCGACATCCGGGTTCAGCCCGAAGACGGCCGTGGTGGACGCCTGCGAATCGCAGTCTCATGATACAGACGCGATAACCGCGCAGCGCGAAATACTGAGCCAGATGCACCACCAGGGTCGTCTTGCCCACCCCGCCCTTGAAGTTCTGCACCGCCATGATCAGCGGGGGATCGTCCGGTTCGCGGTGCGGAAGGGTGCCGAAGGCCTCGCGCATCCGGTTCACCTCGGCCAGGCTGTATCCATGGCGGCGGTTGGTGGTTTCGTCCTTGGCCGGTTCGGGCAGTCGGCCATCGGCTTCGGCATCCCGGATCGCCTTCTCGGATCGGCCAACCATCTCGGCCGCCGTTCGAACGTTGAAAAGCAGGTCCAGTTGCTTCTGTGTGCCGGGGGAAAACACTCTCTCGCGCAACCGTTCGATCACCGTCGATGCACGCTGACTGAGGACGGCAAGCTCATCCAGGGTGACGGGGGGAAGGGCGTGATTCATTCTTGCGACTTTGCTGCTGGGTCGCGGGGACTATGTCGGAAAGACGCGAAATCGTAAAGTTCGGTTTTCAAGCGCAAGACTCCCCAGGACCGATAGTTCGGGATCGGATGGAAGGGGATCAGAATCTTCTCGGCATCTTCGGGTGTGGCGGCGACGTTCGGCCCCATTTTGTAAGCCGTCGCCCGCCAAGCTTGCCAGGATCCTGTGGACAAAATGAACATCCCCTTCATTCGGATTCATCTGATTCAGATTCGCTGCTCATAAAAGGCTGACCAGGAACGATTTTCCTCGAGTAAACTTACATATCGGGATCATGTCGGTTACATCCGGGGATGGTTTTCCTTACGAGTCGGGGGGTTGCCCTTACAGGCCGGGTGCCGTGCAGACCTTACATTTTGGATGTACTTGCCAAACCGGACAAAGGGCAGAATTTATGCAGGAAAAGCAGAAGGTTGCAGAATCACCCGAGAGGGCGGCCCAAGGGATTGGCTTACTTTTCGGGTAGCGCATCTACCTTGATCAGTATCGTGCTTGAAAAATTACGCTTGAAACGATACAAAAGTAAGACTCCAGACGTAGGTGAAGCGTGGCGGACGCATCGATTCGAACTGTTGAAGCCCGGCCCAATGCCGACAGTCTGGTCAAGCCGGGCGAACTTGTCGACCTTGTCGAGGTGACGCCGCTTACCCTGAACGACCGACGGATCTATAATCAGCTTCTGGAAAATGCCTGGGATGCCATCGACAAGCCCGTGACCCATGTCATCGCCAAGTCCGTCCTGCGCGGCAGCCACAATTCGAACGACCGCGTCGGCGAAAGCTTGGAACGGCTGATGTCCGCGATCGTCAAGGTCGCGGTGACATGGGAAGGCGAACCGGCGATCGAACGCGTCCAGCTTCTTGGCGGGAACCTTGAAAGCAGCCGGAACGACGGGCTGCTGGAATACGAGATTCCCGCGCGCCTGCGAAAGATCATCCGCAACAGCCAGGTCTTTGCCCGCCTGCAACGCGAGGTGATGTTCGCCTTGTCGTCCAAGTATGCCCTGACGCTCTACGAGATGGTGCAGAAGCGGGGCAATCTTCGATGGAAAGCCTCGGAACGGTTCACGCTCGATTCGCTTCGCGGCATCATGGGCGTGCCGAAAGGCAAGCTGTCGTCCTGGTCCAACCTGAAGCTGCGCGCCATCGACCCGGCGGTCGCCGAGGTCAACGCGCTGTCGGATTTCATGGTTGAGATATCGCCGATCAAGACGGGGCGGGCCGTGACGCATGTCGAGATGCGTTGGTGGCGCAAGGACGGGGATGCCGGCGGGGCAGCCGACCGGGCGCTGCAGTTTTCCAAGGTGGGTCGCCGGGCAAAGGCCGAGGGGCGCGCTGAACGGGTGGTTGCGGGGCAGGGGACGCGGCCTCGGCCCGCCTGGTTGGAAAATCATGGTCCCGCCCTGCAGACGGCGACTTACGAGACCGCGCGCCTGCGCCATCCCGGCTATGACATCTATTTCATAGAAGGCGAATGGCGCAGATGGAGCCTGTCGAAAGAGCCTCCGAAAGACCCGGACCGCGCCTTTCTGGCGTTCCTGCGCAGCTATGCCGAAAAGAATCCGATCTGAAAAATTGCCAATTGGCAATTTTTTGGAAACGGCAAGCCGAACGCCGTTGCTGGCTTTGCGTTTGGCTGCTTTGATCCCTGTCATGGCGTGCCATCTGGGACATGGGGCAAGGAGATAGACTTTCTGGCACAAGCGACGGCGATTGTCGGGGGCGCCATGGTGGCGCTGCGGCGGTTCGGGGCGCCCTGGATGCAGGCCATTGGCACGGCGCCTGCCATTCCCAAGGCGAAAAGCCAGGGCATCATGACTCTGAAAATGCCAACGGCAAAGGGCTGGATCCCTGGCCATCTGCCGTCCGCAGCCCCCGGCCTCAAGGTCAATGCCTTCGCCTCAAACTTCAGCCATCCCCGCTGGATCGAAGTGTTGCCGAACGGCGACGTGCTGGTTGCCGAATCCAAGAAACAGCGGGCAGGCAGCAGCCCGTCGCGGACATAGCGGCGGGCCGCGCGCTTCAGCCGCTCGACCGTCCAAGGCTGACCCGTCCGTGTGCCCAGAAGCCGGGTCAGTTCGTCCCAGCCCATGGCGGGCCGGTGGCGGCGCACGAGAGGCAGCCAGGCCTCGGCCGAGACCTCCAGCTTCTGGAAATAGGTTTCATCTCGGGCAGCACGCAGCTTGCAGATCGCCTCGCGGTCGCCGGCTTTCAGGGCAGGATTGCCGCCGACCCGCCCCTTGGCGCGCGCCGCCCGCAGCCCCGCCTTGGTTCGCTCCCGGATCAGCGCACGCTCCAGTTCGGCAACGGCCCCCATGACCTGCAGGCTGAACTTGCCCTGTGCCGTGGTCGTGTCGACGGGATCGCCCAGCGACCGGAAATGCGCAACCTTGGCCTCCAGCGTCTCGATGACCTGCAAAAGATGCGACAACGAGCGCGCCAGACGGTCCAGGCGGACCACCACCAGCGTCTCGCCGGGACGGATCGTCGCCAGAAGCCGGGACAGCGCAGGGCGGGTGCGGTCCGCGCCCGACGCGTGCTCCTCGTGGATGGTCGTGCAGCCAGCGGCGCGCAGCTCCATCCGCTGGGGATCGAGCGTCTGTTCGCCGGTAGAGACGCGGGCATAGCCGATGGGAAGCATAGAACAAGGCTCCGAACAAAACAGGGCAAGAGTTTATACACTTTTGGAATGCGCGAGGAAACGGTCGTTTAGGAACGTTTCCAATAAACGGATCTTCCAGATTAGGCCATGGAAGATACAGCCTTCCTTGCGCTGACACTGTCTGCATTCCTCCTCGTATCGATTTACGCTCGAACATCGCTTTTGTCAGACGGAGCTATTTCCAGGAAACCGTCCTGCTTCAATAGTCCCAGTAGTAATCCGCATTCACCCAAGAAAAAGCGGACAATAGAAATTAATGTGTTGTCTTGTCAATTTTGAAAAGGCCAAGAGATGGGCTGCAATGAAGTCGTCGAGGTGCATTCGCAGTTGATTGTGATTGAATCGGGAACCAGTTCAGCGGTCCGCAAAGTCGCGCGCAGTGCCGGCACTGCTTCCAACCCGGCACTGCCGCCATGACCTGACTTGTATGGCGAGGGTCATCCTCCAGAACCCGGACGCGGCTAGCATAAATTTTTTCGCCTTTTCAGACTTCGGGGGTCAGCCGAAACGCCCTTTGCCGCGTTGACGGGCATGATGGCATGGTTTCACCCCGATCCCTACATTCTGGTCCTGACCGGGGCAGGATTTCTGATCGCCCTGGTGGCGTGGCTACCCTTGGCGTTGAAGCAGCTGCCCTTGTCGCTGCCCATTGTCTGCATCGCCTTGGGGGCGGCGCTGTTTTCGCTGCCGCAGGCGAGGCTTGATCCCTCGCCCCTGGCCTATCCAGACATTGCCGAGCGGTTCACGGAATTCGTGGTCATCATAGCCCTGATGGGTGCGGGTCTGAAGCTTGACCGGGTGTTCGGGATACGCCGCTGGCAGGTCGCGTGGCGGCTTATCCTTGTGACGATGCCTCTGGGCATCCTGGCCATCACGGTCCTGTTCGCCACGGTGGCCGGGCTGCCGTGGATCGTCGCGCTGCTGCTGGCAGCAGTCCTGGCGCCCACCGATCCGGTGCTGGCTGCCGATGTTCAGGTGGGCCCGCCGAAGGGCGGCGAGGAGGACGAGGTACGCTTTGGCCTGACTGCGGAAGCGGGCCTGAACGACGGGGCGGCCTTTCCCTTCGTCAACCTGGCAATCGTGCTGGCGGCAACCAGCACCGGAGAGCCATGGGCGGCCGGATGGCTGGGCTATCATGTCCTGTGGGAAATCGGCGCCGGCGTGGTCGGGGGATACCTGGTCGGCCGTGCCTTCGGCTGGCTGACGTTCCGGATCCCGGCGGAGACCAAGCTGGCGCAGACAGGCGACGGCCTGATCGCCCTGGCGGCCACCTTCATCTCCTATGGCCTGACCGAGATGATCCATTCATACGGGTTCCTGGCGGTCTTCGTAACCGCATTGGCCTTTCGCCATGCCCACCGCTCTCATGACTTCCACCGCGAGATGCACGATGTCACCGAACAGGTCGAGCGTCTGGCAATGATGGTCCTGCTGCTGTTGTTCGGCGGTGCCCTCGCAAAGGGGTTGCTGGGTGCCCTGGTCTGGACGGACATCGTCGCGGCCCTGTTGATCCTGCTGGTGATCAGGCCGATTACGGGCCTGATCGGCCTGGCAGGGCTGAAGGCCACCTGGAGCGAAAAGCTGACGATCGCCTTTTTCGGCATCCGGGGCGTGGGATCGTTCTATTATCTGGCCTATGGCCTCAACAGCATGGAGATTGACGGGGCAGACCGCCTGTGGGCCATCGTCGGCCTGGTGGTGGCGATCTCGGTCTTCCTGCACGGCCTGACCGTCACGCCGCTGATGCGCCTTCTGGACCGCAGCCACGGCCGCAACCCCGACGCGGAAGGCGTCCCGCCGCCGGGTCTGCAAGGCCCTGCGGCAGGGGAAGACGCGTCGCAAAAAACGGGTTGATCCGGATCAGAGCAACGAGTGAGGCTGTTGAAAAAGTCGCAACGGTCGCCTGAAGCGTTGAACCTCCGACACGACTGGTCCGAGAGGTACCGCCATGATGGGCTCTGTGACAGCCAGGAGAACCGGCTCCGGCCGGCGGGCGCTCGATGCGATGCTGCCGCGCGACCACCTCCTGCGCCGGATTGACCGCTTGCTCGACATGGGCGAACTGCGCGCGCTGCTTGCTCCTCATTACAGCCGGCGCGGCCGTCCATCGGTGGACCCCGAGCTTTTGATCCGCATGGCTCTGATCGGGCGACTGTACGCCATCCCCTCCGAGCGTCGGCTCTGCGAGGAGGTGCGCTACAACCTCGCCTATCGCTGGTTCTGCCGCCTTGCGCCCGACGCGGCCGTCCCCCACCACTCCACCTTCTCCAAGAACCGCCACGGCCGCTTCCGCGATGCGGGCGTGTTCCGGGCGCTGTTCGAGGCCACCGTCCGGCGGTGCATCGCGGCTGGCCTGGTGGCTGCCAAAGATGCGGCGATCGACGCCTCGTTCGTTGCTGCAGACGCAAGCTGGCAACGGAAGATGCGCGAGGGCGACCTGGCCCCTGATGCGCAATCCCTGACACGGCCGGTGCGGGAGTGGTTGACCGACGAGGCGGCGGTGAGCCCAGCGGAAACCGGGCGAAAGCGAGGGCCGCCAGCAGAGTTGTCGCGCACCGATCCGGCTGCTGCATGGTCGGCGCGCACGGCGCGGGGACGGTTCGGCTACGCGCTCAACCTCCTGATCGACACCCCGGGCGGAGTCGCGCTCGACGTACAGGCCAGTCCCGCTCGGTTCGCCGCGGAGGTGGACGCCGGACGCGCCATGCTGGCGTACGTCCTTGATCGGTTCGGCTACCGCCCGAAGCGCGTCGCCGCCGATGGCGCCTACGGCAGCGCCACCTTTCTGGCTTACGTGCGCGACCAGGGTGTGCTCCCCCACATCCCCGTGCTGGAGCGCTCGGGACAGACCAAGGGCAAGCTCACCCGTCAGGCCTTCACCTACGATGCAGAGCGCGACCGCTACATCTGCCCCGCCGGCAAAAAATTGACACACAAAGGAGGCGATGCGCGCCGCGGGTTCCATAGCTACCGGGCACGGCTGTCCGATTGCCAAGGCTGTCCGCTCCATGAAGCTTGCACGGACAGGCCTGTCCGGACCGTGTCGCGGATGGTGGATGAGGAGGCACGCGATCTGGTCCGCGCCGAAATGGGGACGGCGCTCTTCAAACGGTCGATGCGGCTGCGACGGGGCGTCGAGCGGCTGTTTGCGGATGCCAAGGCCAGGCGCGGTTTGGCCCGGCTGCATCTGCGCGGCCTGCGCGGCGCCGAAGAGGAGTTCCTGATCGGAGCCGCAGTGCTGAACCTGCTACTGCTCGCACGGCCTGCTGGCATGGTTCGACGGCGCCCAAGGACGCCTACTCTGCCGGCACGGCTCGGTCGCAGGCCAAGGACGTCCTTGGCCTGCATAGCCTCCGCAGCGCCGCCAGTCACATCGCTGAACTCCTGACTTCTGCGACAGAAGGCAGCGCCGTGAGCCCGGGAGAAAGCGGTGTGACTGTCATCGGCCTTGGCACGTTCCTCCAGCGCTAAGTGGTACCGATCACGGGAGTGCTACATGCGACTTAACCACCTCTCCGAAGATGACGCTGAAGCCGTCATTTCAAGGATGGGCGGGATTCTGCGATGGACACGCCGCTATTGAGGAGGAAAAGCAGGTGTCGGTTGCCGGTTGCCGAACCAGTCCAGCCACACCACTTGCACTCCCCACCGCAGCCTTTACACTCACGCCATACGCTCGTTGGGGCGCCCCGCTCGGGGCTGAGATGTGCCAGGCACAGCACCCATCGAACCTGATCCGGGTCATGCCGGCGAAGGGAACGGGCAACGCCGCAATCTGATGCGGCTTCCCCGTCCTCGATACGCGCATGACCCTCGGTATGGAGGGAAACATGGCGATCGCGCTGACCATCGCAGGGTCCGACAGCGGCGGTGGGGCCGGGATCCAGGCGGACCTCAAGACCTTCTCGGCGCTCGGCGTCTATGGGGCGAGCGCGCTGACCGCGATCACCGCCCAGAACACCCGCGCCGTCATCCGCGTCGAGGGGGTCTCGCCCGACATGATCCGCGCCCAGATCGAAGCCGTCCTGGATGATCTGGACGTGGCGGCGGTCAAGATCGGGATGCTGGGGTCCGCCGCCGCGACGCTTGCCGTGGCAGACGCGCTGGCGGGCTGCGCGGCGCCGATCGTCCTTGATCCGGTGATGGTCGCCAAGTCGGGCGACCGCCTGATCGAGGACGAGGCCGTCGCTGCCTTGAGGGATCGGCTGATGCCGCTCGCCGCCGTTCTGACGCCGAACCTGCCGGAGGCGGCGCGGCTTCTGTCCGGCGAGATCGCGACTGACGCATCTGCGACCGTGGAACAGGGCGAGGCGCTGCGGGCGATGGGACCCGCCTGGGTGCTGATGAAGGGCGGCCATGCCGAGGGCGCGGACTGCACCGACCGGCTGATCGGGCCGGAGCATCGCGACTTCACCGCACCGCGCATCGGAACCAGGAACACCCATGGCACTGGCTGCACCCTATCCTCGGCCATCGCGGCGGGCCTCGCCCAAGGGATGAGCGTGCCGGAGGCCACAGCCCGCGCGCATGCGTGGCTGCATGGCGCGATCCTTGCCGCAGACGGGCTGGGCGTGGGGACCGGCCATGGGCCGGTGCATCATTTCCATGACTGGTGGACGGCGTGACCAACGGCGCGGATGGGCAAGCTCTCACGGTGCTGGGCGCCGGGGTCATGGGCCTCGCCGCAGCGACCGAGCTGGCGGAGCGTGGCCACCGGGTGGCCCTGGTGGACCCGGCGCTCGGCCCGAGCGGGCATGGCTGCTCGTGGTGGGCGGGCGGCATGCTCGCGCCCTGGTGCGAGTTCGAGAATGCCGAGGAGCCGGTGCTGCGGCATGGCCGGACCGCCATCGGCTGGTGGGACCGTCGTGCCGGCGGCGTCGCCCGCAAGGGGACGCTGGTCCTGACACTCGGCCGCGACCGGCGCGAGCTTGATCGCTTTGCCCGCCGCACCGCAGGCTATGAGGACATCGACGGCAACCGGCTGGCCGGGATGGAGGGGGACCTCGCCGGCCGCTTCGACCGGGCGCTGTTCTTTCCGGGCGAAGCGCATCTGAACCCGCGCGCCGCGCTAGGCGGGCTGCTGGCGCGCCTTGGCGACCAAGGGATCACGCTGGTTGCCGACCTGCCCGATGATCCCGGCCGGATCATCGACTGCCGCGGGCTTTCCGCCCGCGACATCCTGCCCGACCTGCGCGGGGTCCGGGGCGAGATGCTGGTGCTGCGCTGCCCCGGCGTCACGCTGGGGCGGCCGGTGCGGCTGCTGCATCCGCGGGCGCCGATCTACCTCGTCCCACGCGGCGACGGGATCTACATGCTGGGCGCCACGATGATCGAGAGCGACCGGCGCGGCGCGGTGACCGCGCGCTCGGTGCTGGAGCTGCTCAGCGCCGCCTATGCCCTGCATCCCGGCTTCGGCGAGGCCGAGATCCTGGAGCTGGGCGCCGACGCCCGGCCGGCATTCCCCGACAACCTGCCGCGGATCGGCCGGGCGGGCGATCGCCTCTACGCCAACGGCCTCTATCGGCACGGCTACCTGCTCGCCCCGGCGGTTGCCATGCAACTCGCCGATCACATCGACACTGGAGAGAAACCGGAGTTCTGGCATGAAACTGACGATCAACGGTAAGGCGCGCGAGCTGACGGCGACCACGGTCGCCGAGGCGCTTGCGGCTGAAGGGTTCGCCGATGCACGAGTGGCGACGGCGCTGAACGGCAACTTCGTTCCGACGGCGATACGGGCGACGACCCCGCTGTCCCCGGGCGACGCGCTGGAAATCGTCGCGCCGATGCAGGGCGGCTGAGATGCCGGTCTTCTATGGCGTCGAGATCGCGTCGCCCCTGATGCTAGGCACCGCGCAATACCCCAGTCCGAGCATCCTCGCGGAGGCGTTCCGCGCCTCCGGGGCCGGCATTGCGACGGTATCCCTGCGCCGCGAAGCCGGCGGCGGGCAGGACTTCCTGCGGCTGATCGAGGGTCTCGGGGTGCCGCTCCTGCCCAATACGGCCGGCTGCCATTCGGTCAGGGAGGCGGTGACGACGGCGCAGATGGCGCGCGAGCTGCTCGGGACCGACTGGATCAAGCTGGAGGTGATCGGCCATGCCGACCTGCTGTCGCCGGAGGTCTTCGGGCTGGTCGAGGCCGCCCGGGAACTCACCGCCCAAGGCTTCAAGGTCTTTCCCTACTGCACCGAGGATCTGTCTGTCTGCGACCGGCTGCTTGCCGCGGGATGCGAGGTGCTGATGCCCTGGGGCGCACCGATCGGCTCGGGGCTGGGGCTGAACAACCCTCAAGGGCTGGAGGCGCTGCGCGCCGCGTTTCCCGATGTGCCGCTGGTCATCGATGCCGGGCTGGGGCTGCCCAGCCATGCGGCCGCGGCGATGGAGCTGGGCTTCGACGCGGTGCTGCTGAACACGGCCGTGGCGAAGGCGGGCGATCCCGTGGCGATGGCCTGCGCCATGGCGCAGGCGGCCGCGGCGGGGCAGGCGGCCTATCGCGCCGATCCCATCGAGCCGCGCGAGATGGCGACGCCCTCGACGCCGGTGATCGGCAAGGCCTTTTTGTCATGACCCTGCCGCGCTTCTATCCGATCTTCGACAGCGCCGCCTGGGTGGCCCGCGGCCTCGCCGCCGGTGCCCGGATGATCCAGCTCAGGATCAAGGATCGCCCCGAGAACCAGACCCGCGCCGAGATCGCGCGCACCCGCGACATGGCGCGGCAGGCGGGCGCGCTGCTGGTCGTCAACGACCACTGGCGGCTCGCCATCGACCTCGGCTGCGACTGGCTGCATCTGGGGCAGGAGGATCTGGACGGCGCCGATCTTGCCGCGATCCGCCGCACGGGGCTGAAGCTCGGCGTCTCGACGCATGACGAGGCGGAACTGGACCGTGCCCTGTCCGTCGCGCCCGACTATATCGCGCTGGGGCCGGTCTGGCCCACTATCCTGAAGAAGATGCCCTGGGCGCCGCAAGGTCTGGAGCGCCTTGCCGAGTGGAAGCAGAGGGCTGGCGATCTGCCGCTGGTCGCGATCGGCGGGCTAACCCCGGAGCGCGGCCGGGCGGCGCTGGCTGCGGGTGCCGACGTGGCCTCGGCCGTGACGGACATCACCCTGAACCCCGACCCCGAGGCCCGGATGGGGGAATGGCTTGCGGCGACGGCCGGCAACGGAGGCGTCCCATGAGCCGCCACGCCCGCCAGCTCGCCCTTCCCGAAATCGGCGCGCAGGGCCAGGCGCGGCTGGCGCGCGCGCATGTCCTGATCGTCGGTGCGGGCGGCCTGGGCTCGCCCGCGATCATGTATCTGGCCGGGGCCGGGGTCGGGTCCATGACGATCCTCGATCCGGACGTCGTCGAGACCTCGAACCTGCATCGCCAGCCGATCCATGCGGGCCGGGTCGGCTGGGGCAAGGCGCAGTCCGCGAAGGCTTTCGTTGCCGCCCTCGACGACGGCATCAGCGTCACCGCGCTGGCGGAGCCACTGACCCCTGCCAATGCGCACGCTCTCGTCGCCGGTGCGCGGGTCGTCCTCGATTGCGCCGATAATTTCGCGGTCAGCTACATTCTCTCGGACGCCTGCCTCGCGGCGGGGGTTCCGCTGGTTACCGCCTCGGCGCTGGGGACGGGCGGCTATGCAGGCGGCTTCTGCGGCGGCGCGCCGAGCCTGCGGGCGCTGTTCCCCGACCTTCCCGACCGCGCCGCGACCTGCGCCACAGCGGGCATCATGGGGCCGGTCGTCGGCATGCTCGGCACCCTGCAGGCCCAGATGGCGCTGGCCGTGCTGCTGGGGCTGACGCCTTCGCCGCTGGGCCAGTTGGTGACGCTCGCGCCGGGGCTGCGCTGGGGCGGCTTCCGCTTCGACGGCGCGCCCGAGCCCCAAGGGGGCTTTCGCTTCATCGACCCGGCCGCAATTGGCCCCGGCGACTGGGTCGTGGACCTGCGCGGGACGGACGAAGCCCCCGTTCCGGTCACGGCCGATGCATTGCGGGGGACCCGGACGCGCCCCCCGCCCCGCCCGCCGGCACCCGCGCCGTCTTCGCCTGTCGCAGCGGCCTGCGTGCCTGGCGTGCTGCCCGCGCGACCGCCGCGCTTTACCCCAACGAGATCGCCCTGATCGCTACTGGAGAGACGAGATGACCTTGCTGTTTCGCAGCGCCTGCACGGCTGCGCTGCTGATGGCCGCCAGCCCGGCGCTGGCTGCCGACAAGCTGACGCTGATGCTGGACTGGTTCGTGAACCCCGACCACGCCCCGATCGTGCTTGCTGAGGAGAAAGGATTCTTCACCGATGCGGGCCTCGACGTCGAGATCGTGTCCCCCGCCGATCCCACCGATCCGCCGAAGCTGGTCGCGGCCGGAAAGGCGGATCTGGCAGTTAGCTACCAGCCGCAACTGCACCTGCAAGTTCATGAGGGGCTGCCACTGGTGCGCGTCGGCACGCTGGTCGGAATGCCGCTGAACTGCCTGATGGTGATGGCGGATGGGCCGGTCGGGTCTGTCAGCGACCTCAAGGGCAGGAAGGTCGGCTTCTCGGTCGCGGGGGTCGAGCAGGCGGTCGTTACGGCGCTGCTGAAGCGTGCCGGGCTGAACCAAGGCGATGTCGAGATGGTGAACGTCAACTGGTCGCTCACCCCCGCGCTGCTGTCGGGTCAGGTGGATGCAACCATCGGCGGTTTTCGTAATTTCGAGCTGACGCAGATGAGGCTCGCGGGCGGCGAGGGCAGGTGCTTCTTCGTCGAGGAGGAAGGCCTGCCCGCCTATGACGAGCTGATCTTCGTGGCCAATCGCGACAGCCTCGACCGCGACCGCGTCAGCCGCTTCCTCGGCGCGGTGGAACGGGCCGCGCAATACATGCTGAACCACCCGGCGGAGGCGAAGGCGCTTTTCGCGGGCCATGCCCCGGATCTCGCGGATCCGCTGAACACGGCTGCCTGGGACGACACCTTCGGCCGTTTCGCCACCTCTCCCGCGGCGCTGGACCACGACGGCCGCTATGCGCGGTTCGAGGCGTTCCTGCACGAGGCGGGCCTCGTCCCCGATGTTCTGCCGGTCGCGCAACTGGCGATGGACCTGGAGGCTGCGGAATGAGCGCCGCCCTGCCCAATGCTCCCGACTATGGCCTGTGCTTCACCGCATGGCGCGACGCCTGCGGCGGCACATGGCAAGACTACACGCATCACCCCTTTGTCGAAGGGCTGCGCGACGGGACGCTGCCCCGCACGGCTTTCCTGACCTATCTCGTGCAGGATTATCGCTTCCTCATCCATTTCAGCCGCGCCTGGGCGCTGGGGGTCGTCAAGTCTTCGACGCTGGAAGAGATGCGGGCCTGCTCGGCAACGGTCCACGCTCTGGTGGATGGTGAAATGGCCTTGCACCTGGGCATATGCGCGGCTGAGGGGATCGACGCGGCCGCCTTGGAGGCCACGAAGGAAGCGTCCGAGAACCTCGCCTATACGCGCTATGTGCTGGAGGCGGGCTATTCAGGGGATTTCCTGGACCTCCTCGCCGCCCTTGCGCCCTGCGTGCTGGGCTATGGCGAGATCGGGCTAAGGCTCGCGCGCGAGGCGGCGTCGGACACACCCTATCGGGACTGGATCGACACCTACGCGGGCGACGCGTTCCAGGCGACCTGCCGCGAGGTCGGCGCGCTGATCGACGGCGCGGTCGCGCGCCGACTTGGCGATGCGCCCGAAGCCTTACCGCGATGGGGCGAGCTCTCGGCGCGCTTCGCCACCGCAACCCGGCTCGAGGTCGGCTTCTGGGGCCTCGGCCGGGCATGAAGCCGGCCCCCACGGGGCCGGTTCGCGTCGCGGGCGAGGCGCCGGGACTGTTCGCCCCGCTCGACCTGACCCTGCCGCCGGGGCGCGTGACCTGCCTTCTGGGCGCCTCGGGCGTGGGCAAATCCACGCTGCTGCGGCTGCTGGCAGGACTTGCCACGGGCGTCGCGTTCCGGGGCCGGGTCGAAACACTGCCGGCAGCGCTGATGGGGCAGGACGCGGGGCTGTTTCCATGGCTGACCGTGGCGCAGAACGTCGGGCTGGGGGCGCGGCTGCGGGGCCAGCCGGCAGACCCCGCCACGACCGCCGCGCTGATCGCCGCGGTCGGGCTGGAAGGGCTGGAAGAGCGCCTGCCGGCGAACCTCTCGGGCGGGCAGCGCCAGCGGGTGGCCCTTGCCCGCACGCTGGCTGAGGACCGGGCGCTTGTGCTTCTGGATGAGCCCTTCTCGGCACTGGACGCACGGTTGCGTCTGCCGATCGGGGACATGCGGATCAGGTCAGCCTCGAACTCGGCGAAGGTGGCGAGAATATTGAAGAACAGCTTGCCCATCGGATCGGTCGGATCATGGACAGTCGCGCCGAGCTGGAGCCGGACCCCGCGCACGGCCAGCCCGTCCGCGATCTCGCGGGCATCGGGAACGGAGCGGGCCAGCCGGTCGAGCTTGGGCACCAGCAGCGTGTCGCCCGGGCGCAGGGCCGCCAGCGCCTGATCGAGGCCAGGCCGTGCGCGGTTCGTGCCGGTGAAGCCATGGTCAGTGTAGATGCGCTCGGGCGCGACACCCAATCCGGTGAGGATCGCCGCCTGCGCAGTGAGGTCCTGCTTATCGGTGGAGCAGCGGGCGTAGCCGATCAGGATAGGCGTCATGGTGGGATCTGTAACACTGGACGCTCCTTCACTGCAAAACATATCGGACTAATGGTCGCGGACGCGGCCGGTGTTCGGACGGTACGGCCATGGCCACAGCTCTTTCGGCCGCAGGCGATGAGCGCTGCGGAAGTGTCGGTTCGTCCTTCTGGACCGGGAGATCGCTACAGATACGACGAGCATGATAAGCGTTCCGGCACGCAAAGCGAGTGCGCCGGCCGTCGAAACCTGTGGATTGTGGTCATGAGGCTGGGAATGCCGGTCTACGAGCGCTGATGCTGCGGAAGACGGCCCCTTTATTTCCTTGAGGCCTGCAGAGCATCGATGACCGAAACGATCCCGCCTTCACTCGGTCGAGGCCAGACTACCGATATGTTTGATAGAACTCTCCTGGCGGCATCAGCCGTCCGGGAGGACGACACGCTCGTCCTGTCCATCGGCCGCAAGCTGGCTCTGGTCCTGACGGTCGATGATCGAGGGATTGGCCTGCCACCACTCCCGGTATGCCGTTAGAAGCCTGCGGGTCGGCTCCACAAGGGATTTCACTCCGGCGAGCGCGGCAGCCGCCCTTACCGGATCGTCTGCATCTTCTAACTCGACGGCGTGGCGGTCGAGGAGATCGGCCCATTCATGGCGCGAGATGTCGGCCAAGTCGCGGTCACGCCTGCCACGCCAAGGCGCGCGCGGGCCGAATGTTCCTCTGGACCAGACGAAAGTTCGCGCCGGGTCGTTGATCTGAGGCTCGGCATGCAGCTCGACCCCGTCGAGGCATGCTCCGATCCGATCCACGATCCTGGTGCCCCTTGAGCTGTAGCCGTGCCGTCTTGCCATTTTGAGTTCCAGAACGTCGAGGGGCAGCGGCCCCTCGGCCGCGACGATCTCGGCAATCAGATGTTTCAACTCGGACTTGTAGCTGGGCATGTGGAACAGGTCTCGGAGGCTGGCTGTCCCAGAATGCGTCCCCAGCCTCTCATCCGGCTCTGTCATGCTCATGGGATACTGCCGGATCAGCGGGCTTGTATCATCGATGACAAGGCCACTGTGCTGCCCGTCCGGCGAAGGCGCGACGCGGATCCACAAAACATCTCCGTGCTTGCGGGCATCGGCATGGAGCGACAGCAGCTGGCGGACCTCCTCCACCTGATCGCGCGGAACCCAGCGTTCGATGCGCACCTCGCCCTTGATCTTCCTGGCCACGCGAGCCCGCTGGTTCTGCTCCTTCTTCGCATAGGTCTTGGCCAGGGATTGCCGGGCGAGCTCATCCTTCTGCTTTTTGGACAGCCTTTTGAAAGCGGCATCGGCATGGGTCATGGGATCGCGTTCCGGATGATGTGCAGGTCTTCGGGGATAGAATCGAGGCAGTCCGTTTTTTTGACAACGGCTTGTCCACAGGTTTCCATGGCGATCTTGGATTGTTCAGGATCGGGCAGGCTGCATCAGGGAAACGATCGGCAACAGGGTAGTCCCCGACCAGACACCATCGGCCCGGGTCTGGCTGGTCGGGCGAAGAGGGCAAGGTCATCCGGGTGGTTCTACCGGTAGTGGCATCCGGAGCATCTGCCGGTCAGATGGATGGCAGGTTCACGCCGAGTTTTCGCAAAGCCCCTGAACGGCTTCATCCACGCAAGATCCCTGCTCAGACGCGAGATAGCCTTCCGGTCCGCCCCGCTTTTCCATATTATCCCGCTCGGTGACGCAGGCTTGGTCGGCAATCATCGTGTTTTCGCACGTCTTTGCGGTTCACACTGGCCGGTCGGGTCGGGTCAGCCGCTTGATCTTTTCTCGATGAATTCGCCCAAGAATCGGCAGAAAAAGCTTGTCTAAGCAACCGAGAGGAAGGTCTTTGCAGTGGCACTGCCCCGAAAGGAAATATGCTAAGAGACAGGATAACCGGTCTGCTGGCCTGCTCAGAAATGCCAATCCTAGGGTCAGGACCCATTAATCGGCTTGCGGTCGCCTTGGCTGCGTGATTCACGCTCCCGAACTGATGGGGGCAATGATGAGCAATCTTTTCTGGCTGACCGACGAGCAGATGGAGCGTTTGAAGCCGTTCTTTCCGAGGAGTCATGGCAAGCCGCGGGTTGATGATCGTCGGGTCTTGAGCGGCATAATCTTCATCAATCGTAATGGGTTGAGATGGTGCGATGCGCCGCGTGAATATGGACCTCCGAAGACGCTCTACAACCGATGGAAGCGGTGGGGCGACATGGGAGTCTTCGCCAGGATGATGGAAGGACTGGCCTCCGAGGGTGCCGAGCAGAAGACCATCATGATCGATGCGACCTACCTGAAAGCGCACCGCACGACTGCGGCCATGTCCAGCCGGTCGCCTTGGCGAATATGACGACCGGGCGGTTTACCTGCGGCGGCTGCAGCGAAGGCTGGACCGGGGACCAGAGTTTCCTTTACATGATGCGCTTCGGCCTGAGATCCGGTCGGGACGCGATCAAGGCCGGTTTCTCGCGCGATCCCGTCTCGCGCCTGCGTTATCAACTGATCACCGAGAAAGATCAGAACGCACGGCTGATCCGCACCATCGCGGTGCCGACCGGCCAGGAGGCCATGATCCTCGAGAAGCGCCTGCACACCACCCTCCGGCAGCAACATCCGGAGGCTGTGCTCGACCGCGTGGAATTCGCGAATGAGGTGAAGGTGGTCTCCGAGCTCTATGACGCAAGCATCGAAGGCTTGATCATGGCGCTTCTGGACAGGATCGAGGTCCGCCTCAAGCGGCGGGTCCGGCGCCGCGAGAAACGCCGTCTCAAGCGCCTGCGGCGGCGCCTTGAGCAGAGCCAGGCGCCTGCCCGCCCCGCGGCGGACGACCCTGCCCTGGCCAGCAGCTTGCCCCCTTCCGCGGCGGACGACTCCTTACCCTCCGACCCGGAATAGGCTCCTCCGACCGGAACGGGAGCGTCACGGGGAATGGCGGGATGGCTCCCGGACCGGACCCATCCTGCTTCACCCGTCCCTCTGCCACCCGAGCCGCGCGCACCCGCGTCCATGCCGCCTCCCGGAACCCCTCCGGGGCGCCGCCTTCCCTCGTTCCGGAGACACCCGATGCCCCCTGTTCCGCCCCGCTCTTCCAGCCCTTTCTATCCTGCTTGGTGGGAACTCGCGCAGACCGCTGTGATCCGCTTCCTGGCCGCGGAGTCCGGCCGTCATGGCGCGGACTCCGCCACCCATGGCTCCCGGGCCGCCGCCGGGGGCGAGGAGCGCGCGCCGGCAGAAACGGCGCCTGCCCGGTCCCGGCGAACGGGAACGAAGGCCGGCACCACGTCCGGCGCCTCCGGGAGCGACAGATCGGTTCCGCTGCCGCCGGTGCCCGTGTCGGTTCCCCGTCATCACCTCCTGCTGCTCGTCCGCCTGGCAGCAACCCTGGGCGGCGCGGACGCCATCGATCGGCTGCTGTCGCCAGGTGCGCTGACCCTCCTCGATGGCATTCCCGGCGAGGATCTGGAGGACACCCGCAGTCTGCTCGAGTTCGTCCTGCCGCTATCCTGCACGATCGCCTCGAATTCCCAAATCGCGACCGGGGAGCCGGATCTGGTGGTGATCCGGCCCGCGCTGTCGGACGGCCGGATGAGTGATTATGCTCAGCGCGAATACCGCCGCGACGTGGTGGCGGCGCTGCAGATGAGGGAGTCGTCGCGCGCCTGGCGAGGGCCGCAGAACCGGCGGCACCGGCTCCCTCCCCGGCACGCCCTCCCGCTGCACCCCTTGCGACCGGCACGCCCAACCTGGACGACTTCACGGGAGACGCCCCGGCCCTGGTCGCGGCCCGCCAGATGGCGGCGGACCTGCAGGCATGGCGGGCGGGGCAGATCCGCTGGAACGAGTTGTCGCGCTCGCTCCTTCTCTACGGTCCGCCAGGCAGTGGAAAAACGTGGCTGGCGCGGGCCATTGCCCACACCGCCGGCATGCCGGTCATCGCGGCGACCTTCGGCCAATGGCAGGCGGCGGGGCATCTCGGCGACATGCTGCGCGAGATGCGCAAAAGCTTTGCCGAGGCCCGCGCCAAGGCACCCGCCCTTCTCGTCATCGACGAGGTCGACTCTGTGGGCTCACGCGAAGATCGCGGCAGTCAGAACGCGTCCTACCGCCGCCAGGTCGTCAACGCCTGCCTCACCGAACTCGACAGCATCGCGCAGCACGAGGGGGTCATTGTCATCGCCACCTGCAATGACCCCGATGCGATCGATCCGGCGGTCCTCCGCCCCGGTCGGATCGACCGGACGGTGGCAATGCCGCAGCCCGACAGCGCCGCGCTGCACGGCATCCTGCGTCACCATCTGCCGGATTGGGCTGAGGCGGACCTGCTGGAGCTGGCCCGCTCAGCCGTGGGTCTCAGCGCAGCGGAAGTCGACGCCGCCATCCGCCAGGCGCGCACGGACGCCCGGGTGCACGGGCGGGATCTTCTGCCCGCCGATCTGCGCGCTGTCCTCGCCCCGGCATGTGATGACCACGATGCCTGGGGCGTGTCCCTGCACGAGTGCGGGCATGCGCTCGTCTGCGCGGCGCTGCGCCTCGGGCCGGTGCATCGCATCCGGCTGGGGCGACGGGGCGGTGGCATGACCTTTGTCGACCCTATCCCAGGATCGGTCTCCCTGTCGCGCCTGCGCGATGAGATGGCTCAGCTTCTCGCCGGGCGCGCTGCCGAGGCCGTGGTGCTGGGCACCGTCTCGACGGGCGCGGGCGGCGGCAGAACGTCCGACCTGGCCCAGGCTACCGCACTGGCCGCGAGCATCCACACCCGCCATGGCCTGGGGGCTTACGGACCGGTCTGGCTCGAGGACGCGGAAAAGGCTTTGCTGCTCGATCCGGCCCTGCGCCGTCAGGTCCGCCACGATCTGGAGGCCGCCGAGGCACGGGCCCGCGCCATCCTTGCCGACAACAGGGACATCCTGGAGGGCATGGCGCACGCGCTCCTCGCGGCGCGCGAGATGGAGGCCGAGGCCATCCGCCCCTGGCTCGAGCACGTGCGCCACGGGCTTCCCGCGGGCGGGAGCGAACCGGGTCGCGCCGATGACCCTCTGGCGCCCGACGATGACAGCGCAACCGCATGAGGACGCCAGAAACCCCATGAGGCCGGACACCGCGGCCTCCGCAGTGCATCCCGGCAAGCCTTCCTTTCTCACGACCCCCGCTTCTGGAGATCTTCATGATTACCGATGCCGTTCCCTGGCTTGAGCAGATCCTCGCCGCCACTGACGAAGCCCGGTCCGGCCCGACGCCCGAAGACCTGGCCACCGCCCCGACGCTGAGCCCCTGGCACCCGATCCTGACCCTCGCGGCCGAGCCGCTGCTGTGGGGCCATGTCAACGGCCACCCGATCCTGGGGGCGCGATGGATCACCACCGCGCGCCTCATCGCTCTCGACCCCGACGGCCAGTGGGCGCGGACCTCCAGCCGCTGGTATCGGCTGGGCCGGGGGATCGGCCAGCCTGCAGCCGGTCCCGAGGCGCCAGAATGCAGACAGCCGGCGTGCGGCGACAGGGCCCGGCTGGCGGCCGACGCCGCGCGCCTGAGATGTCTGCCTGTCAGCAATCGCGCCTTGCTCGATCGTCTGCTCGCGTCCCACAGGGACCGATTGCGCGCCCACCGCGACACCATCGCGGCCGAGCGAGCGGCGAGACACTGAGCCGATAGCGCGGCGGCGGGGCGGGCCAGAGCCTGCCCTGCCCGCGCTCCGGCAATGACCGGCACCCCAGCCAAAGACCGCCCTGACCGCCGTGTCCTGTGCCAGCCGCCGCCGCCGAGGCGGCCTGCCCCATGCCCCAAGACCGTGAAGGAACACCACCCATGATCCTCGTCGTCGCTGACCTGCACCTCGACGCCTGGATGCGCGACGGGCGCGATCCGCTCGCCCCTATCGCCCCGGTGCTGTCCCACCTCGACGCGCTGATCGTCGCTGGCGATCTGAGCAATAATCCTGGCTATCAATGGCCGCGCTGCCTGGCGCGCCTCGGCCGGCTGATCGACCTGGACCGTGTCTGGATCGTGCCCGGCAATCACGATCTGTGGAACCTGTATTTGCACGGTGGCGACCACCGGCTGGCTGAGATTGCCCGGACGGCCGGGGCCCATCTGGCACAGAAGCAGGTCATCGACATCGGAGCGGTCCGGCTGCTCTGCTGCACGCTGTGGACCGATTTTGCCCTCACCGGGGATCGCCCGGAGGCCATGCACCGCGCCCGGATGGTCATGCCCGACTACATCCGCATCCGCAAAAGCGCTGACGTCGCCAAAGGCCCGATCCGCCCCGAAGACACTCTGGCCGTGCACCAAGACCATCTGGATTGGCTCACGCAGGCGAGGGGAGACCACCTGGCCCCTGATGGCCGGGACATTCCAGGGACAAGGGCCCTGACCGAACCGGGCCAAGCTTGCGCTGCCGGCCTATGCCATCGGGCAGGCATGGGGGAACTGGACGACACCCGGGAGGCACAAAAATCCTCTAGTCACCACTGTAAAACCGGCCAGGGAGCCTGTCCCACAGCCCCAGAGGGCGATTTCCTGCGCCGCTGTAACAGGCGTTTCTTTTGAAATCATAGTGTTACAGAGGTTACAGGCTGTAACGGAAACTGTAACAGATCAAGATATTGATTTCGTTGAAGAATAGGGCGAGTGTTTCATTGTTACATGTTCTGAATATATATATACTAGTACGTGCGCGCACCCACGCGCCCACGCACGCACGCCCGCACAGGAAGACACTCGGGCCGTTTTTTTGGCGTAACACTGTAACATCATTTATTTTCAATGCGTTGTCTGTTACAGACCCTGAAACAGGGCGTAACAGCGTAACAGGCAGGGCCTCCCTTCGGCGGCATTCAGGCGTCCGGCGTGCCTTCCTCTCCTGAGGCATCGCAGTGCGATGAGCTGCCCCGTGAGCGCCTCAAGGCGCCCGACATGCGCGGCTCCGGCGGCGCCACGAGACCGCGCTCGGCAAGATGGCCGCGCAAGGCATTGATCGTCTGCGTGGGTTGACCAACCAGACCATTCTGGGTCCGGTAGGCGATCGCGGATGCCTGCTGGGCCTCGGTCTTTACCGCCACAAACCGCATCGTCGGCCGCGACCTCGCTTCCGCAATCGCCTCGGCCTCGGCTATATCGTTCTGCTGCCGCGTCACGAAGGCTTCACATCGGCTGGCGGGATCAGCCGCACGTCGTGGGCGAGGTCACCGATAGCCCGGCCCCATTGATGTGCACTGGCGCAAGCTTCCATCGCCACGATGCAAGGCGCCTGTATGGTCATGAAGTTCAACAGCCGCGCCCGTGACAGCCTGCGGCGGAAGACCGCTGCCCCGCCAGCTGCAGCGCCATGCGCCTGAAGCACGCTCTCGGCCACATCCAGGCCGATGATACGAACCTCTTCCATGGTCGCTCCCTTCCGTAGCGGCGCTCCAACACCCGCCGCCAAGGCACATCGATGCCGCCCAGGAGAGGCCTCCACCCCATCGCTCATGGAGCATGGATGCGGCTGGCTCCTGATGTTCCCCTTTTGTCTCGTTATCCACAGGTTTGGCAGCGTCGAGCGAGCTGTGTCGCTAGCGGTTTTCACAGCCGGAATTTATCGTCAGTCCCAACAGCGCGAAGACCGCGCAACTGGAAAAAAGCTCGATGAAGATGCGCGATTTCAAGGTGAACAACGCAGGTGCGTCAGCGGCTTTGGCCGTGGACAAGTTCTATACGACGGACGCGACGGCGCGTCAGTGCATCGGCATGGCGTGGCGTGAGGTCCGCTTTCGGACAGATGATCTTTTCATCGAGCCCGCTGCCGGTGCCGGGGCGTTCTCGCGTCTTTTGCCTCAGGATCGGCTGATCGCGGTCGATCTTGTCCCTGATGCGCCTGGCATCGAAGAACGGGACTTTTTCACCCTGCCCGCGCCTCGCCATGATGGCCGCATCATCGTGCTGGGCAATCCGCCTTTCGGGCGCGGCGGCCATCTGGCGACACGCTTCATCCAACGCGCGGCTTTGTTTGCCGATGTCATCGCCTTCATCCTGCCCGCCTCCTTCGCCAAGGCCTCCATGCAGCGCGGCATCGATCCGCGGTTTCACCTGCGCCGCCAGGTCGACCTGCCCAATGAGCCCTTCCAAACCGAAGACGGATTGCACCGGGTCAACTGCGTCTTCCAGATCTGGGAGCGGCGGCCTGAGGCACGCGTCATGACCCGCACCCCGGATGCCCATCCCGATTTCGAGTTCGTGGCCGACCTGGCGCAGGCCGACCTGGTCATCCGCCGGGTGGGGAACCGCGCGGGTGTGATCCTGCCCTGCCCCGATGCGGCCGCCCTTGCTGCCGGAGTGACGCCCCGGGGCTACTCAAACAGTTCGAATTACTTCATCCGCGCTAATGGCTGCAGCCCCGAGGAACTGCGTGACCGGCTGGACAGGCTGCCCATGGCGGCCGCTGCCGCACGGGCCGTGCAGCCTTCGCTCGCCCGCCGCGAGATCGTGGCGCTCTACAACGCTGATGAACGGATCCGGCACGAGGCCGGGATGGATGAGCCTGCCAACCGGCCAGAGGCTCCGCGCCCGGCTGCAGACGAGACAGAGGCCGGCGGGGCATCACCTTCACGGGTCAGCCCAGAAAGGTCGCCAACGGTCTTGATGCGTCCTGTAGGGATCCGGCCCGATAGTGTCCCAGGGGATGGTGTAAGAGCGCTGACCCTCGGAGTGGTCAGGGCTTGATCAGGTTGCCACGGCGGGCAGCCTGGACATTGGGGTTGTCGGTCACGCGGGCGAGCGTTTCAAGCGAGACGTATCGCCGTGCGACCGCCCATTCGTCGTTGGTCTCGAGCATCAGCGCGCCAACCAGGCGGACGATGGCCTCGTCGTTCGGGAAGATGCCGATGACGTCGGCGCGCCGCTTCACCTCGCGGTTGACCCGTTCCAGCGGGTTCGTCGAGGCGATCTGGGCCCAGTGCTCGCGGGGGAACGACATGGAGGCCAGGACGTCGTCGCGCGAGTTGTCCATCAGGGCGCCGAGCTTGGGCTGCTTCTCGCGCAGGGCGTCGGCCACGATCTGCCATTGGGCTTCGGCCTCGGCCTTGGTTTGCCTCGAGCGAAGATCGTCTTCAGCATCGCCGCCACGGCGGTGCGGCTCTTGGCCGGGCGTGAGCCAGGGCGTTGCGCATCCAGTGAATGCGGGGGCTGTTGAAAAACCCTTGCTTCGCTGATTCCATAGCTTCAGGACTTTGTCGCGGGGGCCAGGATGATCGGTCATCAGAACCGGGATCAACTCGAGTTTTTTGTCTGCGGGTCGCTGCGTGACCTTGTGCCGGATGATCATGTCCTTGCCCGCGTCGACCGGGTGCTCGATCTCGGCTGGCTGGCCGAGGACGTTGCCGATCTTTATGCCGCCGGAACCGGCCGGCCAGGGATCGCGCCAGAGGCAGCCGTCCGTCTCATGCTGGCCGGCTTTCTTCTCGGGATCGTCCATGACCGGCGTTTTGTGCGAGAGGCACAGGTCAATCTCGCGATCCGCTGGTTTGCGGGCTATGGCCTCCACGAGCGGCTTCCGGATCATTCTTCGCTGACCCGTATTCGGCAACGCTGGGGCGCCGAGCGGTTTCGGCGCATCTTTGAGCGGACGGTTCAGGAGCTGTGTGGCAGCCGGGATCGCCAAGGGCGAGGTCGTGCATGTCGACGCCTCTCCGATCCGGGCCGATGTCAGCTGGGAAAGCCTCGCGGTGCGCCATGTTGGTGCCATGTCCGACGCGAATGGTGATGTGCCGGAGGACACCGAGGCCGATCTCCAGATCAAGCACTCGAAGAAGACCGGACGCTACAAGAAGGTCTGCGTCACTGATCCGGACGCCAGCATGGCGACCAGCGGGCGCAACCGGCGTCTTGAGCCGTGCTGCAAGCAGCATGGCGTGGTTGACGAGCTCTGCGGGGTCATCGTCGAGGTGGAGGTCACGACCGGGGAGGCGAACGAGGGCGATCACATCCTGGACAGCCTCGATACAGCTGCCGCGACCATGGGAGAACCCATCGGGGTGGCGACAGCAGATGCGGGCCATGCCTGCGCCAAGATGTTCGGCGGGCTGGAAGTGCGCGGGATCGATGCCATCATCCCGACCAGGGTCGAACCGATCAGAAGCAAGGTTCCGCTCCGCCGCTTCAAGTTCGATGCGCGCCATGATCTCGGGAAATGCCCACGCGGCAAAATCCTTCAGCCAACGAAGACCAGGATCAGTCACGGCAGGTTCTTCGTCACCAGGGTGCGTGACTGTGCCGGGTGCGATCTCGCGGCTCTGTGTCTTTCACCGTCGCGAAAGACCCGAGCCGTTGTGGTTGTTCATGATTATCCGGCCCTGCTGCGGGCGCGCCGGCGGCGGGAGCGGTGGGGCGAGAAAGAGAGCCGGCTCTGTCGGCGCCACCGCTGGCGCTCGGAAGGCTTCCACGGTGAGGCAAAGACCTGGGACGGCCTCGCCCGTGCGGTGAGGCGCGGGCTTGAGAATATGCGCATTCAGGCCTTCCTCACTGCCGCGGCCGTGAACCTGAAGCGGTTGGCGGCAGCATTCTTCGCACTTTTGCTGCATATCCTGGCGGCCAGGCGCCGGGGAGAGCTGTTCTCACCCTCTTCTGCCCTTCTGCGCGACCTGCAAAGGAGGCTGGCGGCATCATTGCTCCACCCGATGACGCACGGCATCGGCAGCGTTCCGTAGGACTTCTTCAACAGCCCCACCATACATCAGTAGTGTGCGGCGATCGGGGATGCCTTTGCTGTCTGCCGAGGTTGATCTCAGCATCGTGGTGCGTCCCGGCTTCCTTTATGGGCCATGGTCCAACACAATAGCCAGCGCACCGATCATATTCTCTCACAACTCCGCCACTCCCGCCTCCAGCCACGCGGCAAAGGCAGCCTCGGTCACATCGCCCGAGGCAAGATCCTCCATCATGCGGACGCCTTCGACCGGATCGGGACGAAAGCCTCAGGCCGTTGAGGCGCAGGAACGTCAGTGCGGTGACAAAAGCCGTTCGCTTGTTGCCGTCGACAAAGGCATGCGCCTTGGCGATGCCGTAGGCATAGGCCGCGGCAAGCTCGGGCAGAGAGGGCGTGCCATAGGCCGTTTGGTTCAGAGGGCGGGCGCAGCCAGCCTCAAGCAGGCTGCGGTCGCGCATGCCGGGAGCGCCGCCGTGGCGGGCAATCTGGCGGTCGTGGATGGCGATGACGGCGGCAAGCGGGACCCAGATCGGGGCCGTCACGCCAAGGCTGCCAGCAGGTCGCGGTTCTCGTCCATGACGATCTCCGCAGCCTCGAGCGCGGCCATGACTTCGGGATCATGCGCAGTGATGCGCAGCGAGCCATCATCTCCGCGCAACACGAACAGGCTGTCGCCTTCCTTCGCGTCCAGCAGCGCCAGCATCTCGGTCGTCAGCGTCATCACTGCGGAATTGCCAACCTTGCGAACCTTGCTCTGCATCATGACACCGCCCCCATATCACACCCGTATATACGCGAAATTCGCGTTTTGTCAACTTTTGATCGCGAACGCAGCCACATCGTTCCTCAAGCTTTTTGCAGGATACGCGACCGCCAAAGGCGCAGAAAAATCTCCTGACCCCACCCTATCGCGTCATCACCCCCGAGATGTATTATGTCTGATAAGGCAGCACTGCGCCCTGGCACTTGCACAAAGGCGGCTGGAAGGATGGGCTGAACTCGTCACTGGGCGCATGACGCAAGTCCTGCAAGGTCTAAGGCCATCAGCGCCACGATGATGAACATCATCAGCCAACGCGATTGACCGGGCGGTCAGTCCTGCCCCTATTTGCCCCTCGGCCATTGACGCCCCCGGCCTCAGGGTCAACAAACGGGGCATCATTTGCCGGGGGACCCTTATCATGATCCATTGCCAGACCTGCCGCCTAGCGGCCGCCGCCGCTTTCGTCGCCGGAAGCGCACTCTCCTCTGCTGCAATGGCGCAAGACTGGCCGACTGGTCCGGTGCATGTCTTCGTCGGCTTTCCCGCGGGCTCCTCTCCCGACACGATCGCGCGGCTTGTCGCCGAGCCGCTGGCCGAGGCTCTGGGCCAGCCGGTCGTGGTCGAGAACCGTCCCGGCGCAGGCGGCGTGATCGCGGTCCAGCAGATGCTGGCACGCGGCGGCGACAGCTTCGGGATCAACATCAACGGCCCTCTGACGACGGCGCAGCGCCTGATCCCGGATCTGGGCTATGATCCCGCCACGGACATTGCGCCAGTGGGATTGATCGCGACCAGCCCGCTGGTGCTGGCGGTGGGCGCCGATTTTCCGGCTGACGATCTGGCGTCCTTCATCGAGGCCGCCCGCGCCGAACCCGAAGCCATCAGCTATGGTTCGGTCGGAGAGGGCTCGGGCGCGCATCTGACGGCCGAGTTGTTTGCCGATGCCGCCGGGGTTCAGCTGTTTCACATCCCGTTCCAGAGTTACGCCGAGGTCACAACCTCGATCCTGGGGGGCGAGATCGACAGCGGCTTCATCGGCTCCGTCGGCCGCGCTGCCGCAGGTCGAGGCCGGGACGATGAAAATGCTCGGCGTCACCTCGGCAGAGCCCTTCGCGCAGGTGCCGGACGTGCCTGTGATCGCGGGCACGTCGGGGCTGCCGGACGATTTCCGCGCCGAGCTGTGGAACGCCTTCATCGCGCCTGCCGACACCGATCCGGCCGTCATCGAACGTCTGAACACCGAACTGAATACAATCCTGGCCGACGCTGGCGTGCGCGAGCGGCTGCTGGCCATGGGCTGGCAAGCGCAGCCGGGCACGCCTGCCGATCTGGCGCAACGGATCGCGGATGACACGACCCTCTGGGGCGGTGTCATCGACACGGTCCAGGCCGCGGACTGAAGGCGTCTGGCAGCCAATGCACCGCGATCTTCATGACATGGCCTGGGGCGGCCTTCTGGCGCTGACCGGACTGGCCGTCGCAGGCTATGCGTGGGTCAACTATGACATCGGCAGCCTTCGGCGCATGGGCCCTGGCTTCTTCCCGGTGGCTCTCGGGGCCTGCTGGCGGCGCTTGGAGCGCTGATCGCGATGTCGGCCGGCCCCCGCCCCGCCCGCGCCGCGCCGTTCGCCTGGCCCGAGACACTCGCCGTCATCGCAGCGCTTCTGACCTTCGGGCTGCTTCTGGACAGGATGGGACTGCTGCTGACAAGCGCCGTGACGGTGCTGATCGCCAGCGCGGTCGCGCCGCGCCGCGGGCTTGGCTGGCGGCTGATGCTGACCCTGGCGGTGACCATGGTGGTCTGGCTGGTCTTCGTGCAGGGGCTGAACATGTCGCTGCCTGTCTGGCCCAGGGGGATGCGATGACCGCGCTGGACGGCCTAGCGCATGGCCTTGCCGTGGCGCTGCAACCCTCGGTGCTGATCTACAGCCTTCTGGGGGCGGTGCTGGGCACCCTGGTGGGCGTTCTGCCGGGCATCGGCGCCATGGCGGCGATCACGCTGCTTCTGCCGATCACCTACTACATCTCGTCCGAGGCGGCCCTGGTGATGCTGGCGGCGGTCTATTACGGGGCGCAATACGGCGGGGCGGTGGCCTCGATCCTGCTGCGCCTGCCGGGAACGCCACAATCCGCGGTCACCACGATGGATGGCTATCCCATGGCGCAGCAGGGCCGCGCGGGTGTGGCGCTGTTCACGGCGATGGTATCGTCCTTTGCCGGCTCGATGCTGGGGATCGTGATCCTGGTCCTGCTTGCGGGCTGGCTCAGCCAGCTGGCGACCAGCTTCGGGGCCGCCGATTACGCCGCCATGATGGTGATGGGGCTGGTCGCGGCCTCGACCATGGGCGAGGGGCGACTGGCCAAGAGCCTGGCAATGGTCGTGCTGGGCGTGATCCTGGGTTGCGTGGGCACCGACGTCAATTCCGGCGCGCAGCGCTTCACCTTCGGACAGGTTCAGCTTCTGGACGGCATCAACCTCGTGGCCCTGGCGATGGGCCTCTTCGGTCTGGCCGAGATCATCGGCAATATCCGCAAGGCCGAACGCGACGGCCCGCCCGCCCATGTCAGCCTGCGCCAACTGGTCCCCACCCGGGACGATCTGCGCCAGATGGTTGCGCCCGTCACGCGCGGCACGCTTCTGGGCGGTTTCTTTGGGGCTCTGCCGGGCACCGGCTCGACCATCTCGTCCTTTCTCAGCTACGCGCTCGAGCGGCGCGTGGCCCGGCGGCCCGAGCGGTTCGGCAAGGGGGCGATCGAAGGCATCGCAGGCCCGGAAGCCGCCAACAATTCGGCCTCGATCACGGCCTTTGTGCCGACGCTGACGCTTGGCATCCCCGGCGATCCGATCATGGCGCTGATGCTGGGCGCGCTCGTCATTCACGGTATCCAGCCCGGCCCGCTGATGCTCGAGGCGCATCCGGACATGTTCTGGGGGCTTGTCGTCAGCTTCGGGATCGGCAACCTGTTCCTGCTGGTCCTGAACCTGCCGCTGATCGGGATCTGGGTCTCGATGCTGCGCATCCCGTTCCGCCTGCTCTATCCGGCGATCATCATCTTCGTCTGCCTGGGCGTCTACTCGGTGCGTGGATCGACCTTCGACATCGTCACGGTGGCCGCGATCGGCATCATCGGCTACGCGCTGACGCAGGCGGCCTTCAGCCCCGCCCTCCTCCTCCTGGGGTTCGTGCTGGGGCCGCTGATCGAGACCAACCTGCGGCGCGCCTTGCTTGTCTCGCGCGGCGATCTGATGATCTTCCTCGAGCGCCCCATCGCGTGCGGCTTCGTGATTGCGACGGTTGCGCTGCTGATTTACGGGCTGGCCAAGCAAGGCCGCCAAGGACCCGCCAGCGACAAGGCAGCCGTTTAGCAAGGCTCCACGGATGGACATTGCGTCAGGTCCGGTTGGTCTTTGCCTCTGCAAGATGTTCGAAGAGCTTGAACGGATAACGGCTCGCAGTGGCGTTCTCTCCAGGGACAACGTCAGATCAGAAGTATCCGTCCGGCGTGACCGCTCTGCCACGGTGAGAGAGTGATCGATAGTGTCCACTATGGATGGTGGACACTATGGGGGCGGACGTGGCGCGTCGGACGAAGCGGCTCTGGACGGACGAGGAGAAGCGGTCGATCTGCTTTCAGACGATGGCTCCGGGCGTTTCGGTTGCTCAGGTCGCGCGGCGTTACGCGGTCAACGCGAACCTGATCTTCAAATGGCTGCGCGATCCTCGTTTTGCGCCCGAGGCTAAGGCGGGCTCGGGCGAGGGTGCGCAGTTTCTGCCGGTCGAGATCGTGCAGGATACCAGGGAGCTTCCTGCCGCTCCCGCCGCGCCGGCCACCGAGGTGGGCCGGATCGAGATCGAGC